>JAICIH010000044.1 GCA_025924475.1 Bryobacteraceae bacterium
CCTAAGATCCGCTGTGCGGCGCCGAACCCCGCGAGATTGACACTGTGGTACTGGAAGAACGACATTGACTCAAACGTCGAATTCTGCTTTCGCCAAAGGTTGGAATCGAAATTCGAAACGCCTACATATTTCAAATTCCAGTTGGGCGCGGTCTCGTCTACATCCACCAGCCGCTCCGAATTCGGAAACGGTAGCGGCCGTAAAAACATCCCATTAAAGATACTGAAAATCGCCGCATTCCCGCCGATGCCCAGCGCAAGCATGACGATTGCCAGTGATGTGAACACCGGCCGCGCCCGCATGTTGCGGAACGCCAACCGCACATCGTGCCGGAATCCGCACAAAGGCGCGGCTGGCTCGAACTGCTTGCCCAGTAATTCACTCTGCCCTAAAACTTCCTCAGCGCGGCGCCGCGCCTCGGCTTCTGACGCCCCTTGCGCGCGCAATTCGCTATAGCGCTCTTCCAAATCCTGCGCCAGCTCTTCGATGATCTCCGCTTCACGCGCCCCGCGCAGCCCAAGTCCGGCCAGCCGCTCCCGAACGATCGCTTTCCAATCAGGCATATTCGATTCCCGTAATGCGCCGTATCGCTTCCGCGAACTGCAGCCAACCCTGCCGCTGCGCCGCGAGCACCTTGCGTCCCGCCGGAGTTAGCCGGTAAAAACGCCGCCGCCGTTCCCCCGGCTTTTCCACCCAGCGGCCCTGAATCCAACCACGCCCTTCGAGCCGGTACAAAAGCGGATACAAAGACGCCACCTGAAACGTGAGCGTCCCCTCCGACCGCGCCGCAATCAGCTTGCTGATCTCATAACCATGCCGCGCGCGCTGTTCAACGAGCGAGAGGATCAGCAGCTCCGCGCTACCTTTCTTGAGTTCACGCTGAGTCATATATATCGTTATACAACATATTCGTTACCAACTGGTACACTCGTGACTCCCTATCTCTCCCGTCGGCCGATCCACTTATCTACTGCCGGAACCACATAGCTGCTCAATCGATCCAGCAGCCGCTCGGGATCGGTGTCGGTAAGCACCAGTTCCCGATGCACATCGCGCAAAAAACCTTCCTGCTGCGCGCGATCGACCATCGCCAGCAATGGATCGTAATAACCATTCACATTGAGCAGCGCGCATGCTTTGCGGTGTAACCCAAGCTGCGACCATGTCAGCACTTCGCAAAATTCCTCCCATGTACCGAAGCCGCCGGGCAGACCGATAAAAGCTTCCGCGAGATCCGCCATAAGCGCTTTCCGCTCATGCATCGATTCCACGATGCACAATTCCGTCAATCCTCGATGTGCGATCTCTTTCTCCACCAGCGCTCTTGGCATCACTCCGATAACGCGCCCGCTCCGTGCGAGACAAGCGTCCGCCAACGCTCCCATCAGCCCAAGATGCGATCCGCCATAGATGAGTTCGATTCCGCGTTCCGTCAACTCGCCCCAATTCCCGCGCCGCTTCGGCATAAACCGGTCGCGTCCCGAAACTGGATCCACAAAATACGCATAAGCGCCGCAACATCCCTTCAGTGTAGGAACGCCGAAATCATTAGAACGTAGAGTATGAGGAGAATGAGATCGTCGATACTGGCCTGCGCTCTGGCTGCTTCGATTGCTAATGCACAGCCGGACTGGCAATCCATAAGGCCTGCCGAAGCAGGCGTCGATACCGCAAAATTCGAAACCCTGCGGCGCGATCTCGCCGCGCGCAAAACATCCGCCTTGCTCATCGTCCGCCGCGGCAAAATCGCTTACGAATGGTATGCGCCCGGCAACGGCCCGGAGAAGCGCCAGGGCACCGCATCACTCGCCAAAGCGCTGGTCGGAGGATTGTCTCTCCTTCTCGCCATGAACAACGGCCGCATCGCGCCGGACGATCCGGCCGCGAAATACATTCCCGCCTGGAAAAACGATCCGGTCAAGAATCGCATCACCATCCGCCAGCTCGCGACTCACACTTCCGGTGTTGAGGATGCAGAACAGGACAACCTTCCGCATGACAAACTGCCCGGATGGAAAGGCGCGTTCTGGCGCCGCGATCCCAATCCATTCTCGATCGCCATCCATCAGGGCCCCATTGTTTTCGCGCCCGGAACGAGCTATGCCTACAGCAATCCCGGAATGGCGGCGCTCTCCTATGCGGTGACTGCGAGCCTGCGCGGAAGCGCAACGCCTGACATCCACTCGCTGCTCGAACAGCGCATTATGCGGCCACTCGGAATTCCGGATTCCGCCTGGTCGATCGGATACGGCCGCGCCTACGAAACTGACGGACTAAATCTCTATGCCAATTGGGGCGGCGCTGCATTCACTCCGCGAGCCGCCGCGAAGCTCGCCATGCTCATGCTGCAGTGCGGCGAATGGGCTCACCGTCAGTTACTCTCCCGCCCCCTAATTGATCAGGCTTTGACCTACGCCGGCACGCCGCTGCCGCACGGGCCTCTCGATACCAATGTCCCCGCTTCGGGTCTGTGCTGGTGGATCAATACCAACGGCGGTTGGGAAGGTGTTCCCAAAGATGCATTCGCTGGCGCAGGGGCGGGACATCAAATCGTACTCGTTGTCCCCAGTCTCGATCTGATCGTAGTTCGCAACGGCCAGGCCCTGGCTCTACCTGATCGATCCCACGGCTATTGGTCGCCAGCGGTTCAATACCTGCTGCGGCCCGTTGTGGAGGCGATTGCGAACAAGAACGCCTATTTGCCGAGCCGCGTGATTCGTGCCGTTCAGTTCGCGCCGCCTGCAAATATCCTGCGTCAGGCAATCGGTAGCGATAACTGGCCCATCACCTGGGCCGATGACAACTCGCAATATGCGGCCTACGGCGATGGAAACGGCTTCGAGCCCTACATCAACCAAAAACTAAGCCTGGGATTCGCCCGCATCCAAGGCTCGTCCAGTCACTTTCGTGGCGTCAACATCCGCTCTGCCAGCGGGGAACGAACCGGCGATGGTCCCAAAGGGCTCAAGGCCAGCGGCATGCTCATGATCGATGGCGTTTTGTATCTCTGGGTGCGCAACGCGCACAATGCCCAACTTGCCTGGTCCGCGGACTGCGGCAAAACATGGCAGTGGGGTTTCCGCTTCGAATCCGGATTCGGCTCTCCATCCTTTTTGAACTTCGGAAAGAACTATCGCGATGCGCGCGATGAATACGTCTACACGTATTCGCAAGATGGCCCAAGCTCCTACGAAAGCGACGACAGTCTGCTGCTGGCTCGCGTGCGAAAGGATCGCCTGCGCGATCGCTCTGCCTGGGAATTTCTGGAACGCCTGGACCCAAACGGCAATCCCGTTTGGACCGCCGACATCCGGCAACGCGGCGAAATCTTTCGCTACCCGCGCCACTGCCGCCGCGTGGATGCCGTCTACGATCCCGCCCTGAGGCGCTATCTGTTGGCAGTCGCTTACAACCAGGAGAGCGGCTGGGGCATCTACGACGCGCCCAACCCATGGGGACCGTGGACCACCGCATTTCACACCGAGCATTGGGATCTCGACCACACGCACGGCTACCGTCTACCAGCGAAATGGATCGATCGCAACGGGCGCGCCATGGCGCTCGTCTTCTCCGGCCTCGCACCCTACGACGCCTTCTGCCTACGTCGCATAACGCTGGACGCGCCGTAACGTAGCGAATTAAGGCGCCGCGCGCCGGATAAAGAAAATAGGAAACGCTCATATTTTCCAGGCTGTCTTGACCCGCAAAGCCGTCCATCGCCAGCTAATTGGCGACCTGTTGAATCTATTCGGTGGTTCGGCTGATCCGGTGGTCTCCCATCTCGTCGAAACAGGCAAGCTGACGCTGAACGACGTCCGGGAGCTGGAAAAAAGGCTAAGTGCCATGGAAAAAGAGTAATGGGCGCCCTGCTTGTTCGTCATCTCATCGAATCGACGTTGCTCTGTTTGTTGCTAGGTGCTATCGCCGCTTCTCTTCAGCGGCAGCGTGCGGCCGTCCGCCACGCGCTTTGGCTTATCGGCGTTTCAAAATTATTGGCGCCCACATTTCTGCTTACCGCCACCGGCGCACAACTTGCTTTTCTATTGCCCGCCACTGCCTGGATTTCCTACTTGGCGGCCCGTGCCTCGGCCCTATTACTGGCCTTATTTGGAAATTGGCCTTCTCACCTTTTCACCGATGCCATCCAAAATGGATTTCATCCATTGTTGGCGCTTTGGTTGCTCGGTTCGACCGTTATGTTTGCCGGATGGTTTATTCGCCTGGGCCAAAGCCGCTATATGCTCATGCCGGCCGGATCTGAGGAAAAGGAAGCATTGGAGCGTGCCAGACAAACGTTTGGCTTTACCGCCGGCATAGAAATAGGGCTTTCCAGGTCATCAAACGAACCCTCCCTAGTAGGCCTGTTCCGTCCGGCAATTACTATCCCACAAGGTCTGCGCGAACGCCTGTCCAGCATGGAGTACAACGCCGTGCTATTGCATGAGCTGGCCCATGCCCGTCGCCGCGATAATCTTTCGAGCGCCTTTGTGCACGCCGTGGCTTGTATCTTTTGGTTTCATCCACTGCTTTGGTTCGCCGAAAAGCGGTTGATCTCCGAACTCGAGCGTGCTTGTGATGAGGCCGTGATCCGGTGCGGTATAACTCCTCGCACCTACATCGCCGCTCTCGTCAAGGTCTGCTGATTTCATTTTTCGACCGATCTCGCAGGCATTAGCGCAATGAGCGGGTCCAGCTTGGCAGATCGTTTCGAGCGAATCCTGTCTTGCCGATTGAACCAGCCTGTGCCGCATCTCATTCGCTTTCTGTTAGCTGGTCTGGCAATTTCTCTTACGCTGCTTCCCATAGCGGGTGGTTATTGCGAACGATGTGGAGCGAACATTCAAAACACGCCAAGGCAGAAACAAACCAAATGAGCAACACCGCATGTAAGCTTTTCTCAATCCTGATTCTCTTCGCGGGAATCGCCGGTGCCGCCGCGCCACCGCTCAAGAAAGCGCCTGAGCTTGCCTTTCGCCTGCCCGCTGGCCAAGACCGGCTTCTTAGCTCGTACCGGGGAAAGGTAGTGTCTCTCGAATTCATCCACACGACCTGTATGCGTTGCCAGCAGGCCTCCCAGATCCAAAATCGGCTCCAGCAAACCTATGCTGGACGCGGATTCCAAGCCCTCGACGCAGCCATCAATCCCAACGCCGATCTTCTTGTCGAGAATTTCGTGAAAGACTTCCACCTCAACTTCCCCGTGGCGTGGACCACGCCGGAACAGGCCCTGAACTTTCTCGGCTTCTCAATCGTGGATCTCTACGTCGTCCCCCAAATCGTGATCATCGATCGAAAGGGCTACATTCGGGCTCAGACAACGCCTAAAGGCAACGATCCTTCGTGATGCCATTCGGTCTGAAGATTCGCTCACCGCGCTGATCGGACAATTGATCGGCGATCGCCATCCGGCGAAATAACCATGTGGGGTGGCTTGACACGGCTACCGTCTGCCCGCGAAATGGATCAATCGCAACTGCCGCAGCAGGGCGCTCGTCTTCTCCGGCCTCGCACCCTACGACGCCTTCTGCCTACGCCGCATGACTCTGCTGCGCAACATCTTCTAGAAATGTCTGACCCTGCTCAACTGTGCCGCAATGCTTCTGCAGGTTCTATGGCCGACGCTCGTCGCGCCGGCAGCAAAGCGCTAACGAATCCGACAAGACACAAGACCACAGCCCCGATCAGATACGTCGTAAGATCGCTTGATTTGACTCCCCACAATAAGGAATCGGCCATGCGTTCTGCCAGAAACGCAAACGGCAGGCCACAAACGATTCCCGCTGCAATGACGGAGGCGCTTTGCCGCAGCACGCTAAAGGCTACCGACGAAGGCGATGCGCCCAAAGCCATCTGTATTCCGATCGATTGGCGTTGCTGCCCAATTCGATAGCTCAACACACCATATAACCCTACTGAGGCAAGAATCAGCGCCAGGATTCCGAAAGCCGCAGAAAGTTCGGCCAGGAGCCGCTCGGTAAGCAGGGTGCTCTCAAGCTGCCGCCGGATGGTGATCACTTCGGAAATCAACAACTCCGGATCGAGGCTGGCGAGCCGGCTCCGGATCCCTTTCAGGAGTTCCGCCTGCTTACCGGCGGCAGCGGGGGCGACCACAAGCGTAAGCCGGCGGTACGCATCCAAAGGCTGCTGAATCGGAATAAAAACGAAGCGAGGGGACGGTTCGCGGAGATCGTTATGCTTCGAGTTGCCTACGACGCCGACGATTCGATACACGGCGTCCACTGCGCCTTTTCTCGGGAACTCGATGGTCTGCCCAATCGGATCCCGCTCCCCGAAGAAATAGCGAGCCGACGATTCATTGATCACCGCAACTTTCATCGTGTCCTGCTTGTCCTGACCGGACAGCAGGCGCCCTCGAAGCAACTGGATGCCCAGAGTTTCGAAGTAACCGTCTGAAATGTGATTCACCCGAACCGTGCTGTCCTCCAGATTGGCCGGCCGATAGTCACGAGTCCGGACCGGCGTCGCACCGCTGTCTCGTCCCGATAACGGGGTGAACACGCAAAGTGCAGCGCTGTTTACTCCCGGCGTCTCCCGAGCAGCAGCCAACACCCGATTCCACAATCCGATGGACTCGCCGCTCTTTACTGACGGCGGAAGTTCGACCGACATCGTCAGCGCACTTTCATGCCTGAAGCCTAGGTCCACGTGGCGCAAGTTCGCCAACGTTCGGGCGAACGTGATCGCTCCCCCCAGCAGCACCAGCGACAGGGCAACCTGGAATCCGACCAGTACACGCATGACCGCCGCGGTTCCACGCGACTCGCTCGTTCGCCCCTGTGCTTCGTTGATCGATTGTTGCGTATCGGTACGGAAAACGCGCCACACTGGAAACAGGCTGCACACCACAGCCGCCGTCAGAGTGACCGCTATCGAGAATGCCAGGACATGCCAGTTGGAGCTTGTCTCCAAAGTAATCGGACGACGGCCCTGTGCGAACAGAGCAGTTACTAAATCAACTGCCCAGCCGGACAAAACGATGCCGGGAATTGCGCCCAATGCAAACAGCAACAGCGTCTCCGCCAGCAACTGCCGCATCAGGCGGCCTCGCGAAGCGCCGGTTGCCAGCCGGATAGCGAATTCCCCACGGCGGCCAATTCCACGGGCCAGCAGAAGATTGGCGACATTGACGGTGGCCAGCAGCAATACAACAACGACGATCGCCATCAATGCGAACAACGGTCCAGAGAACTTACGGCGCAGAGTACCGATGCCGTGCATGGCCGAATGAAGTTCGAGCCGCTGCGAACGCGCCGTGGCGGCATCGGCCCGGGCGCCCGAATGCGACATGCACGACTGAAATGCTAGGCTGGCCGCCACCTGTGCGTTGCTTGCAGATACTCGCGGCTGCAGGCGGGCAATGACACTGAACCACCAGGGGCCCTTGTAGGTTTGGAGGCTGCCAGAAGTATCGATCGGAACTGTCACGTCGACCGATCGGCCGGGCTCCAGACCGAGGAACTCCGGCGGCGTGATGCCTGCAACCGTGTAGATTCGATCGCCGACCTTAATCGATTTGCCGAGCACATGGGGATCGCGATGAAACCTGCGCTGCCAGTAAGAATCGCTGATCGCCGCAATCGGCGGATTGAGCTTTTCGTCATTGCCATCCATCAGTCGGCCGAGAACCGGCTTGACGCCGAGGAGTTCGAAATAGTTCCCGGACGCGACCTGCCCGAAAATCGGTTCGGGTCTGCCATCGATCTCGATACGCAACTCGTCGGTGGCAAAGACGGCCAGTCCGGCAAAGGAACCCGTTCGATCGGTTAGACCAGCCAGGCATGGATACGGCGCGGCGGAGGAGGACACCGTGGCGCCGGCGGACTCGATGAAGACGAGATTCTGCGGCGACTGGACGGGAAGGGACTGCAGTAGTACAGCGTCCGCCAGGCGGAAGACTGCCGTGTTGGCGCCGACGCCGAGGGCAATGGTTACCGCGGCGGACAGCGTGAAAACGGGTGACTTGCGCAATAACCGGAGCCCATAGCGAAGGTCCCGGCCCAAAGGGTTCCACCATATCCAGCGCTGGGATTCGTAATGTGTCTCCTGAACCATCGCCACGTTGCCGAATGCGCGCCGGGCGGCGGCGTGCGCTTCTGCGTGAGTCATCCCGTCGGAGATCAGGCGATCCATCTCCAGCCTGATATGCGCTTCGATTTCGGTCTGAAAGTGGTTATCGGAACGTTTGCGGAACCGCACGTGGTTTCTCCTGTCAGCATTCTACCCGAAAGTCCTTCTTTCCGGGTCATAGAAATTCGGTGAGAAGTTTTCTGATGTTCACATTCGGGTTATCGTACTGTAACGCTACGCTGCTAAACAGTATTTGCACGCGTGTTGGTAGTCGCGAATGAGCAAGCACGTTCCAGCACACGCAGCAAATCATCGTCAAGGAGAGTTTTTCTTGTTTCACATTAAACAGCGCTGCGCGTTGAGCGCCATTGCGCTCTTAGGGGCGCTCTGCGGCTTTAGGGCCAGCGGCGCTTCCGTCAAGACCGTATTTGTGATCGCGATGGAGAATCACAACTGGACGCAACCCGCCAATCAGTTCACCGGAGGAATCCAGCAGATCTATCAAAATCCTAATGCCCCGTTCCTTAACAATCTGATCAACGGGACTGCCGCCGCCATCATCAATGGCAAGGCCGTAAACATTAGCGAGCAGGTTGCCTACGCTACCGCTTATCACAACGTGCTGGCCACACCTGGCGGAAACAATCCTCATATTCACCCGTCCGAGCCAAGCTATATCTGGTCCGAAGCCGGAACAAATTTTGGCGTATTGAACGACAACGATCCTTACGCAACTACCGGTGGAACCAATCAGAACACACACCAGCATTTGAGCGCACTTCTCAGCAAAGCCGGCAAGACCTGGCGCTCGTATCAAGAGGACACAGACCTCACACGTGACGCGAGCGGGAACTTGCTGAATCTTCCTTTACCAAAGGATGCGTGGACTGTTCCATTACGCAGCTTCGCAGGCGTGTTCGCCGGCGGCTTCGTTAATGCGTACAACCTGGGAAATCAATATAATTATGCGGCGAAACACAATCCCATGGTGTTCTTCACCGATACCAATGGAGGCAACGATCCGACTCCGGGCAATCCGCTCTCAGCGAATTATGCGCCACTCCAGCAACTACAAGCGGATCTGGACAACAACACAGTCGCGGATTACAACTGGATTACGCCGAATCAGTACAATGACATGCACACGGCTCTAGCGGCCGGCTATAAAGGCCTCACGGGAGATGCCGCAAAAATCAGACAGGGCGACGATTTGTTAGCCCAGATCGTGCCTATGATCATGGCCTCTAAGGCGTACAAGGAAAACGGCGTGATTATCCTGTGGTGGGATGAATCGGAATCCGACGGACTCGCGGGCGACAATCCAGACGATTTTAGCCACACGATTCCGGAGATCATCATCTCCCCGCACGCACACCGGAACGTAGACGGAGTTCCCTACGCGAGTCCGGTAAATTATACTCACTCCTCCGACCTGCGCACGATGCAAGAAATCTTCCGCGTAGGGCCATTTCTCGGCGATGCTGCCAATGCTGAGGACCTATCAGACTTGTTCCAGCCTGGCGCTATCCCGCAGGAGCCGCCGGCTACCAAAAATAGTTCTTCTGCCAAGCAATAGCGATCCTTCTGCCTATCCCTTCAGCTGGTCATCTCTCCCAGGTGGCCTGCTGAAGGGCTTTTTGGCCACACATCACAACGAGCCAATTGGGCCGGTTGGCAGTCCACTAAGGCGGGCGATATACAGCATCGGCTGATATTAAAGTATGGCCCACGATCTTGTCATCTTGTTCGAACATCCCGAATGGCAGAAACCGCTTTTTGCAGCCCTCGAGGCGCGTGGCATTCGGTTCGGCAAGTACGACCTAAAATCGGGGGCGTTTGATCCAGCATCGCTGCCAGACGCTCGCCTCTATTTCAATCAGGCCAGCCCCAGCGCCTATGTTCGGGGCAACGCGCGCGCCGTGCCGTTCGCGCTTGCTCTTATGCGTTCGCTCGAGCTCAGGGGCGCGCGAGTGTTGAACGGCTCGCGCGCATTCTCGCTCGAGCTGAGTAAATCTGCACAGGTGGCGTTAATGCAGCAACTGGGCATCGCGCACCCGAAGACGCTAACGTTTAACGATGTGGATATAGCGATTGACCGCTGGGGCAATTGCTGGCCAGCTCTCCTGAAACCGGAACAGGGCGGCAGCGGGGCGCGCATATATCTTCTGCATTCACCAGGTGAACTGCGGCAGCTTCTTGGTGAACGACCGGACGTCTGGTTGCCTGATAATTTACTCCTCCTTCAAGAATATGTGCCCGTTGATCCGACGCAAGGGATCGTGCGTATGGAGTTCCTCGGGGGTGAATTGCTTTACGCCATGCGTGTAATCTCGCATGGTTCATTCAATTTGTGCCCGTCTGAAGTTTGTAACCCGGAGAGCGGCGATTCGCACTGTGTCGTAACGGATGCCAGGCCGGCCGGCCCGATCGAATTTCATCCCTATCCGGAAGTTCCAGCAGCGGCGGTTGAAGCTGGGAAGAAAATCATGGCCGCCGGCCGCCTGGACGTGGGCGGTATCGAGTATCTCGATACCGCTGATGAACGACTCGTTTTCTATGATGTGAATGCCAACTCAAACCTTCGCGCGCCTGTGGCTCGAGCGTTTGGCTTCGATCCGTTCGAGCGGGTGGTGGATTTCCTTTGCGCGCAGCTCGATATTTAGGTTGCACGCCCTAACATCACGCAAAGGCTACCGGCACACGCACCCGAACGCATGTTGTTCTCTACGGTCGTGTCCAACACGGCAGGCCCTTGCTTTCGTACCCGCCCCCTGGCTTGTGGTACCAAAGCTCGCCACAAACCTGCGCGCCGCTTGGAATCCTCCAATTGAAGATATGGTTAATGGCGACCACGCCGGTGTATCTGTAGTCGCGAGAGTGCGTCCTCGGATGGCCCGCGCCCCAGACGTCCACATGATAGGTGCCGGTCACGCCACAGTTTTGTTGTGCCTTGATGTTTCCGTTACCGCTGTCGGCTGAGCCGATCCACATGCACACGCTCTGTCCGGCGGAGGCGGGCGACCGCAGCGCCACGAAGAGGCCGGCGGCCACTGCCAATTTGATAATCGTCCTCATCGAGTAGCGGACGAGTTTTGGAGTCTGCATAACTTCTCCTTCCAGTTATTCATTTCGCGATTTTGTATCGCGTTTAGTCCAGTGGAGTCTTCACTCTCTCCATTCCTTCGTGTTGAAGGCGTGGGGATCGACCTCACTGCCTACACTGGCAGAAGCATCTTCCGTGCCATGCCGCCTCTGTTCCTTGAAGTCTTCTCGTGTCAAGACGGTGGAAAAAAGGACGCGCCGTGCAGCCAGGCTGCACCACTGTGACACAACGTGACAGAGGAAAGGCAGATACCGCAAACCGCTATCGGATCAAGAGCTTCGTGCCATGCGACCGAAGTTCATAGTGCAACGGATGTTGCACTCCCGACTGGGGGAAGGCCTAACTGACTTCGGCCGAGTGCCGTAAGATCCGCTTCTGTCGCCCGGCCGCGGAAATCCACTTCAAAATTATCAGGCGCAAAATCCGGCGGCGTTTTTCCCGATAGAAAGGCCGGCGCCTGTTTCGCAAGATAGGCGGTGTTCTTCTCGCAACCGACGGTTGCGCCAATGTACATCACGTTGCTGTAGCCACTGCCTTTGTGCTCGTTCTCAACGGCATGAATTACATCCGAGTGCCAGAAGACGGTGTCGCCAGGCTGCATCAGAGGAATGGATGTCAGGCCTTCGAGAAGGAGAGCATGCCATTCCGGCTCAACGGAGAGGGCGCGTCCTGGTTTGGCGCCACACAACGCTATCTCAGGAACATCGTCCTGCAAAGCTCGTAAGAGCAAGTAGATCATGCTGTCGGCGACCGGGATTAACTGCAGCGTGCCATCGCCGCGGCCTTGCCGAGTCAGCGCAGTCCAGCCCTGAAAAGTTCGAAACATCGAGCAAACCGCGGGAGATGGAAATTCCTGCACTTCCGGACGCCAAGCCGCATCGAACGCGTTATACCTGCGCCAATCGCCGGAGAAAACGTGCCGGTACACCTTGCGGAAATTCGGCTCCAGCCAACGCTCGACCGAGCCGCCATCCACGTGAGGCGAAAGCCCGAGGGATGCTGATCCGGGCGGACGTCTGCGGATCCGATCGGCATACACCGGCACTCGATCCGGATCGAAATGACGGCGGCCCTCACTCCCGGCCAGCCACAACCTGTTTAGAAAAGTGCGGACACGGGTGAGCGACTCGGATTGTCGCGCCTGGACTTGGGGACGTGACCAATAGATTCCATAGATCTGCGGTTTGGCCGATGCCAGAGTGCCGAAGTATTTGTCCTCGGCAGCATGCGCGAGTTTCTCATCCAGGCCATTCTCTTCGACATACCGGGCGATTTCGTCATCCCATGCGCGGGCTTGCTCGGACGCGAAGGTCTGACGAACAACGCATGCGCCCCGATCTTTAATCTTCGAGACCATCTCGGGAGAAACCGAGTCCGTCGCAATGTCTTCGTATTGAAGAACAGGAATGACTGTTTGCCCAGCCTCGCGCTCTTTCACAATTTGAGCGATCTTAGCGCGCATTTCGGCCACGACTTCCTGAAATACGGTTGAGTAAGTAGGAAGGTCCCTGCGTAGCTTCCTCTTGAGTTCGCGAATGGCTTCGGGCAGATTCTCAACCTGGAACGGCATAGTTCTTTTATTCCATAAATTGATCTTAGGAATCCGAGGCAGGGATGGTAGGCTAGACTGCTGAACGCTAGGGGGACATGGAGAATTTTCTTATTCGCCGCGCGGTTGTCTCCGAGCAAAGGGAGCTTGAGGACCTGCAAATGCGCGCATCTCTCACCAATGCTGGTGATCGCGATGCGTTGCTCGCGCATCCCGATGCCATTGAATTGCCGCCCGAACAAATCGCGGCTGGATCGGTGTTCGTTGCGGAAAGGAACGGCGCAATTGCGGGATTTGCTGCCTTGCTGCCTAGAACTGACGGTGGCGCTGAACTAGACGCTCTATTTGTCGAGCCAACGATGCGGCGTTGTGGCATTGGCCGCAGGCTAATCGAGCACTGTTGCGAAGTAGCGCGCCTGCAGGGATCTGCTTTTCTCCACGTAATTGGCAATCCTCACGCCCAAGATTTCTACACTGCGTGTGGTTTTCGATTGACCGGAACGGCTGAGACCCGCTTCGGGCCAGGTTTGCTAATGCGCAAAATCGTCTGAACCTGAAACTGAGATGCCGCGACCGCTAAGGAGTCGGTTGGCCAATTTGTTCACAACCCGGCAAGTAAGCGGTTTCTACATGCTAACCAAGTCAGCGAGTGGCCGGAACGGGCGTAGCGGCTCGTGACAAGATAAGAGAGCACTATATGCCGAAGGTCACCGTGCAAATCGACCCATCCGCTTGTATCCTCGCCGCAAACTGCGTTGGAATCGAACCGAAGCTCTTTCAGATCGGCCAGGAGTCTCATGTCGAGCTGACTGACGCGAGCGGCGTTTCACATGGTACCGAATACACGTTCGAGGCCAGTGATAAGGAACTGGAGATGATCGAAGAAGCCGTCGATTCCTGTCCGACGCGCGCGATCGGCATGCAAACGGCTTCATAAATCGATGACAACGTTGCGAATCGGTTGTGAACAGCAAACCAGGACGTTTCCGTCGGCGGCTTTTTCGAGCGGCTCCGGGCCGTAGACGACATCTCCCGAAACCAAACCGCTCTCACAGTTGTGACAGACACCGGTCCGGCACGACCAACGGACCGGGACGTCGCACGCCTCGGCCAGTTCCAAAATGCTCTGGTAGGACGATGCCTTCCAGTGTGCGGCGATACCGCTGCGCGCGAACGATACCAGCGGACCGCTATTGGTGTCTTCCTCGGGCAGATGCGGAGCTCGCGCCGGTGCGGCCGCGATACCAGGCGTCATCGGCTCACTGCCGTTGAAGATTTCGACGTGAATCCGCTCCGGGGCCACGCCTAGGTTTGCGAGTGCCTCCTTCATTTCGGCCATGAAACGAGTCGGCCCACAGAGGTATACATCGGCCTCTCTTGGAACGCCGATCTCGTCGAAGACCGACCGTGACAAGTGACCGGTAGCGTCAAAATCTTCTCCCAATTTGTCCCGCGAGTCCGGTCTGCTGTAGCAAACGTAGCTGCGGCCATGCGGGAGCGCGAGCATCAGGTGGCGAACTTCGGCAGCGAAGGGATGATGCTGCCCGTCGCGTGCCGCATCCAGCCACAAGACCTGACGTGTGGAGCGCGCTGCCGCCAGCGCGTGCAGCATCGCGAGAACAGGTGTTGCCCCGATTCCTGCACTGAGCAGCACCAGCGGCCGCTCGCCGGACTGCAGAATGAAAGCTCCGCGCGGCGAGCTGACATCGAGAGTGTCCCCGACGCGAATATGATCCCGCAGCCAAGTTCCGGCTGCGCCATTCGGCTCGATCTTCACGCTGATTCGATAGCGCTCCGTCGAGAGGGGACCTGAGAGCGAATAGCTGCGAAAAAGCGGCGCGCCGGCGGCGGTCGTTGGAAGACGCAAGACCACATACTGGCCGGGCAGCGCCGTTGACAGCGGCTGACCGTCCGTGCTCTGCATCGTCAGTGAGAGGACGTCAGCGGATTCCTGCTCGATTGCCGTCACGGTGAGCGGCCGAAATCCTGGCGCGGCCGGATGCGCGGCTGCCGCAGGCGCAAGTCCCGCGTTACCACTCGTTCGACTCTGCAGTAACGCCTCAAACGACCGGCGCCATCCGGGCGAAAGTGCTTCGATCCGCAATGCGCGCTCGAGTTGATCGCGTGGATGCTTGGGTGAATAGAGGAGCGCGTTGATCCCTGCAACCGTCATTCGCTCCTTCGCCTCTCCCACCCTCACGATTTCGTCGCCGGCCCCCACTTCGCCTTCCTGCAGGACGCGAAAGTAGAACCCCGGCCGTCCTCTGGATGTCAGCAACGCCGGCATTCGAGGCTCGTTCATGCGGATGCCGACGCGATAGCAGGTAACACGAGGTTGAGTGACCTCGAACACGGCGCTGCCAATCCGATAACGGTCGCCGATGTGCACGACATCGTCGGGCAATCCTTCGATCGTGAAGTTCTCCCCGAATTGTCCGTCGACGAAGTCGGTCCTGTTCAACTGCTCCTGCCAATAGCGATAGGATTCGATCTGGTAAACGAAGACCGCGCGCTGCTCACCGCCGTGCCCGGCCAGGTCGCCTTGACCGTCTCCGTCCAGGTTCAACCGGGAGACGCGACAGCGGCCGCCCACCGAAGTTTTCCAGATCGCCGTGTGCACAGTGCGGCCGTTCCACTCGATATCGCGCGGAAGTCCGACATTTACTGAGAGTAGTCGAGCCATGGTGCGTGTTTATGGCTGCGTCCCTGTTGTCGCAGCGACGTCGAGGTCGCGATCGGGACCGTGCGGAATCACGGTCTAACCCGGCGCAAGACGGAGTTGGATGCCATCGAGCTGTACGGAGACGATATCCGGCTCGAACGAGACCAGATCGGAGATGCGGCCGACCTGAGCGTAGGCGTCACGATACGACCACGCCGCCAAATGTGCGTCGCCGTATCGTAATAGCTGCACAGCCCTTTGTAGGGGCAGAAGGTCTGATGTTCCACAGGCGTTAGCGCGGATTCATCGATATCCGCGCGTGTAACGTACCAGCGCGGCGCGAAGCCGGATTCGTAGAGGACGATCGGCCGCTTGGTATCGGCGATGATGCGCTCACGATGGCGCACGACGAGCCGGCGCGACGACTGCCGGATATCGATACGGTGATAGCTGTCAGCGGCATGGCCCCGGATGCGTTCGTCTTCTTCGTAGAAGGCATCCATGGCCGGCCATGCGAACGCGACCCGTCCCTGCAGCTCGCTTGCATAGGCGGGCAGCTCGATGTGCTGCCACGCCCCTCGCGGCGCGGTCTTATCGCTCGCGCGCACGCTGTACCAGGACGTGAGGCCGAGGTTGGGATGTCGCGTGGTATGGTCGGTGCGTTGCAAAGCTTCCGGTGAGACGTCGGCTTCTCTGAAGTAGGCCGTTGGATAATGGCCGGGTTCGAACAGCAGGAGGACGTCTTCGCTGTCGGCGATCCAAATTCCGCCGAAGCGCACACGCATGCGCCGCCGCAAGGGCTCGGCGTACAACAGTCTCTTGGGCAGCGGCTCAGGCACGAGAAATCGGCCGATTGCTCCGGGTGAGAGCGGCCCTTGTTGCCAGGACAATCCCATTTTTTCTCCTTTACTATCGGGCTTGATCCCAAAACGCAATCAATTGTTTCGCGCGTCGACAGAACGCCCTGCCACGCCTTGACGTATGCTTCCGAAAGAGGAGATTCGATTGCAACTCGTTCTTCTATTGCTGGCGATCGGTCCAGTTCTGGCGCTGGCTCAGCCGACCTCGATATTGGCTCCATACGATCAGCCTTACCGGCCGCAGTATCACTTCTCGCCGCGCGAAAACTGGACAAATGATCCGAACGGGCTGGTGTACTTCGAAGGCGAGTATCACCTGTTCTTTCAATACAACCCGTTTGGTGATGAGTGGGGACATATGACGTGGGGGCATGCCGTAAGCCGCGACCTGGTGCATTGGGAACAACTGCCGCCCGCAATTCCCGAGGAGAACGGGATCATGATCTTCACCGGCAGCACGGTTGTAGACGAACACAATACCAGCGGGCTCTGTACGAATCACAAGCCGTGCCTGGTAGCCATTTACACGGGACACACTCCGAAGAACAGCGGACACCCAGCCTTGCAAACGCAGAACCTGGCTTTCAGCAACGATCGCGGGCGGACATGGACGAAATACTCCGGGAACCCGGTGCTCGATTTGCACCTGCCGGATTTTCGTGATCCGAAAGTATTCTGGTCGCCTCAGGCGGGGCGATGGGTGATGGTGGTCTCGCTTCCGAACGATCATAAGGTTCGGATCTATGGCTCAGCGGATTTAAAGCACTGGTCGGCGCTGAGCGAGTTCGGACCGGCCGGCGCAACGGGCGGACAGTGGGAATGTCCGGAGTTGTTCGAATTGCCAATTGAGCGCAGACCAGACGAGACGCGCTGGATCTTAAAGGTTGGTTTGAATCCTGGCGCATTGCAAGGAGGATCTGGCGAGCAGTACTTCGTCGGCCGTTTCGACGGTACGCGTTTTATCAATGACAACCCAGTCTCCGAGACAATGTGGACGGACTACGGCAAGGACTGCTACTGTGCCCTCACGTTCAATAATCTTCCGCTCGGGCGCCCACCCGTAATGATCGGGTGGATGAATAATTGGCAGTACGCGAAAGATCTGCCGACGAGCCCATGGCGCGGGCAGATGACCTTTCCGCGCAGCCTCCGGTTGAGACAGACGCCGGAAGGATTGCGGCTGGTACAGATGCCCGTTGATCAGTTTCGCCAGTTCGAACAGAAAGAAAGTGAAGCAGGCAAAACAGGAACTATAGAGGTCGTGAATCGCTGGTTAGCTGCCAATTCAGCGCTCACGAAAGGCCGCACTTTTCAACTTAAAGCAGAAATTCCGCTAGGAACCGCGCAGGAGGTTGGCTGGCGGATTCTCGAGGGCAACGGTAATTACACGATCATAGGTTATGACCGAAAAGCGCGGAAGTTGTTTTTTGACCGGAGTCATTCGGGGCAGATAAACAATAAAAATTTCCTGCTTCGGACCGAAGCGACTTTGGTGTTGCAGAAGGCTGTCTTGCGGTTGAATGTGCTGATAGATCGTAGTTCCGTTGAGATCTTTGTAGATGATGGGCGGCTTGCGGCTACCAATCTCGTTTTTCCGCCGGCAGGCGCAAACGGGATTGAGGTCTACGCCAAAGACGGGCAGGCCGGCCAGATTTCGGTACATATTGCGCCAATTCAATCCATCTGGGCCGCTTTTTGAGGATTTACGTGTTCTGAAAATATATGCGTTTGCTCATTCTTATCACCGTGTTCGTCGCGAGCGCCTTCGGAGCGGACGAGCCGGCCAAACCCTTTAGCCGCGCCGAAGCGGCTGCAATCATTGCCAATGCGCGCAAAATCGTAACGCCGAACGGTGTGGAGCGGCTGGAAAAGGTACGTATCGGCGGGATCGAGCAGTGGGTGTCGATCCGCGGAGCCGATCGCCGGAATCCGATCCTTCTCTATATCCACGGCGGACCAGGATACGTTTCGATCCCGATGAGTTGGTGGTTTACCCGCGGCTGCGAAGAGTATTTCACAGTCGTTCAGTGGGACCAGCGCGCTGCAGGAAAAACTCACCTGCTCACCGATCCGGCCAGGATCGCGCCCACGCTGACACGCGAGCGGATGATCTCCGATACCGAGGAAATGGCTACCTGGATCCGCCGCGAGTTCGGCAAGACGAAGATCTTTGTTTTGGGACATAGCTGGGGCAGTTTTCTTGGTCTTCAGATAGCAAGACGCCATCCCGCATGGCTGCACGCCTATATAGGCGTTGCGCAGTTGATTGATGGCCCCGAGAGTGAACGTCGAGGCTGGCGCTTCGCGATAGATGCGGCGCGGCGTGCGGGCAATGCTCAGGCAATACGTGAGCTGGAGGCAATCGCGCCTTATGCGGCCCGCGGACACATCGTTCCTATTAAGGACCTGTACGTCCAGCGTAAATGGGTTGCCTTTTATGGCGGGGTCATGGCGAATCGCCACGACAATTCCGCCGACAGCGCCCTTGCCCGGCTTTCCCCCGACTACAACGACGAGGAAATCTCCCGCATTTGGGAGGGCAACAGCTTCGCGACTCCCCGTCTGCTTCCGGAATTACTCGGCCTCGATCTCACCAACATCCGCAAGCTTGCGGTTCCGCTCATTCTCTTTGAAGGCCGGCATGACCGGAACGTGAATGCGGAAGTTGCCGCCGATTGGTTCAATAAGGTGGAAGCGCCGGAAAAGAACTTCGTCTGGTTCGAGCATTCGGGACATATGCCGATGACCGAAGAGCCCGGAAAGTTCTTCCTCTCGCTGGTACGCATCGCCCGGCCAATCGCCGAGAAGGCGGGCGACACCGCGCCTTAAATGATAGCGGCCCTGGCGCGCATGCAAAAGCTAGACCCTTACAAGCCACGGAACGCCCGAGCCGCATAGTAAGATTCCGCACCGTTGTGATACACGAAAACAGTGTCGTAGCGGCGATCACAAAAGAGGGCGCCGCCGAGTTTTCTGATAGCAGAAGGTGTTTTCACCTAGCTCGACGTTTTCGTATCGAAATTCCCAACTTTCTGCAGCTCTCGATATTGCTCTTCCATTAAAAGCTCAATGCCCATGGCAGCTGCCATATCAACAGCGTTATCTTCCGGCTTGTGTTCTTTCCTTGACTCCAGCGCTTCACGGTCGTAGCAAACACTTCTGCGGCCTTTAGGACTCTCCGCCGAACAATCATAAAAAAACGGAGTCGCCTGTCTGTTTATCATGACCAACAACGTCCGGTTCACCGCCCGTTCTTTCCATTTCCTGGAGTGACCACAATTTTTCAGCATGAGCTTCCAGCTTTGCTTGTACTTGAGCCCATTCAATACCTTTATGGCGGTTCCTGTTTTTCTCAAAACGAGCTTTCAATGCCGTGAGTAGTTCTTCACGTTGTTCTGGTGACAAGTCCTTTTTATTGCTAGGAATATTTCGCGCTATTGTTGCTCTCATAGCCGTCGCCTCCTTGTCTTTGCGTTCTTATCAAATCGCAGTTTCCACGCCGTTCGGAGTGCACCCATCACTACATCCTCGCTCGCTGCCTCCAGCCGAATATGCGTGTGCCCCATCGTTCCCCAGCCTCCAGGAATCGGCAGGAAAATCTCGGGCGCTTCCTCCACAAATGCTGCCTGCTGCTCCAGCGTAAGCATCAGATTTCCGTATCCCTGTGCTTGCGAGGCCAGCGAAGCAAATTTCCTACCTCCTACACGAAAAGCCGGCAATCCTGCATGGGAGTACTCTTCCACGCCCTCAAGGCTCAGTGCAATCCTGCGAAAGTCTGCTGCGGTCATCGGGTACCTCGAAACTGAGCCGCACACGTAGTAAGCGGCTTGTACATACTAACGCGCCTCACCGCGAACGCCTCGAAACTGGGCCGCGTACGTAGTAAGCGGTCGAGTGACAGCTGATCCATCACAGATAATGATTACGGAGAATTACTGCGATGTTTACACCAAAAGGAAAGTTCGGCTGGTATGAACTCATGACCAGCGACACGAAAGCGGCCGGCAAGTTCTACTCTGACGTTGTCGGCTGGTCTACCAAGGAGGTATCGGGTGCCGATGGTACCCAGTACACAACCTTCAATCTTGGCAACGTTGGCATGGCCGGCATGTTGAATATCCCCGGGCACACCGCCTGGATCGGCTATATAGCTGTCGAGGACGTCGATGCTCACATCGAAAAGATTGTCGAAGCTGGCGGCAAGCTATGGAAACCAGCCACCGACGTTCCTGGCATGCTTCGCTTCGCCGTCATGTCCGACCCGCAGGGCGCTGCCATCGTGGTCTTTACTCCCAACCCGGCGATGCCTTCGCCGGAACGCCCGTCGCCACCCGCTCCCGGTACCATCGGCTGGCACGAACTCTATACAACAGATCTCGAAGGTGGCTTTGACTTCTACAACAAGCTCTTTGGTTGGAGCAAAGTGAACGATATGGACATGGGGCCCATGGGCATTTATCGCATCTTCGATGAAGGCGACCGCAACCCAATGGGTGATGGTGGCATGATGACCAAGGCTCCCAATATCCCGGTGTCCAGTTGGAACTTCTACTTCAACGTGAATTCCATCAAGGCAGCCATCGAGCGAGTCAAAAGCGGCGGCGGGAAGATCATCAACGGTCCAATGCAGGTACCCGGCGGGAGCTGGATTATACAGGGCCAGGATCCCCAAGGTGCGATGTTCTCCCTTGTCAGCGCCAATGAATAGACCAGCTCAGGATCTGCGCAAGTGCCGCCCAAAATAACTGGGTTTTGAGACCTCTGCCATGTGGGCAGGCTGGCAGCCTGCGGCCGGTTGCTAACCGGCCTCCTCTTGTACACCCACGCGCTCCTCGCTCGACTTACACTCGAGCATTCCCTCCAAGTGAGTTGTGGCCGCATCGGCGCGGGCTCCGGAGCAGGCTGGCGCCAAAACGGCCTTGCGGCGCCTGCCAAGATTGGTCTTGTCCGCAAGCAATGAAAGCAACTATCAAAACTTCACTCGCGCGGAAAACTGCACCACTCGGGGACCATTCTCCTGACCTGTGATCCGGCCGAATCCTGACGACCTTGTATCTAGCGATGGATTCGAGAAAACGGCGTGATTCAGCCAATTAATAGCGTCGACCTGCAATTGAAAGTTCACATTCTCGTAGATCTTGAACTCACGCCGCAGGCTGAGGTCCTGTGTAAAGCTGGAGGGTCCGCGGAGCGCATAGGCTAGCGTCCGGGGAGTGTTTCCATACGTATAAGGGGCCGGATCCTGAAAAGCGCTTCTATCAAGATATACAGTTGGATGCGAACCCAGTAAGTTGCCGCTGCCGTAGTCGGCAATTTGTGCCGGTCCGGAGAAGCCCGGGTTGTAATCGGCGTAGCAATCGCCGGCGTTTGGAAGGTTGCAATTGGCTTCAGCGGTTCCGAGCGGACGGCCCGTACTGAACTGCGTGATGGCGGAAATCTGCCAGCCGCGTACGAGGCTCTTATATAGGCGATTCCCGGTGCTTTCCCCGAACGGAAGCGCATAAACAAGGGTGAAGTTCACGACATGCGTTGCGTCCTCGGGAGTAACCGCTTTTTCAGTGCCCCAGTTGTAGGCTGACCGGCTGATGTCCCCTGTGGTGTCGTCGAAGCTCTTGCTCAGGGTGTAATTCAAGTTCAGCGTCAATCCGTTCCAGCGCCGTTGCGTAATTACAAACTGAAATGAATTGTAGTGGGAGTCGGCCACATCGCCCCAGATATCGGACACTCCGGAGTACTGCGGAAATGGCCGCAGCATTTGACTAATCGTTCCATTAAAGGAGGGAAACGGTAATTGAATTTCAGGAAACTGGGCCTTAGCGAGCGCCAAGTTCGCCGGCGTGGCGCGCTGCGTCAGAAGGCTGCCCAGCGCGAGGTATTTGGGCTGGATCTGCCCAGACCACAAACCACGTCCGCCGCCGCGCAGGAAGTGACCGTTGCTGCCGACGTAACTGGCGCCTATCGTGGTCGAATTGGTGAGGGCTCGCTGCAATCCGAAACTCCAGTTTTGATAGCGCGGTGGACGGCCGCCGACATAAGGGTCGCCATAAGTCACGCTGCCGCCCCTGGGGTTCGTCGTGGTGAACCCGGTATTCAGCGTTGGATCGAAGAACGGCGCGCGCTGGAACGGCGGAATGCCGTTGTCCCAGTTGAATACCGGGCTGTAGCCGTCAGGAAGAGCGCCGAACGGAGCGCTGGCGGTATAGCCGAGCGTCCCTGTACCGTCGCGCGCGCCACCGCGCCCTCCCACCGCGCCGCTACGCGAGTACATCACTCCATACGAGGCGCGCAGAACAGTCTTATCATTTATGCTGTAGGCCAAGCCGAGGCGAGGTCCCCAAGCTCCGAAATAGGTTTTAATGTTTGTCGAGCACTGACAACTATCGGGCCCGTTCCCGTAAAACATGAGCGCGCCGGGATAACCGTCGGCCGCCGGATTAGGCAAGGTGGGATTGAAGAACGACTGGCGGTCCAGCACTTCCTTGTAAGGAAGCATGACGTCATATCTTAATCCCACATTCAGCGTCAGGCGCGGCGTGATTTTGAAGTCGTCGTTCAACCACCACGCATACGAACTAAAGCGCGCTCCCGTCCCCACAACGGAATCTTGCATCACGTTGGATGAGTTCACGGCGCCCAGCAGATAGCTTGCATACGAGTTCCCTGTGCTGGTCCTGCGGTCTCCGTCGGCGTCGAAGCCGAGTGTCTGATTGTTGCTGAAGCTGGCGTTAAACAGGCTGCCGCTGACTTGGGCGACGTAGTTATCTTGCAATCGCTGCATCTGAAAACCGGCGGTAACGGAATGTTTGCCATGCACCCACTGCACATTGTCCTGCAGCGTGAAGGTATTCATCGCTTCGGTGAACGGCCGCGAGTCGGCGCCGCGCCAATTGGTTGGCGAGTTCGGGCCGGAGAAGGACACTTCAGGAAAAGAGCTATCGGCGTCGCCGGGAGGCAAACCTTCCAATCCGGCCTTTTGCGGGTACAATCCCTCTGCTGTCGCGCTGACGATAGGGACCCAAATGCGCGCAAATCCGAAGCTGAGCTGGTTAAGAAGATTTGGTCCGATTACGGCGGTGTACTTGGCGGAGGCGGTTGTCGGAATCTCATCGACGAGCCGGGTATTGGCATACGGAAGCGGTAACGTCCCGCCGCGATAGGGCGTGGCTTGCGAGCGATGCCCCCGGCTGTACAAGGCCGTGAACCGGTTGTTTTGCGTCAGGTCCACGTCCACTTTGTTCGTGGTGTTGTAGTTGTTCAGGCCGGTGGGCACCGAGCCCAGGAAGTTATTCTGAATGTTGCTGTTCGCGGTGGCAGGCAGATACTGCTGGAAGCTTTGTGAAATCGGCGAGATACAGTTCAATGGAATCACGTTGCCCGCGAATGGCTGGCGAGTGCACGGCCCGCTGCTGCAATTGGTCGTCGCTGGATCATAAATGGTGGCCGGCAGCGCGCTGAAGTCGCCGCGGCGCTCGGCTTCCGTCGGAACGGAGAAAAAGCTCGCCTGGCTCCCGGCACGATATCGATAACCATCATAAGAAGCAAAAAAGAACGCTTTGTTCTTCACGATGGGCCCGCCTAGCAGCCCGGGGTTAAAGTCAGAAAACAGTTCCAATCGAAAATGTTTGCTCGTAAAATCTTCGTATGGCGATGGGCACGCGGCGGAAGCAGCAGGAGGAGTTTTGGATTCCAACTTGCACTTTGGCACGGCCGGCGAGC
>JAICIH010000045.1 GCA_025924475.1 Bryobacteraceae bacterium
AGCCGCGACAAAAAAGCCACTTGGTTTCTTGATCGCGCAGCGGCAAAAAAACTGTAGTGCGCATTCCGCTTTTTTTCGCTGTTCTGATTCTGCTTCCGCTCCCTCACGGTCGCGGTTCTTTATTTGCTCAGGAGGCGTTCAATCGGCTGATTTTCACGGGGGACGTGATGCTCTCGCGCGCGGTACGCCGCCAGATTCTCGTCGCAAAGGACCCTGCGTTGCCGTTTCGAAAAATGGCGCCGATGCTGGCCGCATCCGACATTGCCTTCGTGAATCTGGAGTCCCCTTTTTCCGACAAGGGCCCGTACCACCAGGGCGGGATGATTTTTCACGCCGCGCCCGATACCATCGCGGGTCTGAAGCTTGCCGGAATCGCGGTTGCATCGACTGCCAATAATCACTCGCGCGATTGCGCCTCGCATGGAGTGGAATTTACGATTTCCTGGCTGCGCAAACACGGCATAGAACCTGTGGGCAGCGGCGAATCCGAAGCAGACGCCCATAAGGGAATCGTGTTAGTACGGCACGGCGTGCGTTTCGGCTTTCTCGGCTATACCTATGACCAGAAGAATGGCAATTGGAAAGATATCGATCCGCGCATTGCCCTGGCCGACCCGAAAATTGTTTGCCGGGATGTGCAGGAGATGCGCAAGCGCGTTGACGTCGTAATCGTCTCTATGCACCACGGGATCGAGTACAAGCTCAAACCGAATGCCGCTCAGACCGTGTTTGCGCACGCGGCGATTGACGCGGGCGCTACGCTCGTCATCGGCCATCATCCGCATGTCGTGCAGCCGAGCGAAAGCTATCACGGCGGGCTGATCTTTTATTCGCTGGGCAACTTTATCTTCGACCAATACCAACGGGTCGAGACGCAGCATGGCGAAGTGGTCCAGGTTTCGTTTGTAGGGCGCAATATTCTGGCGACGCACGTGATGCCAGTGAAGATTACGCCCAGCGGTCCCGAACTCGAATAATCTTTAGCCGCCGGTCGGCCGTTCTACGTGGCCGCCGAATTTATATCGCATCGCCGAGAGCACCTTCTCCGCGAAGGTGTGTTCGCGGCGTGAGCGGAAGCGCGTGAAGAGCGCCGATGCCAGCACCTCGACCGGAATCGCTTCTTCAATTGCGGCATTAATGGTCCAACGGCCTTCGCCGGAATCTTCGACAAAACCACTGAAATTTGAAAGATCGGGATTTTCCGCCAGAGCCATGGCGGTCAGATCGAGCAGCCAGGACCCAATGACGCTGCCGCGACGCCATAGCTCGGCGATGTCGGAGACATTCAGATCGAAGCGTTCGTTTTCCGGCAAATCTTTCGAATTTTTATGCTCGAGAATATCGAGGCCTTCCGCGTAGGCTTGCATGACTCCGTATTCGATGCCGTTGTGGATCATCTTCACGAAATGGCCGGAGCCCGGAGGACCAGTGCGCAGGTAGCCTTGTTCGGAAGTGCCGCCTAGTTTGTCCCGGCCGGGCGTCCGCTCGATATTGCCAATTCCCGGCGCGAGCGTTTTGAAAATCGGTTCCAACTGCCGGAAGGCGTCTTCCTCGCCGCCGACCATCAGGCAATACCCGCGTTCGACACCCCAGACGCCACCGCTGGTGCCCGCATCCAGATATTGGATGCCTTTCTTCTTAAATTCGGCGGCGCGGCGAATGTCGTCTTTGTAGAAACTGTTGCCGCCATCGATGATGCTGTCGCCTTTTTCCATGGCCGCAGCCAGGGTCTGCACCGTGCTTTCGGTGGCTTTGCCGGCAGGAACCATTACCCAAACCGCACGTGGCTTGGTGAGTTGCTTCACCAAATCTTCCAGCGAATTCGCGCCCGCCGCGCCTTCCGACACCAGCTTTTTTACGTTTTCCGGATTCAAGTCGAATACGATGCATGTGTGACCGCCTTTTTGCAGTCTGCGCACCATATTCGCGCCCATACGTCCCAGACCGACCAGACCAAGTTGCATTGTTTCTCCGAAGAAATGAGATTCAATTCTACGCGCCGCGTTTCATATGGCCTTATTTTGCTTTGTTTTTTTGCGGCGCTGGCATGCACAAGCTGCAATCGAGAGCATGTCACCACGATAGCGGTGATTCCCAAAGCCAGCGCCGACATTTTCTGGCAAAGCGTACACGCCGGCGCCGTTAAAGCTGGCTGGAAACACAATGTGAAGATTGTTTGGGACGGTCCACCCAATGAGACCGATATCGCGACCGAGATGCAGATTGTCGAAACGATGATCAACCGGCGCGTAGACGCGATTGCGCTGGCGCCATCGGACCGCTCGGCGTTCAAAATCGTAGTGGATCGCGCGTATAACGCCGGTATTCCGGTGGTGATCTACGATTCCGGAATCGAAACGGATAAGTACGCTACGTTTGTCGCAACCGATAACTACTTGGGCGGCCAAATGGGGGCCGACCGATTGGGAGAGATCTTGCATGGAAAAGGCAAGATTGTGATGGTGAACACTACGCCGGGCGGCGCCTCCACCACGGCGAGAGAAGCCGGTTTTCGAGACGAGATCAAGGCTAAATTTCCCGGCATTCAGATTCTCGATGAACGCTTTGGCATGGCTAGTATTGCGCAGTCGCTCACTGTTACGGAAAATATGTTGACGGCGCATCCAGATCTGGATGGAATGTTTGCCTCGAATGAATCCGGGTCGGAAGGCGCCGCCCGCGCGCTTAAAGGGCGGCAGAGCAAGATCAAACTGGTGGGATTCGATTCCAGTCCGGCGCTCATCGACGATCTCAAAGCCGGATGGATCAACACGCTGATCATTCAAGATCCATTTCGCATGGGCGAAACCGCGGTCGATCAAGCGATGAAAGCGATACGGGGAGAAAAGATTCCGAAGAAAACATTTCTCCCCCCGCGCTATGTGGACATAGGAAACGTAAACGATCCAGATGTCGATGCGCAGTTGCATCCGGATTTGAAGAAGTATCTGGGATCGTCGGGCTTCTAGTGGCGGTACGAAGCCGTCAGCGAGTCGCCGGTTTGAGGCGCGACGGTCGTGTTGGCGAAGGTGACAGTGACTCCGCTTAATGCGTAGTCCACGCCTTGCGTGAGCAGCAGGCCATTTTTGAACAGCATGAGGCTGGATGCGGGACTGGGCGCGCTTGCCAGAGTGAAGGTCAGGTTCGTTCCGTTGATGGTCCCGGACGGCAGTTCGCCATCGTTAAAACTCGTGGCGCTTCCAGTCCCGGGAATGCGATAGTAGGCGCGCACCAAATCGCCCCCTTGCGGCACGCTGCCGGCGGCGAATGTGATCGAGGCGCCGGATAGCGTGTAGTCGATCCCCAAGCGCTGCAGAAGGCCATTGCGAAATAGGGTCAAGCTGGTTGTGGGAGCGGGAGAATTCGCCAGGGTAAAGGCTGTGTTTACGCCGTTCACTGTGCCCGCTGGGACTTCGGCATCCACGAAGACTGCGGTCGACCCGGAGGCGCTGAGAGTGTTCACGGTTGCGGTCAGACTAGTCAAGGAGTTGCCCAGGTCTGTCACGGACGTACTCAGACCGCCTACCGTAGTATTCAGCGCGCTCAGCGAACTGGTGTGCCCATTCACAGTCGAAGTCAGCGCACTTAGATTGCCGGTGAGTGTGGAAATCGAACTTGTTTGCCCGCTCACGGTGGAACTTAAGCCGCTCACGGTAGAGGAAAGGCCTGTCAGCATTGTGCTGTTGGCGCCGACTGTGGAGCTTAACCCGGCAACTGTCGAATTCAGGCCGCTTACGGTCGTTTGGAGGCCGGTCACGGTTGTGCTCAAGTTGTTTACCGTTGTCTGGAGAGCGCTGATATTACCGCTGGATGCGATGCTCGATGCGAGATCGTTTACCTGAGAGGTTAAGTCAGAGACGGAGCTGTTAATCGAGCTCAAACTCGCGCTCAGATTCGTGACCTGGCTAATTGCAATCGGCAGGGTTGCGTATTGCACGCCGGGACCGGCGCCTGAACCGGTGGACCCGCCACCCGTACTGGCTACGCGAACATTCGCGACCGTCAAAGGTGTGGCACTCGGCGGCACCTGCCAGGTTTCGTTGTAAGTCACAAGTCCATTACTGCTGGTATATGCCACTTGATAGTAGGTGCCTGGCGTGGCCGTGGTCGTGGGCGCCAGGAATACAGAGAGTGCTCCATTGAAGACTCGCGCGGAAACACTCACTTTAGATGTGGAGTGGCCGCTGTTTCCGGAAAAGCCGTTCCAGGTGATCACAACTGTTCCGTTGAACGTCGTTCCATCCGGATTGTGAATCGTATCAAGAATCTGAGTCAGAGATTGCGCAAACGCGCTGTAAGCAAAAAGAGTGGTACAGAGAATTGTCGCCAAAAGACCGTGGCGTAAGTTAAGCATGATGCCTCACGTGGAAAGTCGCCGTTTTTGTTACGGGCGACTTCAGTCAAACACGCAACGACGTTTGATCATTGCGGGATAGACACGGGCAAAAGCCATCGCAAAGACGCTAAGTTTTTGATTATAGGCAGATTACAGGAATTCGGAAAAATTTTGCGAGTGGTGTGACTGTGTTGGAGCGGCGCCCTATACGGCCTTTGGAACTCTCTCGATCCGCTCCGTGCCTACGTACGGCTGTAACGCCTTAGGCACAAGTACGCTGCCGTCGGCCTGCTGGAAATTTTCGATGATGGCGACCCACGTTCGTCCTACGGCGAGGCCGCTGCCATTTAACGTGTGGGCGAATTCGGACTTCCCCTTGCCGCTTTTCATGCGAATCTGCGCGCGGCGCGCCTGGAACGCCTCGTAGTTGGAGCAGGAAGAAATTTCCTTATACGCGGCTTGGCCGGGAAGCCAGACTTCGATGTCATAGGTTTTGGCCGAACCGAAACCGAGATCGCCGGTACACAACACAACCGTCCGGTATGGCAGTTCGAGGCGCTCCAATACCTCTTCCGCGTCGTGTGTCAGTTTTTCCAGTTCCTGATAACTCTGCCCTGGAGACGCAAATTTCACCAACTCGACTTTTTGAAACTGATGCTGGCGGATAATGCCGCGGACATCGCGGCCGTACGATCCCGCTTCGCTACGGAAGCAGGGTGTGTAGGCGCACAGGCTGATCGGCAGCCTGTCTTCGCTGAGTGTCTCATCGCGAAAAAGATTCGTGACGGGGACCTCCGCGGTTGGCGTAAGCCATAAATCGTGTCCTTGGCACCGAAACAAATCTTCGGCGAATTTTGGTAGCTGGCCGGTGCCGTACAAGCTGGCGGAATTGATCAGAAATGGCGGCAGCACCTCCTGATACCCGTGCTCTTTGGTGTGCAGATCGAGCATGAATTGCACGAGCGCGCGCTCGAGCCGCGCACCGATGCCCCAATACACCGCAAAGCGCGCGCCCGCTACTTTGGCGGCCCGCTCCAGATCGAGAATTCCCAGTTCCGGTCCCAGATCCCAGTGCGCTTTGGGCGTGAAGTTGAATTCCGGCGGTGCACCCCAACGCCGGACTTCCACATTCTCGTGCTCGCCTTGCCCAACCGGCACACTCTCGTGCGGAATGTTGGGCACACGCGCCAGGACATCACGGAACTCGGCATCGACTTTGTTAGCTTCCGCATCCAACTCGGCAATGCGTTCGCCCATGGCGCGGACGGCCTGCTGCTGTTGCGTGGTATCCGCTCCCGCTTTGCGAAACTTGCCGATCTCGACGGTCGCCTGGTTACGCTCCGCTTTGAGTTGCTCACTTTCGGTGACGCATTGTCTGCGCCGCCGGTCGAGTTCCTGAAAAGCTTCGATATCGAGCGCGAATCCGCGCGAGGCGAGCCGGCTCTGCATCACTTCCAGATGGTTCCGGAAGAAGCTTAGATCGTGCATCCCGCTTACGAGCGCTCGTTGAGCGGCGTCCAGGGCCTTCCGTCGGCATCGCCGGTGTAGTCGGCTCTCGGACGGATCAGCCGGTTATTCCGGTATTGCTCCAAAATATGCGCGGTCCAGCCGGACATCCGGCTCACCGCAAAAATAGGAGTAAACAGATCCACTGGAATGCCGAGGGAATAGTAAGTCGAGGCCGAATAGAAATCGACGTTCGCGTTGAGATCCTTCAGTTCCTTTACGGTTTTCTCGACGCGTGTGGATTTCTCGTAGAGGTCGCCATGTCCCGTGCGTTTGGCGAGTTCCTCGCTCATTTTCTTCAAATGAATGGCGCGGGGATCGGCAGTGTGATACACACGATGTCCAAAGCCTGGAATTTTGATCTTGTTATCGAGATTACTCTTGACTTTGGCGACGGCGTCTTCACTCGAGCTGGTCTTGAGCAGCATTTGAATGACCGCTTCATTCGCGCCGCCGTGCAAGGGGCCTTTCAACGCGCCGATGGCGGAAGTAACGGCCGAATAGATATCCGAGAGAGTAGCCGCCGTTACGCGCGCGGCAAAGGTAGACGCGTTGAGCTCATGGTCGGCGTGCAGAATCAGCGCCACGTCAAATACGCGCTCCATGACATCGTCGGGCTTCTTGCCGGTAAGTGTGTAGAGAAAGTTCGCGGCATGGCTTAGGGCCGGGTCGCCGGGAATCACTTCTTTTCCGTTACGCAGGCGGTCGAAGGACGTCACGATGGTCGCTACGCGCGCCATGAGCCGCGCGGCCTTTTGCGTGTTGGCCTCGGGCGACATATCGCCCGCTTGCGGATCGTACAAGCTGAGCATCGAAATCGCGGTGCGCAGCACGTCCATTGCGGAGGCGGATTTCGGAACGTTTTTCAGAAAAGCAGTAATTTCGGCCGGCAGATCGCGTTCGGCCGTTAGCGACGCTTTCAGCTTCCGCAACTCGTCTGAAACTGGCAATTTGCCGTGCCAGAGCAAGTAAATAACCTCTTCAAACGAGGCATGGTCGGCCAGCGTGTGGATGTTGTAGCCGGCGTAGCTCAGTACGCCTTGATCGCCGTCTATGTAGCAGATTTTGGATGAAGTGGCAACTACGCCCTCCAAGCCCGCGCCTGCAATCGCCATGAAAGTTTTCTAGATCTCCCGCTTTGATTCTATATGGAGCGCCGTTGCGGACTCTTCCCTCGGCTCTGAGGAACACGCGCAAAACGGTCGCGATATCAAGCGCGCCGCCCGAATAGTCAGGGAGTTCCTTTGTTGTCTGGCGGCGTGCATCCGCGCCCTTTGCTCTCCCTCGGAGTGCGCCGAGCGATAATGTGCAGTGGTGACAACACCATCCGAATCCGCGCTTACCACTGCGACCGACTCGCTGCCGGAAGGGCTTGACCGCGATCGGTTGATCCACGCCTTCCGGCTCATGTATCTGTCACGTGCCCTGGACGATCGCGAGATTTTGCTGAAGCGGCAAAACCGGATCTTCTTCCAGGTGAGCGGCGCGGGGCATGAAGCGGTGCAGGTGGCGGCAGGGCTGGCGCTGCGCGCCGGGCACGATTGGGCCGTTCCGTATTATCGCGACCGCGCACTGGTCCTGGCTTTGGGCGGAACGGCGGAAAACATGCTGCTGCAGGCCGTCGGCGCGGCGAGAGATCCGAATTCCGGCGGACGGCAAATGCCTTCGCACTGGTCTTCGCCAGAGCTGCATATTCTCGCCGGCTCGTCTCCTACCGGTACGCAGTTCCTGCATGGTGCAGGGTGCGCGCATGCAACAACTTATCTAAATCGCGATTCGAACGAAGTAACGCTGGTCACCTCGGGCGAAGGCGCGACGAGCGAAGGCGAATTTTGGGAATGCGTAAACAGCGCCTGTCTGCATCGCTTGCCACTGGTGATTTTGGTCGAAGACAACGGCTACGCCATTTCGGTGCCGGTAGAACGCCAAACGCCAGGCGGCAATATCGCCAGCCTGCTCAAGGGATTTCCGGACCTGCTGCGCCTCGAAGTAGATGGAACGGATTTTGTCGAATCGTACCGGATTCTAAGCAATGCCATTGCGCACTGCCGCGCCGGGCACGGCCCGGCGCTCGTGCATGCTTCGGTCATCCGGCCGTATTCGCATTCGTATTCCGACGACGAGCGGTTCTACAAGTGCCAAGCCGAGCGGGAGCAAGAGGCCGCCCGCGATCCTTTGAGAACTTTTCCGGAGTTTCTTCTTCGCGCCGGGCTGCTCGATCGGGCGACTCTTAAAAACATTACGCGCGAAATCGATCTGGAACTACAGGAAATCTCGCAGCGCGTTCTGCGGGCGGAGCCGCCGGCCTCCGGATCGGTCTTCCAGTTTCTCTATTCCGACAAAGTCGATCCTACGTCCGCCGCATTCGCAGCCCAGCCGAGATTTGAAGGCGACCCGCGCACCATGGTGGACACCATTAACCGAACGCTCGCCGAAGAAATGCGCCGCGATCCCAACATGATTGTTTTTGGCCAGGATGTCGCCGATTGCAGCCGTGAGGAACATCTGGCCGATGTGAAAGGGAAAGGCGGCGTTTTTAAAGCTACGGCGGGCTTGCAGCGCGAATTCGGCAGCAGACGTTGTTTCAATACGCCGATCGCGGAAGCCGGCATTGTCGGCCGCGCGCTCGGCATGGCAGTGCGCGGGCTGAAGCCGGTGGTGGAAATCCAGTTTTTCGATTACATCTGGCCGGCCATGATGCAGATCCGCAGCGAACTCGCGAATTTGCGCTGGCGATCGAGCAACGGGTTTTCCTGCCCGGTGGTGATTCGCGTTCCGATCGGCGGTTATCTGACGGGGGGTTCGATCTATCACAGCCAAAGCGGGGAGGTCACGTTTACGCACATCCCTGGCTTGCGAGTCGTTTTTCCATCCAATGCTCTGGACGCGAGCGGCTTGCTACGAATGGCCATTCGCTGCGACGATCCGGTGCTATTCCTGGAGCATAAAAAGCTATATCGCGAGCCGTACAACCGCGCACCGCATCCGGGCCCCGAGTACACGATTCCATTCGGGCAAGCCAGGATCGTCAAACCGGGCGAAAACCTTACGATCGTCACCTATGGAGCCTTGGTGCAGAAGTCGTTGCAGGCGGCGCTGCAAATCGAGCAGCGCCATCCACATGTTTCGGTCGAGATTCTCGATTTGCGCAGCCTGGCGCCATACGACTGGAACGCCATTCAGGCATCGGTTAAAAAGACCAGCCGGCTATTGGTAGCGCATGAGGATACGCTTTCCTGGGGTTACGGCGCCGAAATCGTGGCGCGCGCAGCAAATGAGTTATTTACGGATCTGGACGCGCCAGTGGGCCGCGTCGCCGCACTTGATACCTGGGTTGCCTACAATCCGCAATTAGAAGACGAGATCCTTCCGCAAGTGCGCGATATCACACGCGAGGCGGAGCGGCTGCTCAAATTTTAGGAGACACGCAAAATAGCCGCGGAACAGAACCTCCCGACGGCCCTCGTGCCAGAATTCGTCCAGAGTGTGCGCGCACCAGGACCGGATTTCCTGGCGGGCTATGCCCCGACGCTGCGCGAACGCTACGTTGGTTTCGGTCAGCATATATTCCAGATAGAATTCGCGGTCGAGGGCGATGGCGATTTCGAAACGCTCCTGATTCTGCAGCCGGAATCCAGTTGCGACATCGCGTAATATCTCGGGGTTCAGTTCGAGTGCGTCGTGGGGAGGCCAAGGATAGCGTTGTACGAACGCATTGAACCACTCGTCCAGATCGCGGGAGCTGCGGAAGCTCCGGCCCGGCTCGAAATCATAGACGATGAGTAAGCCGCCATCACGCAGAATACGAGCGGCTTCCGGAAAGAATAGAGTCAGATCGGCGTAGTTTAAGGAGCCAGCAGCGGTGATCAGGTCGATACAAGCGCCAGCAACGGGAATCGCCTCAGCCGCGCCCGCAAAAAAATTTGGCTTCTTGGGTAGCATGGCGGCCACCGGCTCCATACCGAGCGCTACATCGGCAAAACCCGCGAGCGCCTGCGTGGACAGACCCGCTCCGCAGCCCACATCCACCGCTCTCGGAACAGCAGTGCCCGATGCGAGAGCGCGTTCCAGGATTTTCCGATGCACCGGCGGACGAAACTGTGCGTAACCGGCGGCCATTCCGACTTGTTCAAATGAATTCGTCACGGATTTTTACCCCCTGCAGGACAAGTGCGCTCGCGATCAGAGGCAGGGTTACGAGCCAAAGTACCTCGGTATACAAGCGATGATCGGCAAGATAGCCGATCACGGGCGAGAGGACGGTTTGCAAAATAGCAAAGGCGCAGGTGAGCGCTGCAATCGCGACACCAGAACGGCCGGCGCCATAGATGTCGATCGGAAGAGCGTAGATATTCACGCTGCCGGCCAGCGCAAAAAAGAAGCTGGATGAAATGAGCGCCGTGGCTAAACCTGCGCCTGTGGCGAAGGGCAGCAAGAGAGTCAACAAGGACCCAGCCGCGCTTACCCAAACAGCCCTGCGGCGAGCTGCCACCGGGTTCATGGATTTTTTCATCCAATGAAGCGACAGCCAACCTCCGAAGAAGCCTCCAACGTTCGATATTAACGGCGGAATCCAAACATAGCGGGCAGTGGCCTGCAAACTGAGGTGATGGACGTTGGTCAAATAAAGCGTAGTCCAGTTGGACCAGAGCGAATACGCTCCCATCCAGAAAATATTGGCGAGGACCAGCAGAATCAAGTTGCGCTCGCCGAGGATGGCAAGGCTGGAGCGCGAGGATGGCCGGCTCGTTACCGGATAGCGCGGATGTATGCCGCGGCTCACAACGAGCCACAACGGAATCCACAAGAATCCTGCCAAGCCGCTCACGATAAATGGAGTGCGCCATCCGTAGGTACTGGCAAAACCGATAGAGAGCGCGGCCAGAGGAGCGCTCAAACTTAAGCCGATCTGGTTCACGGCGGCTCCCAGCGCGCGCTCTTCCGGCTCGAGATAGATGCCGTTTACTTTCCCGGTCGCCGGAATTCCGGCGGATTCGCCCATGCCCAGCGCCACTCGGCAAATTGTCAATCCAGCCAGGCTGCTCACCAGGCCTGTGCCGGCCGCGGCGGCGGACCACCACCCGACCGCGGCGCTGATTCCACGGTTAATTCCAAAGCGGTCCAGCATCCAGCCGGCCGCCAACGTGCAGGCCGCATAGGCAACAGAGAATGCCGAGAGCAGCGCTCCAAAGCCCGCCATGCTCAGATGGAATTCGGTCAGGATTAAAGGAGCGAGGGTGTTCAGCAAGGTTCGGTCCAGATAATTGAGCGTCGAGGAGAGGACGAACACACTGACCGCGACCCAACGAAGAGAGAAACTGGAAGGCATAAGCGCCAAGGTCTATCATCATGCAGAGCCCCAAAAATTCGAGACGCAGTTTGTTGCGCGCGGCCGCGGGCTTTGCCGCCCTGCCTTATGGGCTTGCCGGAGCGCCCGATGAAGCATCGGGCGGCATCACCGACATTGAAGGAGTACGCGTCGGACATTTCACGGAGAGCCGGCGGCCTACAGGATGCACGGTCGTTCTGTTTGACCATGGCGCGATTGGCGGCGTGGACGTGCGGGGATCGGCGCCAGGCACGCGCGAAACCGACCTGCTCAACCCGGTCAATACGGTCGAACGCGTGAATGCCATTGTCCTTTCCGGTGGAAGCGCGTTCGGTTTGGAAACGGCCAGTGGCGTAATGAGATTCCTCGAGGAAAATCATGCCGGCTATCGGGTCGGCTCGCTTGTAGTGCCGATTGTCCCTGCCGCGATCCTTTTCGATTTGAGCTTAGGAGATTCGAAAATTCGGCCGAACGCCGAGGCCGGGTATGCGGCCTGCCGGGCAGCTTCGAAAGCTCTGCCGAAAGAAGGCAACGTCGGAGCCGGCGCGGGGGCGACAGTTGGCAAGATGTTTGGGATGAAAGCGGCCATGAAATCCGGTATCGGAACGGCGAGTTTGTCCATCGGAACTTCCGGCCTGATTGTCGGCGCCATTGTCGCGGTGAACGCATCGGGAGACGTGCTCGACCGCGAAACGGGAAAAATTCTCGCCGGAGCGCGCGCCGAAGACGGCAAAGGCTTTCTCGACAGCATGGCGCAAATTCTTGGGGGTAGAACGCTGGCTCGCGCCCATCGGGGCGGTAATTCCACGATCGGAGTCGTCGCGACCAACGCCACGCTCACCAAAACGGAAACCGCCAAACTCGCCCAGATGGCGCACGACGGCCTGGCGCGAACGATTAATCCGATTCACACAGCATTCGATGGCGACACAATCTTTGCGGCGGCAACAGGAAGCGCGGCGCGCGCCGATATCAGCAGTATTGGAGCGGTAGGCGCGGAAGCGGTGGCGCAGGCCGTGAATCGCGCCGTTCTGGCAGCCGCAGGTCTTCCGGGACTACCGGCGCATCGGGATCTTATGAAGTAGGGCTTCTTACCAGCGGAATGTGCGAGTATGCACGCCATCGCCATCGATCTCGATGGTTTCATCGTGACGGCGATCGCCGTCGGAAATCGTCAGATGATGCGCGCCGGCGGTCAGATGTAATGTAACCGGAGTGGGGCCGTAATTCTTGCCGTCCACTGCCACTTGCGAGCCGCTTGGCTCGGAAGAAACGAGCAGGACTCCTACACTCCTGACAAGCGGCAGAAACACATTTACATCGTCGGGCACCTGAATAATTTTCTGCGCCACGGTATAGCCGGTTAGCTCGGCAGTCAACGTGTGCCTGCCACTCGAAAGCGACATGGAACAAGGGCTCAGGCAGCTTTGATGGCTGTCCACCACTACCTTTCCTCCTGGCGGATCGGTGACCAATTCGACGTCGGTCTTTGCGGGAGCGGCAGCCGCTTGCGTTTCGGCGTCGGTTTCAGAGGATGGCTTTGCTGGCTTTCGCGACAACTCCGCAGATTCGAGCGATGCCTCCGCTTTCGGCACGGCTGTATTCGGCGAGGGGGTAACTGCCGGAGCAGCCGAAGGGGTGGAAGGCGGCGGTTGCAAGGTTTGATCGGCCGACGCCGTATCCTCGGTGGGAACCGGCGGGGATTCCTTTGGCGCGGTCTTCACGTCTTCCGGTGGAGGCGCGGTCGGGCCGGTTTTCGTATCCAACACTTGCAGCGGCGGCGGAGGTGCGGAATTCCGGCGAACAATGAAAATGACTGCGGCGGCCACGACAAAGCATAGCGCTATTACCAGCGCGACTCGTTTTCCGCGTGAGTTCTCTTCCGACGGTTGCGCCGCCGCAATACGGCGCGCAGTCCGTTCCCGGCCAGGCAGTTCCCCGCCCGTCCCAATTGCGAGCACCGCAGCCGCGGCTCTGATCCGTTCATCGCGGCCGTCCGGCTGCTCGACTGGTTTAACAGGGGGAGGCGTCGCGACGGCAACCGAAGCGACAGGCTTCCAATCCGGACACTCGTCTAAAGCGAAAGAAAGGGCTGCCACGAAATCGCAGCACGACGAAAATCGTTCTTCCGGCTCCTTGGCCAGCGCACGCAGGACCACTCTGTTCACGGTCTCGTTCAGGAGTGGATTTATTTGCTCTACTGGCTTGGGATTCTGCTTGCAAATGGAATAGAGCAGGCCCTGCAGATTTTCCGCCGTGAACGGCTTTGCGCCACACAGCATTTCGTAGATCATGACGCCGAAAGAAAACTGGTCCGCTTTGCCCGTTACGGGCAAACCTTGTATCTGCTCGGGGGCCATGTAATTCGGCATGCCAGCGAACGATCCGTTCTGCAGTACTTTATTGGAAACGAACGCGGCCATTCCGAAGCCAGCGATCTTTACGGCCTGTTCGGCACCCGCACCTCGTCCGGCAACAACAATATTTGCCGGCTTAAGGTCTCGATGCACGATTCCTTTGCGGTGTGCATAGTCGAGGGCCTCGGCAATTTGGCGGAGGAAAGCTAAAAATTTTCGCCTTTCCGGAGGCGTTCCGGTGCGCAAAAGTTGTTCCAACGAGACGCCATCGACGGACTCGCTCGATATGTAGGCCAGCTCGCCGTTCTCGAAAATGTCGTAGATCGTAACAATATTGGGATGCGACAGAATTGTCGCTGAGTGGGCTTCCGCTATCAGGTTTTCGCGGAAGGCCCGCGCTTCGTCGGTATCCCCGCCGGTAAGAGGAATGGATTGGAGATCGACCGTTTTATCGATCGCCGGATCGGTTGCGCGATAGAGCAGTGCGCTCCCGCTACGGCCCAGTTCCTCCAGAATCCGATAGCGCCCAACCTGGTCCACGTACTTTCAGTATAGCGGTCTAACGAAGCGCGCTAACTACTCTCCAAGGCCGATAAATAAACGCTTTCGTGAGGGTCCATAAGTTCGCTTGTTAGGATGGAGAGAATCCGATGATTCCTGAGGTGATACCGGAAGGGCTAACCTTCGACGATGTAGTTCTCCAGCCAGCGCACAGCCGTCTGGCTCCCGCCGAAGCCGATACCACAACGCGACTCACGCCGAAAGTCGAGCTGAAAATTCCGATTATCAGCTCGGCGATGGACACAGTCACGGAATCGCACATGGCCATTGCGCTGGCGCAGCAAGGCGGCATCGGTATCATCCATCGGAACATGTCGATCGAGCGCCAGGCCGAGGAAGTGGACCGCGTCAAACGCAGCGAGAGCGGAATGATTGTGGACCCGGTAACTATCGAGCCGGAACGGAAAATTTCCGAAGCGCTGGAGTTAATGAGCCGCTACCGTATTTCGGGCGTGCCGGTCACCAGCCACGGACGGCTCGTGGGAATTCTCACCAACCGCGACCTTCGTTTCGAAACCCGCTACGATCTGCCGATTTCGGAAGTGATGACGAAGGAAAACCTGATCACGGTTCCGGTCGGTACGACGCTCGAGGAAGCGGAAAAAATCCTGCACCGGCACCGGATCGAAAAATTGCTGGTGGTAGACGATCAGTACACGCTCAAGGGTCTGATCACGGTTAAGGACATTCAAAAGAAGCTGAAGTATCCGAACGCGGCGAAGGACTCACAAGGACGCTTGCGGGTGGCGGCAGCGGTGGGAGCAACGGGCGATTTTCTGGAGCGAGCCCAGGAGTTAGTGCGCAAAAAACTGGATGTGATCGCCGTCGATTCGGCGCACGGCCATAGCCAGCGCGTGATGGATGCCGTCAAGGCGCTGAAACATCAGCTACCGGATGTGGAGGTGCTGGCTGGCAATGTGGCGTCGTTCGAAGGCGCGCGCGACCTGGCGGCGCTGGGCGTGGATGGCGTAAAGGTAGGCATCGGACCCGGCTCGATTTGCACAACGCGCGTCGTCAGCGGCGCAGGCGTGCCGCAACTGACGGCTATTGCCGAATGCTCGAAAGCTCTGCGCGGGACGGGAATTCCGCTGATCGCAGACGGCGGTGTGAAATATTCCGGCGATATCACCAAGGCCATTGCAGCAGGAGCCGATTCGGTGATGATCGGCAGTCTTCTGGCGGGAACCGACGAGAGTCCAGGAGAAACGATTCTCTACCAAGGCCGCACTTTCAAGAGCTATCGCGGCATGGGTTCGATGGGAGCGATGCCGCAGGGAAGTTCGGAGCGCTATGCGCAGACCGAGGGTGGAAAGCTGGTACCGGAAGGAATCGAAGGCCGCGTGCCGTACAAAGGCCCGCTTGCGGAACTGGCTTATCAACTGGTGGGCGGCTTGCGCGCCGGCATGGGCTATTGCGGCTGCGCCACGATTCGCGAACTGCAGCAGCACGGCCGTTTCCTTCGGCTGACCGTGGCGGGATTGCGTGAGAGCCACGTTCACGACGTGATCATCACGAAAGAAGCGCCGAATTATCGATTGGAATAAAAAAAAGCCCATCGGCAGCCATGCCTGGCTGCCGATGGGCTCCGATTACGTTTTAGCTGGCGAGCGCGAACGATCTCAAATTGATTCCTGGAATCGCTAGCGACAACACTTCTTCTACGCGGCCCACGAAGTGGAACTGCATTTCCTGCCGAACATGATCCGGCAGCTCGCGCAGATCTTTCTTGTTGCCCTGCGGGAGGATCACGCGCTGAATACCCGCGCGCCGCGCCGCCAGGACTTTTTCTTTCACACCGCCAATAGGCAGGACCAAGCCTGCCAGCGTTACTTCACCGGTCATGGCGATATCGCTGCGCGCCGGCAAACCGGTGTAGAGCGAGGCCATGGCGGTGGTCATCGTTATACCCGCGGAGGGCCCGTCTTTCGGGATCGCGCCCGCCGGCACGTGTACGTGTACGCCGTTGTCCTTGATCGTTTCCGGATCCGCGCCCAGATCGGCCGCATGGGCCCAGATATAGCTCTGCGCCGTCTTGACAGATTCCTGCATGACCTCGCCAAGCTGGCCGGTCAAGGTCAATCCCTTGCCGTTGGGCAGAAGCGCGCTCTCGACGTAGAGAACATCGCCGCCGCTTTCCGTCCAGGCCAAACCAGTTACGACGCCAGCCGGAACCGTTTTGCGCATTTGCTCCGGCAAGAAGATCTCCGGACCTAGCAAGTCGGCTAAGGCATCCGGCGTAATCGTCACTTTCTCGGTCTGCTCCTCGGCGATACGCAGAGTTACTTTGCGAGTTACCCGCGCAATCGCCTTCTCGAGCCGCCGCAATCCCGCTTCGCGAGTGTAGCCGCTGATGATGGCTCTCAACCCCTCATCAGTGAATTCGATTTGATCCGCGGTGAGCCCGGTAGCCTTCATTTGTTTCGGGATCAAGTAGCGCCGTGCAATCTGCTCCTTTTCCTCTTCGCTATAGCCGGAAAGCCGCAGGATCTCCATACGGTCGAGCAGCGCCTGCGGAATCGTATCGAGCGTGTTGGCTGTCGTAATGAACAACACGCGCGACAGATCGAAGGCTAAGTCGAGATAGTTATCGCGGAACGTTTTGTTCTGCTCCGGATCAAGCACTTCGAGCAATGCCGCGGCCGGATCGCCCCGGAAATCGCGGCCGAGTTTATCTACCTCGTCGAGCAGCAACACCGGGTTCAACGCGCCTGCGCGCCGCATGGCCTGCAGCAAACGGCCCGCCATCGCACCAATGTAAGTGCGCCGGTGACCGCGCAATTCGGCCTCGTCGTGCATTCCGCCCAGACTGAAGCGCTCGAATTTGCGTCCCAGCGCGCGAGCGATCGATTGACCGAGCGAGGTCTTGCCGACACCTGGTGCACCCACCAGGCACAAGATCGGCGCCTTCGCCTCGGGATTGCGCTTTAACACGCTCAAATGCTCGAGAATGCGCTCTTTCACTTCTTTCAATCCGAAATGATCGTCATCGAGCACTTGGCGCGCATGAGCGAGATCCAGATTATCTTCCGTGGTCGAATTCCAGGGCAATTCCAGGACAAATTCGAGATATGTGCGACTTACATGATAATCGGGTGCGCCGGCCGGGAGACGCTCGAGGCGGGCCAATTCCCGCTCGGATTCTTTTTTAGCCTCTTCCGGCAAATTTGCCTTTTCGAAGCGTTCACGCAGCATCTGGACTTCAGCTTTGTCCGAATCCTTATCGCCTAGTTCCTGCTGGATAGCGCGCAACTGTTGGCGCAGCAAATACTCCCGTTGCTCCTTACTCATCTCGTCGCGCGCGCTCGAGGCGATCTTCTGCCTGAGCTCCAATACCTGCAATTCGTGCGAGAGATAGGAGTGGATCAACCGGAGTGCGTCTACGCGCGTTTCCGCCTCAAGAAGCTTCTGCTCGCGTGCTGCATCCAGGCTGAATATGCTTGCCAGCAAGTAGGCCAGCCGCAGAGGATCTTCGCTTCCGGCGAGCATCCGCGTCAACTCGGGGGCAGTCTGCGGCTGTGCAAGCTCGATCGCCTTGCCGGCGAGATCGAGCAGAGCACCGGATAAGGCCTCCACTTCCGAGCCGCCATCGTCCGGTAGTTCCAGAACGCGATATTTCGCAGAAAGGTACGCTCCGCCGGTATCGAGCTTGACTACTACGACACGCTCGACGCCCAGCACCAGGATCTCCAGCACTCCGTCGCTGGGGCGCGAAGATTTCCGAATCACTGCTTTCGTACCGATGGTATACAGGTCGTCCTGCTGCGGATTATCGACCTGCGCATCGCGCTGCGCGATGAGGATGATCTCCTTTTCCTCCGTGTTCAAAGCTGCCTGAACGGCGGCTATCGAACTCTCCCGTCCTACCGATAACGGCAAGAGCAACCCTGGGAACAATACGGTGTTCTTCAGGGGCAGCGTCGGAAGGGACTGGAATTCTGAATTGGTCTTTGCCATAAATCTTCCTATCTGGTTCGATGCAAGAAAACAGCAATAAGCTGCGATTCCTTGCGTCTCATTCACTCAACTTTGTGGGATGACAAAAAAGCCCGGGGTAGGAGTTCCCTTTCCCCGGGCTGCCTAGCTCAACTACTACTTAGGTTGCACGACAACAAAGCCTGTGGCGCCGCCGTTGTTAACGGTGAGGAGCACCGGCTGGTTTTGCGCCTGAGCCATGAGGCGCTTGAAATCGGCCACGCTGGCGACAGGATGCCGCTCTACCGCTACGATGACCGTGCCGCGGCCGATACCGGCGTCCGCCGCCGTGCTATCCGGGTCAACGCTAGTCACGACAACGCCCTTGGTGTTCGAGTCCAGGCCGAGCTGTTGTATGACGTCGGGGCTCAGGGTTTCGACGTTGATTCCTCGGGCATTACTGTTGTCGGCAGCGCCGTTGTCATTGTCGCCATTGTCGTTGCCGGGGTTGTTTCCTCCCGACTTCGCCCAATCCAGTCCGGTCGGCCGCTGGCCGAGTGTGACTTTGATCTTCATCGGTTTGCCGTCCCGGATTACGTCCAGCGTCACTGTGTCGCCGGGGGCGTGGCCAGTCACTTTCATAGTGAGGTCGTTCGAATCCTGCACCTCTTCGCCATCGATTTTGAGGATGACGTCACCCGACTTCAGACCCGCTTGGGCGCCAGGCTTGCCGGGAGTCACATCAGCCACAATAGCGCCGTGGTCATTTTTCAGCCCGAATTGCGGAGCGAGCTCGCGCGAAACGGCCTGCAGCGAAACACCCATGTAGCCCCGGGTAACTTTTCCGTTCTTTACAAGCTGATCCAAGACCTGCTTGGCCATGTTGGACGGTACAGCAAAACCGATTCCGACATTGCCGGCCTCGCCGCCGAACCCGGCGCCGCCGCCGGTCAGGATCATGGTGTTCATACCGATGAGCTCGCCGCGTGCGTTAATCAGAGCGCCTCCGGAGTTGCCGGGGTTGATGGACGCGTCGGTCTGGATGAAGTTTTGAAGCTGCACCGTATTTTCACGGAGATTGTTGCGGCCCTTGGCGCTGACGATACCCATCGTTACGGTGTGATCCTGGCCGAAGGGATTTCCGATGGCAAAGCAGAGGTCGCCAACGCGCGCGTTGTCGGAGTTCGCAAAGGGGAGTGTCGGCAGATTGGCAGCGTCGATCTTTACCACGGCAACGTCGGTCTGCGGGTCGGTACCGATCGTTTTGGCCGTGAACTCACGGCCATCGGCCAATTCCACTTTCAGTGTGGTTGCTTTGTCCACTACGTGGTTGTTGGTCAGAATGTAGCCCGACGGGTTCACAATCACGCCCGATCCGAGGCCGCGTTCCCGCTGATCGTGCGGCCGCGCACGGGGACCACCAAAAAACTGCCGGAAAAACGGGTCCTGCATGAATGGATTGTTCCCCTGCTGCTCAGACGCCTTGATGACTCGCGTGGTGCTGATTTTCACCACCGCCGGCGACGCCTTCTCGATAATGTCGGCAAACGAATTGGAAAGCTGGCTGACCTGCTGATGGCTTTGGTTGGTATCGGCCCGGGCAACCACCGAAATCGGCGAATTGGCACGCGAGGCCACGGCGAAAGCCGCAATCAGCCCACCGCCGATCGAAGCAGCGACCAGCGCTAGAATCGCCGTCGTCCGGCGAAATTGGATCACGTTTGACATCTCCTTAGAAATCCTTTCTTACTCGCGGCCCACGGCCGCTCTCCCTATTTTGGACGCTCTAAATCCCGATTCGATTTACAAATGGCAAATTTCACTGGGAAAGGGCTGCCTGCTCCCGTTCCTGGTTCTGCTCGGCGCGGAAGGTCAAGCCCGAACCTTCCGCGTCTTTGTCAATCGATACTGTTTGGCCGGGCTTTACCTCTCCACCCAGCAACAATTTGGCAAGCGGAGTTTCAATTTCCCGCTGAATGGCCCGTTTCAGAGGACGGGCGCCGTATTGAGGATCATACCCACTTCGCACTAGGTGGGTGCGCGCACGATCCGACAGCTCTAAAGCGATATGCCGTTCTTCGAGCCGCCGACGCAAACCTGCAAGCTGTATCTCGACAATTTGCTTCAACTGTTCCTCACTCAAGGCGTGGAAGACGATGATTTCATCGAGCCGATTCAGGAACTCGGGGCGGAATGCGGCGCGCAGCTCCTCTAATACCGCGTCCTTCATACGACGATACTCCTGCCCTTCAATGGCCCCACGATATTCGAGAACGCGGTGACTGCCGATATTCGAGGTCATGATCACGATCACGTTCTTGAAATCAACCGTGCGGCCCTGACCGTCCGTCAACCTGCCGTCATCGAGGACCTGCAGGAGCGTGTTGAATACGTCGTGATGCGCTTTTTCGATTTCATCGAACAGCACGACCGAATATGGCCTGCGCCGCACAGCCTCGGTAAGTTGTCCGCCTTCATCGTAGCCTACATAGCCGGGAGGCGCGCCAATCAAACGCGAGACGGTATGCTTCTCCTGATATTCGGACATATCGATCCGGATCATGGCCCGTTCGTCGTCAAATAAGAACTCAGCGAGCGCGCGCGCCAGCTCGGTTTTCCCTACTCCGGTAGGACCGAGGAAAAGAAATCCGCCGATAGGCCGATTGGGATCTTTCAGCCCAGAGCGCGCCCGGAGCACCGCTTCGGCCACTGCCAGGACGGCTTCATCCTGGCCCACTACGCGCCGATGCAATTCGTCCTCGAGCGCGAGCAGCTTCTTCATCTCGCCTTCGAGAAGCTTCGAAACGGGAATGCCGGTCCAGCGGCTTACCACGTCGGCAATATCTTCTTCGTCGACTTCTTCCTTCAGCAAGCGCGGCGCGCCTTCGCCGGATGCGCGCTCCTGCTCGGCATTTAACTGGCGCTCGAGCTCGGTCAGCCGACCATATTTCAGCTCGGCCGCTTTGTTCAAGTCGTAAGCGCGCTCAGCTTCGGTGATCGCCTGACGCACCTGATCAATCTGCTCGCGCACAGCACGCACGCGCTGCACGCCTTCCTTTTCGGTCTTCCATTGCGCCTGCAAGGCCGAAGCCTGGGTCTTCAGCTCCGCCAATTCTTTTTCAATGCGCGTGAGCCGGTCTTTAGAAACCGCGTCGGTCTCTTTCTTGAGCGCTTCCCGCTCGATTTCCAGCTGCATGGTGCGCCGCAGGATTTCGTCCAACTCGGCGGGCATGGAATCGATTTCCGTACGCAGCTTGGCGGCAGCTTCATCGACCAGGTCGATGGCCTTGTCGGGCAAAAAGCGATCGGTAATGTAGCGATGCGATAAGACCGCCGCACCTACCAAAGCGGTATCTTTGATCCGTACGCCGTGGTGCAGTTCATAGCGCTCCCGCAGACCGCGGAGGATCGAGATCGTGTCTTCCACGGTGGGCTGGTCCACGAAGACGGTTTGGAAACGGCGTTCCAGCGCAGCGTCTTTTTCGATGTATTTGCGATATTCGTCCAGCGTGGTCGCACCGATGCAGTGCAGCTCGCCACGCGCCAGCATCGGCTTCAGCAAGTTGCCGGCATCCATGGCGCCCTCCGCTTTGCCGGCCCCGACGACGGTGTGCAACTCGTCGATGAAGAGAATGATCCTGCCTTCCGACGATTGCACCTCTTTCAGGACCGCTTTCAGGCGCTCCTCGAACTCTCCACGAAACTTGGCGCCGGCGATCAGCGCGCCCATGTCGAGCGCGACCACCCGCTTGTCCTTTAATCCTTCGGGCACGTCGCCACGCACGATGCGCTGCGCCAAACCTTCCACGATGGCGGTTTTACCTACACCTGGCTCGCCGATCAACACCGGGTTGTTCTTTGTGCGCCGGCTCAATACCTGAATGACGCGCCGAATCTCCTCGTCGCGGCCGATAACCGGATCCAGTTTTCCTTTCGAAGCCAAATCGGCCAGATCGCGGCCGTATTTTTCCAGCGCTTCGTAGGTAGCTTCCGGATTCTGCGTAGTCACACGCTGATGCCCGCGCACTTCGACCAAAGCCTTCATAAGCCGGTCACGCGTTAAACCGAAGTCGCGCAATAGCCTACCGGCGCCCCCTGGGTCTTCCGCGGCAGCCAGCAGCAAATGCTCGATGGAAACGTAATCGTCCTTAAGCTGTTTGGCCTGTTTTTCCGCCGTGCTGAAAAGCTGCGAGAGACGGTTTGTCAGGTAGACCTGGTCGGCGCGCGCGGCGCCCCCCACTTTCGGGAACTTATCAATTTCCTGAAGCAAGCGCCGATGCAGGTTTTCGAGCGGTACATCCGCGCGCAGCAGGATAGAGGGAGCGAGGCCGCCCTCCTGTTCGAGCATGGCTGCCAGCAGGTGTTCGACATCGACCTGCTGGTTGCCATGGTTAATAGCCATGGTTTGCGCCTGACGGATCGCCTCTTGCGATTTTTCCGTCAGCCGATTGAAGTCCATAATATGTTGATTACCTAGAGCCAGGGTAGCACATGAGTCGACACCAATGCAATAATCTTAGCATGTTGCGCTAAGATTTATGCTCTACCGTTTGCCGGTCGACTCCCGTTACACTATTGCTTGCCGCCTTCTGCCTCGCGCCCGACCTTGGCACTTCTGCTAAGTTGTTCATTTTTTTGGCCGTTTTCCGCCAGTGCCTGGTGGGAAACCGGACATGAGACGGTGGCCCGCTTGGCCGCTGCCCGTCTGACGCCTGCCGCCCGCACACGTGTCTCCCAAATCCTACGGATAACGGATACCGAAGCGGCTGTTGCCGACGGTCTGGCCGAAGCCAGCATTTGGGCCGACCATACCAAGAACGGGAGTCAGACAGCGGCCTGGCACTACATCGATTTGGCTCTTGAGGACCGGAAGAGCGACATAGGCAAGCGCTGCGAAAACGATAATTGCGCGCCCGCCCGTCTGCGCCTGTTCGGGGCGCAACTGGCGGCAAAGACGACCGCCCAAAGTACCCAGTGGAGCGACCTGGACGCGCTTCGCTTCCTGGTGCATCTGGCCGGAGATATTCACCAGCCGCTACACGCGGCTTCGAATGCCGACCAAGGCGGAAACTGCGAACGGCTCGATCCGGCGGTGGGGCAAGCCAAGACGCTACATACGTTGTGGGACGGCGAGATCGTCAATTCGATGGGAGAAAGCAAAAGAACGCTGGCGACCGATCTCGATCGTGAGATCGTATCCTGGTCCGGGAAACGGCAGCAGGCGCTCGCGGCGGGCAATCCCGACGATTGGGCGTGGGAATCGCACCTGTTAGCGGTGAAATTTATATACAAGCAGCTGCGTATTCCCAAGCAGCCAGTCGAGTTCCCAGTGGTCTGCAGCGCGGCGCCGGCAGAGATCATTGCGCGCACCTGGCGCCTTCCGCGAGGTTATGTCGAAGCCATGCAATCGGTGGTTCGACTGCAACTCGAGAAGGCGGGGCTTCGGCTAGCACGGCTGCTCAATGAGTCGCTCTAACGGAATAGTGCGGGCTATCGGCGGGTCTTCCTGAGTCGAGACGTGGCAGCGAAGAATCGCTGCGCCACCGGTCGAGCCATTTCATTCCATTCAGGCGGCTTTGTCGGGGAGTTGGAGCCAACCTTTCTTTTTGAATTCGTAATAGCGGCCCTGGTCGATAGCGCCTTTGAGGAGTTGCTGCTGCTCGCGGGCGGCGATTTCTTCAGTTGAAAATTCAAAGCCAATTTCGGCCGGATCGAACGGCACGCCAAGCAATCTGGCGGATCGATAA
>JAICIH010000046.1 GCA_025924475.1 Bryobacteraceae bacterium
CGAAGCCGTACCGCGGCTTCTGAACCAAAGTTGTAACCGGCGCCCCAGCCCTGATCCTCAGCAGGTGTGAAGCCATCCAGAGTGTAAAAACGAATCCAGTAGCCGAGGCGATGCGCATAATCGGCGAGCGAACGTAATCGTGCCTGATCCGCCGGCGTCCAATCACCGGCGTGCGCCGCGCCGCCTTCTTCCACCACATACCAGGAATTGTTCCACCAGCGGCGATAGTTCGTCGGAGGCGCTATAAGCAACTGGTCCGGCGGCAGCGTCACAAGCAAATGATTGTCCTGGACGGGTGCCGTATGGGCAGAACCGAACAGCCGCAGACGAGCGCCGGCGGCTACTTCTTTGAAGAACACTTCTTCCTGTGCGTCGGAATCCTCGGTGAGAACCAGCAGCGGCTTTGGATCGAACGGCGCGAGCACCGCCGGATTGGCGTTTTTTTGCGCCGTCGTGATCCAGGATTCATACTCGCCGAGTAGATTCCAAACTGCGTGCAGTAATGCCGGCTGGTTTTCCTTGAAATCGAAATGCAGAATGATAATCGGCCAGGTCTCGCGCTTGTTCTCCTGAAGCGCCTTTTCTACAATTGGCCGAACGCGCTCGAAGAAATATTGCTTTAAACTCGGTTCCGCTCCGGTTGTTTTGGGAGTGTGGCTGACGACAATATGATCGACGGACCAGGCAAGGTCCTGTTCGATGGCAACGGGAAATCCAATACTCAGGGCGCGATCGAGGCGATTCGACCAGCGGCCTTCATAGGGATAGCAGTTGTGTGCATCGGCGACCGGCCGGCCGGCAAAAAAATTAGTTTGAGCGGAGAGGCAGACTGCCAGGAACAAAAGCAGATAGCGTGCGTTTGTCACCATAGAGAAAGTTCATTGTATCGGCATGGCAGTTTCCATCAAAGATATTGCGCGCCTGGCAGGTGTATCGCACTCGACCGTATCGCGGGCCCTCAGGCACAGCCCCCTCATACCTGTGACAACGGCGCGCCGGATCCAGCGCATTGCCAAGGAGGCAGGCTACAGCGCGAGCGCGGTTGCCCGCAGCCTGGTCATGAGAAGGACCGAAGCGATCGGCATAGTCGTAACCTCGATTGCCGATCCGTTCAATGGGGAAGTAGTGCAGGGACTCGAGGAGGAAGCAAATCGCCACGGCTACTCCGTAATCCTGGCGAACTCACAGGCCGATCCCGAACGCGAGATGAAAGTGGTGCGCTCTTTTCGTGAACGGCGCGTCGATGGCATTGTGGTCGCTTCCTCGCGCGTCGGCGCGCACTATTTGCCGCTCCTCAAAGAACTCGAAGCGCCGGTGGTGTTACTAAACAACCAGCACCCTAGCGAATTCGCCTATTCCGTCACGATCGACAATCGCGACGGCGGATACCAAGCTACACGCCATCTTATAGAGCTGGGACATCGGCGCATTGCGTATTTGGGTGACCAATTCGGGCTGCAATCAGACACAGAGCGTTTCGCCGGCTTCAAGCGCGCGATGGCGGAGGCGAAGCTGCCTGTGAAGCGCGACTATGTGGTGCGCGGCGACGGCAAGCCGGAAAAAGGACGCGAGCGCGCCGCCGAGCTGCTCGATCGCAAGAAACCGCCAACGGCGATCTTTTGTTACAACGACATGACGGCTTTGGGCGCGCTGGAGGAAGCGGCGGCGCGGGGGCTGGAACCGGGCCGCGATCTCTCCGTGGTTGGCTTCGACGATCTCTTTTTTGCCGGGCTGCTGAAGCCCGGGCTTACTACCATTCGCCAACCCATGCGCAAGCTCGGACGACGCGCCATGGCTTTACTACTTGCGCTCTTGCGGGGCGAAGAAGCCGAGCGAACCGCCGTGATCCGGGGCGAGCTGGTTGTGCGCGGCTCGACGCAGAGAATTCACCAGGCGATCTTGGCCGGGAAGAACTCCGCCACCAGGTCCTGATAGTACGGCATGATCTCCTTCACGTTCGGCCGCTCGAGCCCTTTTGAATACAGATCGTAGGGATTGAACTTCCGCACCCATTCGAACATTTTTTCGTCGTGATCGTTCATCAGGTGACGGTAGGCGCCGTGCTTATGCGCCGGATAAAACGAGTGATAGCGCAGCATATACTGCGCAGGCTCAGGCAGATAGTTCTTCGTGACGGTATAGATGTACTCGTCGTGCCCCCAGGACAAATGAATATTGTCGAGCCCGCAATTTGGGGAGTAGATGCCGTACTTGGTCTGATACTCCGGCACTTTGCTATCGGGGTTTGCGGCAAAGAATTCCGGGAACACGATCTGATCCGAGTATGCGCAGCCAGCCGGAAACGTATCGCCGACCACCGCCCATTGCGGCTCTCCATAGAGGCAGAGCACCTTTCCAAGGTCGTGAACAAAGCCGGCAAGCACAAACCAGCGCGGATGACCATCTTTGCGAATGGCTTCCGAAGTCTGGAGCAAATGCTCGATCTGGGTCACATCCGTATCCGGGTCGCTGTCGTCCACCAGCGTGTTCAGATAGTCGGCCATCTCCCAGATGCTTTTCTCGCCGCGTGCTAGCGACGCGAATTCGGCCTTTTTCTTTAGAATGAAGTCGAGCGTCTGATTGGCGTGGTTCAGACGATAGAATTCCGTGACAGTCGGATTCGCATCGGCGCGGTAATTCCGAAACTCTTCCTCAGCTTTGCCTTGCTTGTAGCGCGTGGCGACAAAATCGTCCCATTCGTCCAGTTCGGCGAGGGGAGCATGGTCGGTGGTAACGGATGACATGATGGTTTGGGCTTTTCTTTATTATGCACACGTGTGCATGGAGAAAGCAAGCGGGATTCGAGCCCGGTGTTTCCCATCTCCCATTCCCGAAGCGGCGGCGTAGGTGATATTAAGGGGATGCAATATACCGCCGATAGAAACATTTGGCGCGCTGGTGACCGATGAGTCGGTTGAGGAGATCTTTACACAAGTTCTACGAAAAAGCCGAAGCAATTTTGGTACCGGGCTTAACCAGTTCACAATATGGGTACTATAAGGTCCTTCGCGGGCTGGTTTCCGGGAAAACCTGGCTGGATCTGGGATGTGGACACCAGGTATTTGCCGACTGGATGGTCAAGGAGCAGGCGGAGGTATTAGGACGTTGCCGCACGATTTTCGGTATTGATCTGGATTGGATTGGTTTACGGACGCATCCAGGGATCTCGAACAAGACATTTGGGGATCTGACGGCACTGCCTTTTGCGGATGGGACCATGGAATTGGTGACAGCAAACATGGTTGCTGAGCATCTGGAAGATCCTGCGGCAGTTTTGCGGGAGGTGTATCGGGTGTTAGCCCCTGATGGAGTTTTTGTATTTCACACACCCAATTTCCGCGGCTGGGTCATTCAAATCGCATCCCGCATACCGGAAGCCGTTAAGAAACGTTTGATCTGGTTTTTGGAGAGACGCCGCGCCGAAGATGTCTTTCAAACCCACTACCGGCTGAACACGCCAGAGCAGATCGCGGCGGCGGCGGCTAAAGCCGGCTTTGCTGTGGAAGAAATTCAAATGATCAGTACCTCTGCGGCAACCGTAATGCTCGGGCCAGTGGTGCTGGCGGAACTTCTTTATATTCGGGCCTTACAGGCGCCCAAGCGGCGCCAGTTGCGATCGAATATTGTCGCCGTGTTGAGGAAGAAGATTGGCCAATAGGCGGCCGCGCCTGATATGTTGGGAATGATTCTTCGCTGCCGCTAGCCAGCCGTAATTACCATGAATACGATAGCCCCGCGGAACAGCGCAAAGTGGCAACCTTCGCAAACTGTATTCCCCCAGCAGCCGGCCGGAGCTACACTTCAAAACACAGCCAAAAGTCCGCTGATCGTTTCCCTGCTTGGGCTTTACGTATTTCTGCTCACCAGTAGGGCCCTGGATATTTCGCGGCTCGCTCTTCTGCACATTCCGATGATTTTGCTGGTGTGTTTAGCAATCGGCATGCTGGCGAAGGGGGATCTGAAATACGCATTGCGCTCAAGAGTCACCGTGGCGCTCCTGGCGTTCAATTTCTGGGTTTGCGTCTGCTTTCCCTTCAGCCGTTGGCGCGGGGGAAGCCTGCCTTTCGTGATTGCGTCAATCGAATCGCTTCTCGTGTATCTGTTGATCGTGCAGCTTGTCAGAACGCTTCGCGATTGGCGTCGTATCGCAAAGGCTTATGCTCTGGGCGCCCTCGGGGCGGCGATCCTGAGCTTTTTCTTTGGACAATCAATTGAAGGTCGTGTCTCAGTTGTGGCGGGCTCCTTGGCGGACCCGAACGAGTTCGCTCTACGCCTGGTGCTTGGATTACCTTTCTGGTGGTATCTGGCAAGCCAGTCGGGAGCGATCGGGAAGATCGTTTCTTTTCTATTAACCGCCCCTATTCTCGTCAGCTTTGCCCGTGCGGGATCACGCTCCGCTTTGTTAGCCCTGATGACTCTATTGGTGATGATGTTTTTCTTTGTGAACATCAAGCAGAAGGCCCTGATGTGCGTACTCGCCGTAGTGGCGCTGGTAGCGGGAATTGCATTCCTCCCACCATACTTAAAAGTGCGCTTCACCACCCTTTTCGCAACGCATGATTCCGCACATCTCACACAAGAAGAGAGGGAAAGATTAGGAGGGGATATCGGTTCTTCAGAAGGCCGAGAAATGCTCCTATGGCAGGGCATTCGGATGACTGGCGAGCATCCCCTCTTGGGGATTGGCCCGGGCGTATTTGCGGACGTAGCCTGGAACGAGCGCAAGGCGCTTTCGGGTGTTGGCGGTGGCCTGCTAGTGTCGCACAATACCTATACGCAATTCTCCAGCGAACTAGGAATACCGGGGTTCCTGTTCTTTGTCATTGCGCTCTTCTTATCTGTTAAGCATGCTTTGCAGGACTATCGAAACACTCGGGGACATGATCCAGTGCTTGCGCGCAGTAGCTTGTATGTATTCGTCTGCTTTATCGGATTGACAGTCGGAATTTTCTTTCTGAGTGTTGGATATACCATGCTGCTGGCCGTCATGTTTGGCTTGGCCAGCTCTTTACATGAGACGATCAAATCGGAAACTGCCGGACTCACCGCGGCCGCAGGAGAAGCCCGACCAGAACTGTTGGACGGCCCAATCCCGCAACCGGCGGGCCGTCCGGCGGAGCTTCCCCGCACCCGGAAAAACCGTTTGAACGGGCGGCGTGTTCGATTCGGCCGGTTTGCGGGAACTGAGCGTTCTTCCTCCCGGCCGCCGCTGCATTAGGTACTCGATACATGTGTGGCATTGCAGGATTCGTCAATCTGAAAAAAGGCGCCGCCGATTCGTCCGATTTGCGGCGCATGATGAACGCCCTCAGGCATCGCGGACCCGATGAGAACGGTGTTTATGAAGCCGGCGACGCCTTTCTGGGCCACCTACGGCTGAGCATCATCGATGTGTCGGGCGGACATCAGCCCATGCCCAATGAAGATGGCGCCGTGCATGTGACCTATAATGGGGAAATTTTCAACCACGCGTCTATCCGGCCGCAGCTCGAGCAGGCCGGCCATCGCTATACGACACGCTGCGATACAGAGACTATCGTCCACGCTTATGAGGAGTATGGACCGGACTGCGTCACACATTTCCGCGGCATGTTTGCGTTCGCCATCTGGGATGCACGCCGGCGAACGCTTTTCTGCGCTCGCGACCGGTTGGGAATCAAACCGCTCTATTACTTCTCGAATGAGCGCGCGTTTGCATTTGCTTCCGAAATCAAAGCGCTTCTCGAGCATCCCGAGATCCGGACGGAATTCAACCCGAGCCTGCTGGCCGAGTACTTGACGTTCGGCTACACCAGCGGCGATGCCACACTGTTCGCCGGTATTCGCAAGCTGATGCCGGGACACACGCTCTCGCTAGACGCGGCTACCGGGCGCGTCGAAATCCGGCAATATTGGGACGTTCCACAACAGGGCGAAAACGCGTCCAAAACAGACCAGGAATGGATCCGGGAATGCCGGGAGCGGCTCGAAGAAACCGTTCGGATGCGCCTGATGAGCGACGTGCCGCTGGGCATGTTTCTGAGCGGCGGCGTCGATTCCAGCGCCATTGCCGCGCTCATGAAGCGAATGCGCAGCGAGCCGGTGAAGACGTTTTCCGTCGGCTATCGCGAGAGCGCCTATAGCGAGCTCAGCTACGCGCGCCAGGTCGCCGGGACTATTGGGACCGACCATCACGAAGTGACGATCGGGATGGAGGATTTTTTTAACGCCCTACCGCGCCTTGTGTGGCACGAAGACGAGCCGATCGCATGGCCTTCAAGCGTCTCGCTGTACTTTGTTTCGCGCCTGGCAGCCGAGCGCGTGAAAGTCGTGCTCACCGGCGAGGGCAGCGATGAACTATTTGCCGGCTACCATCGCTATCAGCACTATCTGTTCAATCGGCGGTGGGCGGACCGCTATCGAATTATTCCGCACCCCGTTCGGACGCTGGCGCGCGGCGCGATCGAAAACTCCCGCCTTCTCTCAGCCGATTTGCGGCGCAAACTGCAACACACTTTCTTAGGACGCGAAGCGACCGTCGAGTCGCTGCAGCTTGACAACTTCTACGGCGCGTTCGCCGCGGCCGAGCGGGAAACGATGCTCGCCGGGCAAGCGGAAAGGCAGAAGGATCCTTACGCCAGCTATCTGTCGTACTGGAATGCGCGCGGCGGCCCGGTCTTGTCGCAAATGCTATATGCCGATCAGAAGACCTATCTGGTCGAGCTGCTTATGAAGCAGGACCAAATGAGTATGGCCTGCTCGCTCGAGAGCCGTGTGCCCTTCCTCGATCATCCGTTTGTGGAGTTCGCCGCCTCCGTACCGGAGAACATGAAGATCCGGAACGGAATAGGCAAATACATCATGAAGCGGGCGGTAGAGGATCTTTTGCCGCACGAAATCATCTATCGCACAAAAATGGGTTTTCCCACACCGCTTAAGAGTTGGCTCCGGGAGGACCGGGCGCAGCCACTATTCGCTCTACTAACGGACCGCGAAGGCTTGCTCGCCGAATACCTGGACTTGCAGTACATCGAAAAGCTCATCGAGAGGCAGCGCGGCGGAGTGGAAGACGCTACGGACCGTTTGTGGCGATTATTAAATCTGCAGTTGTGGGGCGATCTGTTTTTGCGGGGCCGCCGCGAAGAACATTGGGACGGGCTGCTGCACGCCCCCGCGCTGGCATGAAGATTCTGTGGGTCAAGACAGATTTTCTGCATCCGACCACGCGCGGCGGGCAGATACGCACGCTCGAAATGGTTCGCCAGCTCCACCGCCGGCATGAAGTACACTACGTTGCTTTTGAGGACCCGGCCCATCCGGAAGGCTTGGCGCGCAGCTCCGAATATTGTTCTGTAGCGCATCCGGTGCCTTTCGAACCGGTTCCCAAAGGATCCATCCGTTTCGCAGGCCAGTTGGTTGCGGGTCTGTTTTCGCCGCTTCCCGTAGCAGGAATGCGCTGGCGCTCGCCCGCCATGCTCGATACGATAGACAAACTCCTGGCGATGCATCGCTTCGATGCCAAGGTGTGCGATTTTCTGTTTCCCGGCGTTAACATTCGGGACCTGCGCGGCTGGACCTTGTTTCAGCACAACGTCGAGTCCGTCATTTGGGAGCGGCATGCCGAAACCGGCCGAACCTGGGCCCATCGCGCCTATTTCGGTCTGCAGGCGAAGCGAATGTTTGAATGGGAGAAAGCCGTCTGCCAAAAGGTCTCGCAGGTGGTTGCGGTTTCCGAAGTGGACGAGCGTGTTATGCGAGCACGCTTCGCTGTGCAGAACATTTCATCCGTGCCAACGGGCGTGGACTTAGGATATTTCGAACGCCAAGACGGCACAACGGCCGAGCACGACTTAGTGTTTGTCGGCTCCATGGATTGGATGCCGAATGTCGATGGCGTGCGCTGGTTTTTAGACGAAGTCTTTCCATTGATTCGCGCGCGGAAGCCGGATTGCCGTCTGGCTATCGTGGGACGCCAGCCACCGGCGTCTCTTCTCGCCCAACAGAATGAACACATCACAGTGACAGGAACAGTGCCGGATGTGCGGCCTTATCTGTGGCAATCGGCCGTTTCCATCGTGCCGTTACGTATAGGCGGAGGCACGCGGCTCAAAATTTTTGAAGCGATGGCGGCGGGAACCGCCGTGGTTTCCACCACCATCGGAGCCGAAGGACTGCCGGTGATCCACGGAGAAACAATCCGCATCGCCGATTCCGCGCAGACCTTCGCCGCCGAATGCCTCGACTTGCTCGAGAACCGGCCGGCTCGCGAGCGCCTCGCGGGGGAAGCACTCGCCCTGCTGCACGCAAAATTCTCCTGGGAGCAAGTGACGGCGAGCTTCGAGCGGGCGCTCCAGGCTGCGCAAAGCCCCGTTTCACAGACCGCATGACGGCGGCCGTCTTCTTTTTTTTATTCAGCATCGGGTTCTTGGTCTACGTATTGGCCATCTACCCTGTGCTGCTCTATCTGTGGGCGCAAGCGCTTCCGCGGCCTATCCGCAAGGCGCCCATTCGCACTCGCGTCTCAATTGTCGTTCCCGTACGCAATGGCGCGCCTTGGGTGGAAGCAAAGATCCGCTCTCTGCTTGAGACCAATTATCCCGGCGATCTTATCGAGATATTGATCGTCTCGGACGGCTCGACCGATGGCTCGGAGGATATCGTGCGCAGCTATCCGGATCCGCGCGTTCATCTGCTCGCGCTTCCTCCCGGCGGCAAAGCGGTAGCGGTCAATCGCGGAATCGAAAGCGTCTCCGGCGAGATTGTCGTCTTAACCGATGTGCGGCAAACATTCGATCCCGATGCAATTCCGCGCCTGCTCGCATGCTTTGCCGAGCCGGCTGTCGGGGTAGTCACAGGAGAGTTGGTGATTCGCGAAGGAGCGAGCCACGAGGAATTCAATACCGGCCTCTATTGGCGGTATGAAAAATGGATTCGGCGCAATTTAAATCGGATTGACGCGATGTTGGGCGCTACCGGCTCGATCTATGCGATCCGCCGCGAACTCGCTCCTTCAATTCCAGCAGACATTTTGCTCGACGACGTATATGTGCCGTTTGCAGTCGCGTTCCGCGGATCGCGCATCTATTTCGAGGACGACGCAAAAGCCTACGACGCGCCGACAGCCCTACAAGCCGAATTTTGGCGCAAGGTCCGGACCCAGGCCGGCGTGTACCAGATTCTCATCCGCTTCCCTGCTCTGCTTTCTCCTTTCAACCGCCGCTTCATCCATTTCCTTTCGCATAAGTTGGGACGCTTGCTGCTGCCGTTCGCACTACTCGGGGCGGCCATATCGAGCATTTTTCTTCCGGGTCCGTGGCGCATCGCAGCGCTCGGCGCGCAGGGAATTTTTTATGGGCTGGCGCTTACCGATCCGCTCATTCCCGAGCGCGGCCCGCTAAAACGGCTGTCGGCAGTCGTCCGCACGTTCGTGGTGCTGGTTGCAGCCGCCGCTTGCGCGCTTGCAGTATTTGTTTTGCCCGCACAACGGTTGTGGAAAGAAACTCGGACCACGCTCGCGAGGCGATAGGATACAGGTATGGATGCGCTTCAATTTTCGCGCGATTACAAGAGTAAACTATTTGGCGCGCTCGACTCGGTCGATCTTGCTAGCGTAGGCCAGGCAATAGAAGTTTTGCGCCGCGCGCGTGATGCTAACCGGCATATTTTCGTCTGTGGCAACGGAGGCAGCGCGGCCACCGCCTCCCATTTCGTCACTGACATGGTGAAGGGCGCCAGCTTCAATCGTGATTCGCGCTTCCGCATCATGGCGTTGACCGATTCGCTTTCAACCATTACCGCCTATTCCAACGACGTGAGCTACGACTGTGTGTTCGCCGAGCAGCTCAAGAATTTCGCCCAGCCGGGCGACGTCGTGATGGCCATCAGCGGTTCGGGCAACTCGCCGAACGTGTTGTGCGCCGTCGAATACGCAAATTCGGTCGGGTGTGAAACCATCGCGCTCACCGGACGCGACGGCGGAAAACTCGGGCCTTTGGCGAAGCTGCAGGTTCGCGTAGCGGAGCCGCACATGGGGCGAATCGAGGATGGACACATGATTGTCTGTCACATGATTTGCTACTACTTCATGGACAACCAAAACTAACCGGGCATACTTGAAATCCTGCCGGAAGCTTTTAGCCCTCAGCGATCAGCTCTCAGCTAAAAACCGCATGCTCGCCGATTTTTTAAAAGCTGACGCCTGACTGCTGAAAGCTCTAGACGCGGCAATTCTGCGAAAGAAATTCTCGCCAGTTGCCGGGCTAGAATCTAGCCGCGAGAGCCTGCGCTGATAGTATGGCTCAGATGTCTGGTTCTCTCCATGGAAAAATCGCGCTCATTACGGGCGCAAGTAAAGGGCTCGGAAAGGCGATGGCTCTGGCGCTGAGCCAGGCGGGAGCAACTATCGCTCTGGTATCGCGCGACGAAGGCAAGCTGCAAGATGTAAAGCGCGAGATTGAAAGCTCCGGCGGCAAAGCAGACGTGTTTCTTGCCGACGTGAAAGATGAAACGCAAGTCGAGCGCCTGGAGGCGGATATTTCAAAGCGGCTCGGGAAGGTCCAGATTCTCGTCAATAACGCGGGAATCAATCTCCGCAAAAATCTCATCGACTTCTCTCTCAGCGAATGGCAGAGTGTTCTCGATACGAACCTGACGAGTGTGTTCCTGATGTGCCGGAAATTCGTACCGCATATGCGCGGCACCGGCTACGGCCGCATCTTGAACATGACCTCGATTATGAGCCATGTCTCCCTGCCGCAGCGCAGCGCTTACTCGGCGAGTAAAGCCGCGTTGCTGGGTCTGATCCGCGCTCTCGCGCTCGAGCTCGCCCCGGATGGCATTACCGTGAACGGAATCAGTCCCGGGCCGTTTGGCACGGAAATGAACCAAACGCTGATGCAGGACCCGCAAGCGAACGCGCAGTTTCTGGCCAACATTCCAGTGGGACGTTGGGGAAAAGTGGAGGAAATCGGCGCGCTCGCGAATTACTTATGCTCGGAGGCCGCGGGCTTTATTACCGGAACGGACATTCTGATCGACGGCGGTTGGTGTGCTCGCTGAATCGCGGCTTTATCGCCGCGTTACCTGGCGCCTCATTCCATTTCTCTTTCTTTGTTACATATTTGCTTACGTCGACCGCGTAAACGTCGGCTTCGCGAAACTCCAGATGCAATCCGACCTCGGCTTGAGCGATGCCGTCTATGGCACGGGAGCCGGTATTTTTTTTATCGGCTATTTCTTTTTCGAGATCCCTTGCAATCTGGCGCTACAGAAAATCGGCGCCAAGTACTGGCTCGGCCCGATCATGATCGTCTGGGGTTTGGTATCGGCCTGCACCATGCTCGTGCGAAACGAAGCGGAATTCTATCTTGTCCGGTTCGTTCTCGGGTTGGTCGAATCCGGGTTCTTTCCGGGCGTCATTTTGTACTTGACATTCTGGTTCACCAGCAAATATCGCGCGAAAATGGTGGCCGCTTTCATGACGGCGATTCCCCTCTCGGGCGTGCTGGGAGGACCCGTCTCCGGCTGGCTGCTCGCTCGCATGTCGTCGGTAGGCGGCCTGCGCGGCTGGCAGTGGCTCTACCTGGTCGAAGCCGTGCCCTCGTTGATTGCCGGCGTAATCGCTATGTTCTTTCTGAGCGACAGCCCGATGAAAGCCAAATGGTTAAGCGTGGAGGAAAGGGACCTGCTCTTGCGGCGGCTCGATGAAGATGAAGCTGGAAAAAAGAGCATCGGCGGACATCACAAACTCGGCGACGCACTACGTAATCCGAAAGTTTGGCTCTTTTCTCTGATCTATTTCGGCGTGGTCATGGGCAACTATGGACTTCAGTTCTGGCTGCCGCAAATCATCAAAGACACGCTGACGAAAGATCCCTGGCATATCGGGCTGCTGACCATGATTCCCTGGGGCGCTACGGCGATCGTCATGGTCATCGTCGGCCATCATTCGGACGTTACCGGAGAACGCTGCTGGCATGTGGCCTTGTCCGCCCTCGCCGGCGGGGTTGGGCTGGCGCTTTCTTCCATTCCCGGAATCTCGGGTATTTTCGGACTGGCTGCGCTCACATTGGCGACATGCGGAATTATTTCCGCCTCGTCTACGTTCTGGTCGCTTCCTACTGCTTACCTTTCAGGCTCGGCAGCGGCGGGCGGCATCGCGCTCATCAATTCGATCGGCAACCTGGGAGGATTCTTCAGCCCCTGGCTGGTCGGCGTAATCCACCAGGCGACACACCAGATGACACCAGCGCTGCTCACTCTAGCGGGGACTTGTGTAATGTCGACAGTGATTACCGTGGCATTCTTCCGCCGGCGCCGAACGTGATTGACCGGCGTACATTCTTTCAGGCGAGCTCGGTATTGAAGATCAAACATCGCGACCTGCCAGAAGTACGCTCACGAACATCTGGATATGTAGGCGGTTAGAATGCGGCGACTCCGTTAAAGCCGGCGGCCGGCAAGATACCCGGCGCAGCGGCTATCGCCGTTAAACTGCCGTCCTGCTTTATGCGGAACACGCCGACCGTGCCATTACCGGTATTCAGCGTATATAAAAACTTTCCATCCGAGCTGACGGCCATATCGAGATCGGTTGCACCCATCGGGAGCGAGCCCACCACCGTTCCGGATAGCGGACTGAGAGTACCGGCGCCCACAATGCTAAACCCGGAGATATTAGACGTCGCTGAATTTGCAGTATAGACAAACCGGCCATCGGGGGTCACAGCGCTCCAGCAAGTAGCCGCTCCCAACGTCGGCTGGCTATTCAATGGCAGAAGCGCTCCTCCAGGCTGAACTATGAACGAAGAAATCACACTGCCATTACTAACCCCAGACGGCCCTGTTTCCACGACAATAGCCGCGCCGTTGGGAGCGAACGTCACTGCGAATGTTCCCGGAACCGGATCGTGCGTGATCACGGGCTGCCCGAGAGTGCCATCGTCCTCGACGGGAAACACGCCGATATTATTCGTTACTTTTTCTGTTACCAACAAGAATTTTCCGTCAGGGCTGAACGCCAAGGAAGACCCGCCGCTGTTCGCCGTGCTGAGGAAGCGAATCGAGTTGTGAATGGGAGTAAGTTCGCCGGAGAAATTCAACCGGAATCCGGTTACATTGCTATCGGCAGCAGCATTCAGAACGTATACCAGGCCATCTCGCTCGGCAACTGCTACCGGAGCGCTTCCCCCTGAAGGAACTACGTCTCCCAGCTTCAAACGATCTCCGTTTACCCGGAATACCGAAATATCGCCGCTTCCCGCATTTACAGCTAGCAGCAAGGAGCGATCCTGAGTCAATATCAGAGATCCTTGCGAGCCCAGCGGATCGGTTCTTCCACCACTTCCCCGCCCGCCGGTTCGAAATCTCCCACTCTGTTCGAGAACTCCGCCCGCTAACCGGCGATACGCTAATATTTCATTCCGATGCGCCGCATTTGTCATAACAAAAACGGCGTGCGCTTCTTCATGATCATTGTCACGAGCAAAACTGTTCGACCCCAAGCCAACGGCTATAGAGACCGCCAATACGATTAAGCGTTGTTTCATAATTCCCCTTCCAGCACCGAACTATTCGGGCTCAGGCAGGACTTAGTTACTCGCGTCTAAAAAAATTTACTGCCGTCACAATGGCAGCGATACACTGGACAACGCTAGTGAAAGGACGGTAAACGTGCCCTTCGAGAATCGGGTCAAATTAGCTGGAAGCGAAAGAAAACCGCCCAGGAATGCCACTAAAGCAGGAGCGGTCGCCAAAGATTCACAGGCGAGCGTCACGGTGATTGTTCGCCGTAGCGCAGCCGGTGGCGCTCACTCGGGCGATCTGGACGCGGTGGAGCATTTTGCTCATCATGCCCGCCTTACTGTCGTAGACAGCAATGAGCGAAAACGCCGCGTCGTCTTAACCGGAAGTGTAAACGATCTTTCGAAAGCCTTCGGCGCCAAGTTAACGCACTATAAGAGCAAGCAAACCGGTCACACATTCCGCTGCCGCACCGGCGCGCTGACCGTACCCGAAGAACTGCAGGACTGCATCGTCGCCGTATTGGGCCTGGACACACGGCCTGTGGCCAAGCCACATTTCCGAAAAGCGAGAGCCGTTGAGGTGGCCTTCACGCCAATAGAAGTCGCAACCCTGTACGATTTTCCGAAAGGCATCTTCGGAACCGGGCAGACGATCGCCATCATCGAACTGGGCGGCGGTTACACAACCGCCGATCTCACCGCGTATTTCAAAGGTCTGAACGTTCCGATGCCCAAAGTAACCGCTGTCTCCGTCGATGGCGGCAAGAACACACCCGGTTCGGATGCCGACGGAGAGGTGCTTCTCGATATCGAGATCGCGGGCGCCATCGCCTACCAGGCGAACATTGCGGTCTACTTCGCGCCCAATACCGACCAGGGATTCGTCGACGCAATTACCGACGCGGTTCACGACACCACGCGCAAGCCTTCGGTCATCTCCATTAGTTGGGGCGCTTCCGAAGATGCCTGGACCGACCAGGCGCGTACCGCCATGAATGCCGCGCTCGAAGATGCCGCGGCGCTCGGAGTTACCGTGACTGCTGCTTCCGGCGACAACGGCTCCACAGATGGCGATACCGACGGCAAGCTGCACGTCGATTTCCCCGCTTCCAGTCCCTACGCATTGGCCTGCGGAGGCACTGCGCTCTACGGCTCCGGCAGCAAAATTTCTTCCGAAGTAGTTTGGAACGAGACAGCAAAGAACAATGGCGCTACGGGCGGTGGAGTGAGCGGCGCCTTCGCGCTGCCGTCCTACCAAAAATCCGCGCGCGTTCCCCCACAACCCGAGACGAATTTTGCCGGCCGCGGCGTGCCGGACGTAGCGGGCGACGCCGATCCCGCCACCGGTTACAAAGTGCGCGTCAACGGCAAAGATCAAGTCTATGGCGGCACCAGCGCTGTAGCGCCTCTTTGGGCCTCTCTTATTGCACTCGTGAATCAGAAGCTCGGTGCGCCCGTTGGCTTCTTGCAACCAAAGATCTATACGTTGGCGCCTGCGGTATTTCGGGACATCACAAGCGGCAACAACGATGACGGCGGCCACGGCAACTACAGCGCACGATCCGGCTGGGATGCCTGCACCGGCCTTGGGAGCCCGAACGGCGCTGCGTTGCTCAGCGCTCTCTCGCCCGCCCAACGCGCAGAGATTCCGGGCAGCGCGGCAAAACCGAAGATTGCCGGAAACTGGTCGTCCGCCGATCCCAATCGGCAAATCGCCGCAACTATTGTGCTTCGCCGGGCGCCCCAAGCTGCCGCGGTCGGCCAGCAGATTCTTTCGGGTAATTTTGCGCCTGCATCGCGCACAGCGGCCGAGCAAGCGCTCGCCGCTCAACCGGAAGATCTCGCGGCCGTCGGAGCTTTCGTCCAAGCCGAGGGCCTGAGTGTGACAAGCGAAAACCCGGCTGCGCGTACCATCCAGGTAGAGGGCACGGTCGCGCAAATGAGCGCCGCGTTTGGCATTTCCATCGGTTCGGTAACGGACGCGTCTGGCAACGCCCACCTCACGTATCGCGGAGAAATCTCCTTGCCGGTCGAACTCAAAGGTATCGTAACTGCTGTTTTGGGTTTGGATCAGCGGCCGGTCGCACACCGTCGCGGCGCGACAGCTCAATAAAACGGCGCTTCGCCGGTCGGCCTGGTCTTCCACCGCCGGTGTATCCACATCCATTGATCCGGATATCGCCGGACGGTACGCTCCAGAAACGAGTGAATGCGCTGCGTGTCCGTGCGCTCGTCGCCTGTCAGTTCGATGGCCGGATAAAAACGCAGGACATAGCGCTTCCGCTGCTCATCCCACAGCGCGAATCCCGGCACCACTGGCGCTTGCGAACGATAGGCCAGCTTGACAAAACCCGAGCCCGCGCACGCTTGCTTCCCAAAGAAGTCGATAAACACACCCTCGCTCTCACTCGTGTTCTGATCCATCAAAATTCCCACCGCCTCGTTGTTGCGAAGCGCCTTCAGCACCGCGCGCGCCGCATCTCGCTTGAAGATGAGATGATTGCCGGAAAGCGTACGGCGTTCTTCCACCAATCGGTCAATTAGCAGGTTATCGAGCGGCCGCACCATTACATGCATGGGCTCGGTCAAAAGAGCATGAGCGAACGCACTGAGCTCCCAATTTCCTAAGTGGGCGGTCGCCACCAAAATCCCTCGACCCTTCTGCTTGGCCGCCGCATAATGTTCCAGGCCTTCATACGCGATCCATTGGCCGATATTCGAAGTGCGGAGAGACGGAAACCGCGCAATAGCAAGCAGCAAACGGCCGATACTGCGGAATGTTCCGTCCGCAATCTGCTCGCGCTTCGCCGCATCGAGCTCCGGAAGCGCCATGGCCAGATTCTGCCGTGCAATCCGCCGGAGCCTCGGTACTGCTTTATCCAAAAGCTTCGCCGCGCCGAATGCTACCTGCTCGGCCGCCACGCGCGGCAGGAACCGCAGCGCCGCCACCAGGCTATACGCGAGAATATATTCGGCCCAAAGCTGGGCTCCGCTTTTCTTTTGCGCCAATAGTGGAGTTTAGACGATCCAGCCGCCGCCAAGCACCAGATCGCCATCGTAGAAGACCGCGGCCTGCCCCGGCGTCACGGCGCGCTGCGGCTGCCGGAAGCGTACTTCCACACGCTCGGGATCGGCAGTCGGCATCAGTGTCGCCTCCGCCGGAGTGTGCTTGTTCCTGATTTTCACCTGTGCGCCGCGAGGCTCGCGCGGAGCAGCTATCGAGAGCCAATTTACTCCGCTAGCCGTCAGCGATTCTGTCATTAGCTCGCGATCGCGGCCCACCTGCACACGCCTGCTGGCGGGATCGGTCGAGATCACGTAGAGCGGCTCACCCGCCGCAACACCCAAGCCGCGCCGCTGCCCGATGGTGAAACGGTGTGTTCCGGCATGTGTGCCCACCACCCGTCCCGCCGTGTCCACGATGTCTCCCGCGCTGTCTGGAAGCTCTCGGCCTTGCTCGGCCAGATAAGCTTGGATGAAATTCGCGTAGTCTCCGCCCGGAACAAAACAAATTTCCTGGCTATCGTTTTTTTCGGCCACCGGAAGACCAAGTTCCTTCGCCAGCTCGCGCACCTGCGGCTTCGCCATGCCGCCCAGCGGAAACAACGTGCGCGCCAGTTGCGCCTGCGTCAAACCAAAAAGAAAATATGTCTGGTCCTTATTGGCATCCATACTAGTGCGCATCTCATAACGTCCTGTCGCGGCATTGAAGCTGAGCCGCGCATAGTGCCCGGTAGCGATCTGCTCCGCTCCCACGCCATCCGCCATTTCGAGAAACTGATCGAACTTGATGAAGTTGTTGCACAGCGCGCAGGGAATCGGCGTGCGCCCGGCAAGATAATCTTCGACAAACGGCTTTACTACTTGCTCCTCGAAGCGCTCTTCGAAGTTCACCACGTAATACGGAATCCCGAGTATCGAAGCCACGTAGCGCGCATCGTAGACATCGTCGAGCGAGCAGCAGCGGCCCACGGCGCCGCCCTCTGGAATCAATTCCGGTAGCCGACGCTGGTTCCAAAGCTGCATCGTCATCCCCACTACCGGATTGCCCTGGCGCTGCAACAGACCCGCCACTACGGAGCTATCCACCCCGCCGGACATCGCTACAGCAATCGGTCGAACCGGACTATCCGGCAAGGCGCTTCTCCTCCTTTCGCAATTTCTCTGTGGCGCGCGTTGTAGCCTCCACCAGCGCTTCAACCTCCTCGGCCGTGTTGTAGCGGCCGAAAGAAAATCGCAAACTCGAACGCGCTTCGTCCCGGCTGCGTCCCATGACCAGTAAAACATGCGAAGGCTCGATGGAGCCACTACTGCAGGCCGCACCGGTAGAAACGGCCATATTTTGCAGATCCAGCGCAATTACCAGGGCCTCGCCCGAAATCCCGCGAAACAGCACATTGCTGGTATTCGGCAACCTTTCCGCTTCCGCGCCATTCACTTCTATCCAGGGCAGCCGCTTTCCCAACTCATCTTCAAAATCGTCCCGCAGCTTCTGAACATCTATATTGGCTGCTCCATCCACAAGCTCCACAGCGCGCGCAAATGCCATGGCCGCCGGGACATTTTCCGTTCCGGCGCGGCGTTCGCGTTCATGACGGCCCCCATATTGAATCCCGCGCAGCGGCGTTCCCTTGCGCACATAGAGCGCACCCACGCCCTTAGGAGCAAAAAGCTTGTGCGCACTCAACGAATACAAATCCACACCCAGTTCCCGAACGTTAACGGGAATCTTTCCGGCCGCCTGCACGCCGTCCGAATGAAAATAAATCGTCTGCCCGGCTTGGCGGCGCCGCTCGATTGCCGCAGCCACTTGGCGCACCGGCTGAATCGCGCCCGTCTCGTTGTTTGCGTGCATTACGGACACCAGCACGGTATCGTCGCGTAAGTTTTGCTCAATCGCCGACGCGTCGACGACACTCACGTCCACCCCTTCACGACCCAACTGCCGGACGCACTCGAGAACCGACGGATGCTCGATTGGCGTCGTCACCACATGCTTGCGCGCACCGTCAAGTCCGCGAACCATCCCGAGAATCGCGAGATTGTTCGCCTCCGTTCCGCCGCTCGTAAATACGATTTCGTTCGCGGAAGCGCCTAAAAAATCCGCCACCGTCCGTCGCGAGTTTTCAAGATGCTGCCGTGCCGATTGCCCGGCCCGATGCATGCTCGATGCGTTGCCATACACCTCGCGTAAAGCAACCGCCATCGCCTCGGCTACTTCAGGTGCAAGAAAGGTGGTCGCATTGTGATCGAAATACGGCAAAACGGCGTCTAGTGAGGTGGGTTTCATTACAATCTTAGCAACGCATGACGCCTCCCATCATCACCCTGACCACCGACTTTGGGCTTCAGGACCATTACACCGGGACCATGAAAGGCGTCATCCTGAGCCGCTGTCCCGGGGCCCCAATCGTAGACATCACGCACCACATCCCGCCTTTTTCGCTTTATGCCGGCGCGTATGCCATCAGCCAGGCCGCTCCCTTCTTCCCTCCCGGCACAATTCACGTCGTCGTAGTCGATCCCGGTGTCGGCACGGCGCGCAAACCATTGCTCGTGGAATTCGAGCGGCAGTTCTTCATCGCTCCCGACAACGGTGTGCTCAGTCTGCGCCTCTCTCACGACGCTGCCTTCACCGCCCGCGAAATCACAAATCGCCAACTTTGGCTTCCGAACCCCTCTAGCACGTTCCACGGCCGCGATATCTTCGCTCCATCCGCCGCCGCCCTCGCCAACGGCAGCGCTAGCCCCCAGGACCTTGGCCCCCTTCTCGACCGCATCGAGTGCCTCCCCGATTTAGAGCCGATCGAGACAGAGCCCGGTATCTCGCAGGGAAAAATCCTCAGCATCGATCATTTCGGAAATGTCATCACCAATTTCCGGTCACCTGCCGCAACGTTCTCACTCCGCATCGGCCCGCACCACATTCGCGACTTTCGCCAAAGTTTTGGCGGTGCGCCGCCGGACCTCCTCTTCGCCTATCTCGGAAGTTCCGGCTACCTGGAAGTCGCCAGGAACGGCCGCAGCGCCGCCCAAGCTCTAGGCGTCTCCCCAGGGGACGCCGTGACCCTCCATCTGCACGATACAATTGGGGAATCTCGCAAGGTTCTTCCATGACTTCCGTCGAACCCACAACCCTATCCCGCGCCGCGGAATTCCGCTCCAAGCTGCAATCGAAGATCGTCGTGGCCGACGGAGCCATGGGTACGATGCTGTATGCCAAGGGCATTTTCATCAACCGATGCTTCGATGAGCTGAACCTCTCGGCTCCCCAAATAGTTAAAGAAGTACATCAAGAATATGTCCGGGCCGGCGCCGAAGTACTCGAAACCAATACTTTCGGTGGCAACCGTATCCGGCTGAGTGCCTTTGGGTTTGGCGAAAAACTCCGCGCCATCAACCAGGCCGGTGTACGATTGGCCCGCGAAGCCGCCGGCGAGCGCGCCTTCGTTGCCGGTGCGATCGGTCCACTAGGCGCCCCGATCGAGCCGCTCGGACCGATTTCATTCGCTGAAGCTCGCACGACCTTCAAAGAGCAAGCCGATGCACTGGTCGAAGCAGGCATCGATCTGCTCGTCCTCGAGACGTTTTACGATTTGAGCGAGCTGCGCGAAGCCATTTTCGCCGCCCGTGAAGCGGCCGGACCCGAAATGATCATCGTGGCGCAAGTCACCGTCGAGGACGATGGAAATTTGCGCGATGGAACCAGCACCGAAACGTTTACTCGAAGTCTGAACGAGTGGCCCGTGGATGTGATTGGCGTAAACTGCTCGGCCGGCCCGAAAGCCATACTCGACACCCTCGAGAAGATGGTGGCGCTCACGGCCAAACCCCTCAGCGCCATGCCGAATGCCGGCCTGCCCGCCAAAGTAGAAGGCCGGAATATCTATCTCTGCTCGCCCGAGTACATGGCCCAATACGCTCGCCGTTATTTGCAAGCCGGGGTGCGTGTCATTGGCGGCTGCTGCGGGACCACTCCGGAGCACATCAAGACGATCTGCAGCGAAGTTCGCTCTTTGCAGCCGGTACAGCAGCGAACTGTGACGGTGGAGGCCGCCGAAGATCCGAAATCGCAGGTCAAACGACTCCCGAAAATTTCCATCGAGCAGAAATCCGCTTTGGGCAAGAGCCTGGCCTCGGGCAAATTCGTCGCCTTTGTCGAAATCCTCCCACCCCGCGGGATCGACGCTTCCAAGGAAATCGCCGGCGCCAAGCTTTGCAAGGAACATGGCATCGACTGCATCAATGTGCCCGACGGACCGCGTGCCAGCGCCCGGCTCAGCGCCCAAGTAACCTGCCAGCTCATTCAACAGCACGCCGGTATTGAAGCGGTTCTCCACTTCTGCTGCCGCGATCGCAACATTCTCAGCATGCAATCCGAGCTGCTGGGCGCGCACGCCACCGGCGTGCGCAATCTCATCTGCATCACCGGTGATCCGCCGCGTATGGGCTCCTATCCGGACGCCACCGCGGTCTTCGACGTCGACTCCATCGGACTGACGAACATTGTCAACCAGCTCAATCAGGGTCTCGATATCGGAGGCAACCCCACTGGCTCGCAGACTGCGCTTCTGATTGGCGTCGGAGCCAATCCGGGCGCTCCGAATATGGAGGAAGAGCTGCGGCGCTTCGCCTGGAAAATCGAGGCCGGCGCGGAGTATGTCGTCACCCAACCCGTCTTCGACCTGGACCTTCTCGAGATCTATTTGAAAAAAACCGAGCAGTACAAAATTCCGTTCGTCGCCGGCATCTGGCCGCTCACCAGCTATCGAAATGCCGAATTCATGGTCAATGAGCTGCGTGTGCCTGTGCCCGAGGAATACATGAACCGCATGCGCCGCGCCGACAGCGCCGATAAAGCGCGCGCCGAAGGTATTCTCATCGCTCGTGAGATGGCCCAGCGCGTCCGCCCCATGCTGCAAGGCGTGCAGTTGAGCGCCCCTTTTGGGCGGTACGAGATGGCCGTGCAGGTTGCCGAGGCGCTCGGTGAACGCTAAACTGATTCCCTCTAGTGGCAACAGACTTAATCGAAATTAATTCCGAGAATCCGGAGCCTGCCGCGATTGCTCGCGCCGCCGAGGAAATTTCCCGCGGCCGCATAGTCGGTGTGCCAACCGACGCGCTCTACGTGCTCGTGGCCGACCCATTGAACCTGCAAGCCGTCGGCCGCGTCTATGCCTCCAAGGGCCGCGACACCCTCCGCTCCTTGCCGCTGGCCATCTCCGATCTCCTTATGGCCGAAGACCTCGGCAAAGATTTGGATAGCCGCTTCTACATTCTGGCGCGGCATTTCTGGCCGGGCCCTTTGACCATGATCGTCCCGGCCTCCGCCAAGGTTCCGCTCAAAGTCACAGGCAATACCGGCCGCCTCGCCTTGCGCCAGGCCAAATCGCCCGCCCTGAACGCCATCATCGAAAAAATCGGCCACGCCCTGATCGCCACCAGCGCGAACATTTCCGGCGAGCCCACTCTGTGCAGCGGAATCGAGCTGTTTGCCGCCATGGACGGCCGTATCGATCTGGTGCTCGAAGGCGGCCTTTGCGCCGGGCCGGGCCCTACCACCATCGACGTGACAGAGCCCTATTGGCGCGTCATCAAGGAAGGCGCAATCAGCGAAAAAGAAATTGCCGAGCGCCTCCAGGTAAGGTGATTTTTTTGCTATTCTGAATGCAAAGCGTTGCCTGCGAGAGCGTCCCGCTTGGTCTCCTAAAAATTGATCCGATAGTCAATGTCATGGAGTCCTGCTCGAATGAAGCGCTGGTGTGCAAGCTCCGGTGTCGTAAGGAGCCATGGAGAAGCCTGAAAGCGCTCGGCGGATTCCCCCCTTGCTTTGTTAGGGGTCAATGACGGTGCTAAGTGGGAACCTCTCGCAAGTAACGCTTTTCCTGCTTTCCGCTTTCCATGAAGATCCTATTTATCGGCGATATCTTTGCCTCCGGTGGACGCAGTATTGTCGCGCAAAACCTCAAGGAACTGGTCGCTCATCATCGGATCGATCTGGCCATCGCCAACGCGGAAAATAGCGCCGGCGGATTCGGCATCACGCCGCCCATCGCCGAAGAGCTGTTCTCGCTCGGCCTCGACGTCCTCACCGGCGGCAATCATAGCTTTGACAAGCGCGAGATATTCGAGTATCTGAATAAACAGCCGCGCCTACTGCGGCCCGCTAATTATCCCAATGGGCTTCCTGGCGCCGGCGTCTTCACCGGCACAACGCGCGCCGGTATTCCCTATGCCATTCTGAACCTGCAAGGCCGCGCGCATATGAGCAACATCGATTGCCCGTTCCGCAAAGCGGACCAACTCCTCAATTCGATCGATCCTGCCATCCGCATTCGCTTCGTCGACTTTCACGCCGAATTGACCAGCGAAAAAATCGCCATGGGCTGGTATCTCGACGGCCGCGCCACCGCCATGATTGGCACTCACACGCATATTCCCACCGCCGACGCACGCATCCTTCCGGGCGGCCTGGCCTATCAGACCGACGCCGGCATGACCGGCCCTTACGATTCCGTCATCGGTGTCGAAAAAGAAACAATCATCAAACGCTTCCTGAGTGGACTCGCCGGAAGAATGGAAGCCGCCCGTCACGGAATCGAACTGCACGGCGTAGTCATCGACGCTGACGAAGCCACCGGCCGCGCCCGCTCCATCCAACGCGTCCACTGCGTCAAGTGAGCCTGACGTCTTCCGCGCGAGGCAATGCCGGCCCGCTACTCTGAAAGTTGCCCGAGCTGCCCGATATCGCTGCTTACATAGACGCGCTGGAACCTCGTATCGTCGGCCAGCCGCTCGAACGCATCCGGCTGAACAGTCCGTTTCTTCTTCGGACCGCGCAGCCGCCCCTTGCGAGCGTGGAGGGCAGCACCGTACGCGAGCTGCGCCGCATCGGCAAACGTATCGCAATCGGCATGGATAGCGATCTCTGGCTCGTGCTCCATTTAATGATCGCCGGACG
>JAICIH010000047.1 GCA_025924475.1 Bryobacteraceae bacterium
TGCCGCTACTACAGAGCCGGTCGGGACCGCCGTGGATGTCGCTCCTGATGGTTTCCCGCATCCGGTCTATCGCTCCGGTTTGGCTTTGACCGTGCGGCTGCCCGTGATCGAGCCGCGCCTCGAGACCGCGCCGGCCGAGCAAGAAATCCAAGAAGAAATAGAAGAAATAAAAGCGGAAGAGCCTTCGCCTTTGGCTCCCGAACCCGAGCTTTACTATGAAATATAAAGTCACCGCCCTCACGCCCTTGCTCGTGGGCGATGGCCGTGAGCTCTCGCCGATCGATTACATGGTCTGGAAAGACCAGGTCAATGTTCTCGATCAAAACCGCATCTTCAAGCTGCTCGCGCGCGGTCCCCGTCTCGATGGATATCTCGCGCAACTCCGCCGCGCCGCCAAACTCGATTTCGCTTCCTGGGGCGGTTTCGCGCAGAATTTCTCGCAGCGCAGAATCCCTTTCGAAAATCCGGAATCGACGGCCATCTGGAATGCCGCCTCTTCGGAATTGCTGTTCATTCCCACGTTCGCCGCCAATCAGCGCGGCTTGTATTTGCCCGCTTCGGCTCTAAAAGGCGCGTTGCGCACCGGGCTGGTGTTCAGCCGCTGGTCAGCTTCCACAATCGATCGCGTGGCGGCATCGATTGAAGGCGAACGCCTGCCCCGCAGATCCGGCGAAGCCGCCGAGGTAAGTGCGCAAGCTTCTCAAATGCGATTGTTCGGTTTGGCCGATAGCGATCCCGCGCCTGCTTCGGCCTGCAAGATTTTTCTGACGCGCACCGCATCGCTCGATACGCGTCAGCCCGCCCAGCCGCAATTGGTTTGGAAAGTGGCGGGCCGCGGCAGCGTCCCTCCGGCGCGTGTAGCGGATTCCACTCCCACGTTTGCGGAAATGGCCGTACCCGGAACCGAGTTCAGCGGCGGTTTCGAAGAACGTCAGTTTCTGCGCGAGCCGGAGATAACGAAGGCCCTCGGTTGGCGCAATGCCCTGGACGTGACAACGCTCACGACGGCGGCCAATCAGTATGCGGCCGCGCAACTCGAGTTACAGGCGAATTATGCGCGTACCGCGAACCTTCCCGCGCTCGGTGCAGCGGTGGATAAGCTGAAGGGCGAATTGGAACAGGCGCGCGGCGCCGCCTCCACCTGCCTGCTATGCCTCGGCTGGGGGAATGGTTTCCTCAGCAAAACGGCATTCTTGGATACCGGCTACGAAGCCTATCGCAAGATTCTCCGCGCCATTCCCCCTATCGCCAGATCGGTGCGCGAGAACGTGCCGTTTCCCAAGACAAGGCGCATCGTATTTGAGAACGGACAGCCTTCTACGCTTCCCGGCTGGGTCAAATTCGAACTCGTATAGCGTTCCGTTGGCCTAGAAACCCGAAAGTTCGGCCCTCAAAGTGCCGATGTTTCTAGGTGAGTATGATAGAAGCTGGGACATCTTTCCACCTGAACCCTTAACCATGCAGCGCGCCATATATAACGCCTATTTCGGGTTCACGGATAACCCCTTTAATATCAGTCCTGATCCGGAATTTTTATACCGCAGCCCCCAACATGAGGAGGCCTTGGCGAACCTCATCTACGGCGTCCAGAGCCGTAAGGGCTTTATTGTCCTCACCGGCGAAGTGGGCACAGGCAAAACTACTATGCTCGAGTGCCTGCGGGACTATTTGGATACCGTCCGGACGGAATTCGCTTTTATCTTCAATTCCCGGCTTGATCCCGAGCAGTTCTTCGAAATGATGGCCTTCGATTTCGATCTGGATTGCGACCGGAAATCGAAGACCGACATACTGTTCGCGTTAAACAATCTGCTGCTCCAACAAGCCGAGCGTGGGAGGACATGCGTGCTCATTGTGGACGAAGCGCACAATCTCGAGTGGGATGTGCTCGAGGAAATTCGTCTGCTGGGCAATCTCGAAAATCGTGGCGGCAAGCTGTTGCAGATCATTCTCGCCGGCCAGCCGGAGTTAGACCGCAAGCTGGATGCGCCTAACCTCCGCCAATTGAAACAACGAATCGTTCTACGTTGTTCGCTCGATCCGTTGGAGCCGGCAGAAGCGAGCGCTTACGTCGAGAGCCGCATGGCGCGCGCGGGCATGCCGAACCAGACGGTCTTCCCGCCACAGGTCCTCGAAGAAATCTACAAACGCTCCCGGGGCATTCCTCGCGTCATCAATCTGATTTGTGACAACCTTCTCGTTACGGCGTTTGCGATGGAGCAGAAGGTAGCTACCGTAGCGATGCTCGATGAAGTCTGCCAGGATCTGCGCCTCGAATGGCCAGGCAGTGCGCGCGATCGCCGCTCCCGCTCCCGCTATAACGTCGAAGAGGAAGCTGCGCCCGTATCGCTAAAAGCCGACAGCTAGCGGCTTCTTCAAAACACAAACTTCAACGCGAATTGAAAGATCCGCGGATCGTATGCAGACAGAATGCGCCCGAAATTCTGGCTGGACTGTGTCGTCCCGGGGTTTTGAAAACTCGGGTGATTTAATACGTTGAACGCCTCCGCCCGAATCTGGAAATACTGCCCTTCGCGAATAACGATACGCCGCATCAGCGAAAGATCCATATTGAAGCTGCCTGGGCCCTCAAGAGAACCGCGCGCCGCATTCCCGTAAGTGCCGGCTGCGTTTCGCGCGAAGGCTGCCGTATTGAACCACTCGCCAAGCGTTGGGTTCGCGAGTATCGGATTGCCGACCACATCCGGCCGGTCTGCGCCGACGCCTGTCAGCGAACTGTCAATTCCCGTGCCTGGCGTTATCCAGAAGCCGGTTCGCTTGGTCGCAATCGCCGATAGCTCCCAATCGGCAGCTAGGCGTTTAATCAAATTTCCGCGGAAATGCGGCGCATCGGCCACCAGTGACAAATTGAAAAGCTGGCGTATATCGGTATAGCAGTTTCCATGGCTGCCCGCTCGGTTGTTCGGATCCTGATAACCACCAGTGATTTCTGACTGTACATCCCCATCATTGATGCAGTGCGACCACGTATAATTTGCCAGCACACTGAAATGTTTATCGAGTCGATGGTTTGCCGAAAGGAGCAGAGCGTTATAAGAGGCGTTACTGCCATCATCCACCTGCACCATACTGCTGAATGCGGCTCCGGCCGCCGGGTTCAGCAGATACAGGATACGGCGGTTATTCGTATTGCCGAGAGTGGAACTGCCCGGGATGTAGACGGCCGGATCTAATTGAGTGGTTATCCATTGATGCGTTCCCTTGTTTCCCAAATAGCTTGCCGAAATGAGCCAGCTTGCGCCTACCTGTTGCTGCAAGTTGAAATTCCATTGCTGTAAGTAAGGGACGCGAACGTTCAACGGAAAATTCACCCATTGTGCCGCGCTCGGGAAAACGACATCCGCGGGCGGCGGCACCGGTTGAGGAAACGGATTGCCGCCCGGATAAGTGAGATATGGATTGCCCAAACCGCCGGCAGGATTGTTCAACGTAATCGCGCTCGCCCAAGGCGGTCCGAAGCCGAACCGGTCGTAGTACTGCATGGGAGAAATGTCGTAGAGTATGCCATAGCCGGTGCGTATCACCGTCCGGCCATTGCCGCCGAGGTCCCAGACCAACCCCACGCGGGGTCCAAAGTTGGCCAGGCGCCGGTGGGTGCCGCCTTGTGGGAACCCGGGATCGCCAGGAAAAGTTACGCCTGGAGGAGCATTCTGAAAGACCTTAGTATGTGCGCCTGCCAGATAGGAGCTCAGTTCGAAATGTGTGGCCCGTCCGGTTGTGTCATAAACCGGAAGATACGGCTCCCAACGCACTCCCAGATTCAAACTAACGCGCGAATTCAGCCGGATCTTATCGGTGGCGTACAGGCCGATATAGTTCTGGATCATTTGCACTTGCGTTAGATTGCCTTGCGTAAACGAGCTGGGCAGCCCGAGGAGCAGGTCGCTGAGGCCGGAGCCCGTGATCTGCCCATTGAAGCTGAAGGCGGGATCCTGCTGGGTTGAGGTGTGATAGTCGAGGTCGCGGCGGATCCATTCGCCCCCAATAGAAACCTGGTGGCGGCCTTTGATGAACGAAAAATCGTCCGCGAACTGCTTGCTCCCCGAATACACGCTCGCCTTCGAGCAGGTGCCACAGAACGTGCTGAAGAAACCGTTTACGGAAATCTGTGGGAAATTGCCCGGCGAAGGCGCGACGTTCAGCCCGAGACTGGAGATACTCGGGAGATTATCGGCGCCTCCGCGATTGACCCGCTCACGCGTCCATGTCACGTGAAATGCATTGGTCGCATTCGGCGAAAAAGAAAACGTGTCGCCCAGCACCGCCGATTGCACCGCGTCTATCGTTCCCGGCCGCGTGGTAAGCAGCAGGTTGTTATTGAACGCCGCCGGATTGTCCGCCCCGGCATAGAAGTAGCGCCCAAATAGCGAATGGCGCTGCGACTGAATCCAGTCCGCTCTCCCGAGATACTGATTTTCCGTAGAATTGTTCGGTACCGAGTAAAGGGTCTTTCCACACGGATCGTTGCTGACAGGAATGTACTTCAGCACATTCAAGGCCTGCTGGCTGTATCGTGAAACCGGAATGTGATTGCCCGGGAACTGATTGCCCGTCAGGGGATCATTGATGGCGCGCACGCTGCTGCAGGCGCTTGAAGCGAGCGTGCTGAAATCGCCAGCTAAAACCTGCTGATTGGGTACGAACGATGTCGTAGTCGGTGGCGCCGTGCGGATAATGGTGCCTTGGTAGCCGCCAAAGAAGAACAGCTTGTTGCGGACAATCGGCCCGCCCAATGTGCCGCCAAACTGGTTGCGCTTGAGTTGATCCACGCTGGAGGCGAAAAAGTTCCGCGCGTTGGTCGCGCCGTTACGCAAGAATTCAAAGGCGCTGCCGTGAAATGCGTTCGATCCCGAGGCCGTCACGATATTTACCACACCGCCGGCGCGTACGCCGTATGTGGCCGGAATCGAATTGGTCTGCACACTGAATTCTTGCAGCGCATCGGGGAAGGGAACCGGCAAATTGATCGCTCCAAAGGCATCGTTGTGGTCCGCACCGTCCAGCAGGTAATAAGTTCCGTTCGCCTGTCCCCCGGCGACTGAAATCGATGTCGAAGACGGATAGTTCTTACTACTTTTCAGATCACTAGGCGGCGAAACCACCGCGGCGCCCGAGAGCAGCACGAGTTGCGTGGGCTCCCGGCCGTTCAGCGGAAGATCGACCACACGCCGTTGATCGATCACTTGTGAAATGCCGCTCGTCTGTGTCTCGGCCATCTCGGCCGCCGCGCGCACTTCCACCGATTGCGTTAGCGCTCCCACTTCGAGGACCACGTTGATCGTCGGATTTGTGTTGACCTGAAGAACGATTCCGTCTCGCGTGTAGGATTTGAACCCCGCCGCGCTGGCTTCCAGCCGGTATGGACCGATGGGAAGGTTGCTCAGCAAATAGCTGCCGTCGGTTCCGCTGGTTGTCTCGCGGGAAAAGCCGGTCGAGGTCTGCGTGGCGGTAACTTTGGCGGCGGCCACGGCGCCGCCGCTTGCGTCGGCCACCGAACCGGTAATTTGGACGACAGCCGTAGCCTGTGGAAATAACGGCGCAGCGCACAGAAAAAGCGCGGGCAGAATAGCGTAACGAATGCGGCTCACAAGCCCCCTTGAGTTAAGTTGTATCTCAGGGGAAGCGGTAAAGCAAGAAAAAATCGAAACGTTTAGAAGCTTCGCTCGTATCCCGGCGCCGCAATCTGCCCCGGTCGCCCCGCCTCTTCAAACCGCGCCGTCGATTGCCGCACATGCAGTTCCGGCCGCAGTTGTACGCGCTGGCACTCGGCCGCCGCCGCGCCGCCCTCGATCCGCGAAAGCAATAAATGCATCGCTTGCCGGCCCAATTCCCGTGCCGGTTGGTACACCACCGTCAACGGCGGATGAAAGTTTTCAGTCCACGTAAAATCGTCGAAACCCACCACACTGATATCGGCTGGGCATTCCACGCCGGCCTCGGCCAGAGCGCGCATAAATCCGAGCAGCACTTTGTTGTTGCTGCAAAACACCGCGCTCGGTGGTGTAGCCAGTCGTACCATCGCCCGGCCGAAGCGATAACCCGTCTCCGCCTGCATTCCGCCGGTCCGGCAATATTCGTCGAGCACCGGAAGTTGCGCCTCCTGCATTGCCTTGCGAAAACCTTCCATCCGTCCGGAATGTGTCGAGAGCTCCGTCCTGCCCGCCAGAATCGCAATACGCCGGTGCCCCAATTCGATCAGATGCCGTGTGGCCTCGTATCCTCCGGCGAAATTGTCGGTCGCTGCGGCATCACCCCGGAAACCCTCCGGAATGCGGTCGAAGCAAACAATGGGAAAACGCCGATGGAGCAGCCGGTCCACGGCAACAGCAGGATTCGAACAGGCGATCAAAACACCGTCTACGCGGTGCGAAAACAAAGCATTGAGCTGCCGTTCCTCTTGCGCAGTGTCTTCATTGGCATTGCAGAGAATGACCGAATAACGCGCCAGGCCGGCCACCTCCTCGGCCCCCAAAATCACTTCCGGATAGAAAGGATTCGTAATATCGGGAATCACCACTCCGACCACTCGCGTACGGCCCGTTTTGAGGCCTCGGGCGATCTGGTCCGCGTGATAATCGAGCGCCTCCATGGCTTTTTTCACGCGTGCAGCCCGTTGGGCGCTCACTACCGCCGATCCGTTGACGACTGCCGATACGGTTGCCACCGACACGTTCGCCAGGCGCGCGACATCGCGCATCGTCGGCGTTGTCTTCTGGAGGGTTGCCTTTTTCGGTATAGTTTTCGGTGGGCTGGGTTGTTTCGCCGTAGGTTTGTTGGGCACTTGCTTAGCTAATCTAGCAAATTTCGAATCGTTTGGAATTCTTAAAAACTTTACATAAAACTTGCGAACGAATATGCTTGTGGGGTGTCATCCGTAACGTTTAGAACAGCTGCTTTGCTCGCCGCTTGCATTCCTTTGTGCGCTGGCCCGAAGGAGTTTGGCGAGGCTGAGCTGGCTCGCGCCATCCATGAGCGCGGCATTCATCTGCAGCTCGACGCCCAAGTCCGCCCGGGCTCTACACCTGCGGAAGGCTATGAACTATCTGGTAACCGCGTCGTGGCAAATGATACGCGTGGTTTGATGTATGGCCTGCTCGAAGCCGCCGCACAAATTCGCCGCGATGGCCGCCTCACTGATCGCAAAGAGTCACCGCACGTCGCCATGCGCGGCATTCGCGTCTTCATCCACAACGCGGATCTGGAGCGCAACTGGTACTACTCGCGCGATTATTGGAACGACTTTTTCGCCACTCTGGCTCGCGACCGTTTCAATCGCTTTAATCTTGTCTTCGCGCACCAGACCGACTATCTCGCTCCGCCGTATCCGTTCTGGGTCGATATCCCGGAATTTCCTGGTGTTCGCGCGCGCAATCTTTCCGCCGGGCAGCGCCAAAAGAACTTCGAGATGCTCCAGTTCATTTCGCAAGCCGCCGCCGATCACGGCATCGACTTCACGCTCGGCGTTTGGGAGCACAACATTCAGAGCTATCGCAAGCCGCCCATGATTCCCATGACGGAAGGCCTGACGCGCGAAAACATCGGACCTTACAGCTACGCGGCGCTCAAGAAGGTCCTCCAATTATGCCCGGCGATTGTCAGCGTGCAGATGAGGACCAATAACGAATCTGGAATCCCGAACGATCAGCAAGTCGACTTCTATCGCAACTATGTGTTTCGCGCCATTCACGACGCGGGCCGTCCCGTGATGCTCGATCTGCGTGGCTGGGGCATGGCGGCGGGCATGCTCAAAGTAGCATCGGAAGCCGGCATCACCGCGCGCCTTTCCTCAAAATATTGGGCCGAGGATATTGGCCGCCCCTACCAACCGGCCGCCACATATCCGGGTTACAGCTATCTCGATTTTCTAAAAAATTCGCGGCCGTATCAGTTCTATTGGGAGCTATGGGCGCTCGGCTCGAATCGCCTTCTGCTCTGGGGCAGCCCGAGCTACGTCAAAAGGGCCGTTTCCACGTTCGGACTAGGTGGCGCCGAGGGCTTTGAGATCGATCCGCCCCTTGCCCAAAAAGGCTTTGGAAATGCTCCCGGCGAATGGGGCATCTTCGCTAGCGGCCAGCAGCAGCGTGTCTCCTGGAAATGGGAATTCCAGCGGTATTGGCTGTTCTACCGATTATGGGGACGCCTCAGCTACAACCCAGAGACGCCAGAGTCCGCATGGATGACCGACATGACAGCGCGTTTCGGCGCCGCTGCCAAGGACGTCATGCAAGCGTACGAGAACGCCAGCCAGATCATCCCGGAAATTGTCGCCGTGCATTTGGCCGACCCGAACATGTACATCTGGCCGGAGATCAATCCCGGCGGGCTGATCGATTCCTATCGCGGCATTTTGCCGAGCGATTGGCAATACGTCGCGTCCATCCCCGAGGCAGTGAAAAATCGGCTGAATGCCGTTGCTTCGGCCAAACAAACGGCGCCTGAAACGGCGCAGCGGTTCAATGCGCTGGCTGCGGCTGTCGAAGCCGCATTGGATCGGGCGAAACCGCATGTAAAGGCCGGCGCCGAGTGGCTCTCTACCGAACCCGATCTGCGCGTCCTCGCTCTCATGGCCCGCTATCACGCGCAAAAGCAGTTGGTCGCTTATCATCTCGAGTTGTTCGACCATACTGCCGATGCAGCCAGCCTTCGACAGGCCGGCCAGGAAGTCGCGGCCGGTCTCGCGATTTGGCAAAAGCTCTCGTCACTGACCGATGGCCTCTACCCCGCGGAAATGTCGTTCGGTCCCGACGACAAGGGCGATTGGAAAGACAAGCTGCCTTATGTCCGCGAGGATGTGGAGATCGTCCGCGAGCGCAAGGCGATTCTGGACCGGTTCGGCGCTTTCACCGCCGGGTTCGATTTCGGCGGCCCGGTGAAACACGAGCGGAGTCCGGCAGCCTATCGCGCTAACAACTATGTGCTCGCGAATAATGTGGCTCCGCGCTTTGAGCCGGTCGATGCCGCAACCCGCTTTGGCGAGCAAAAAGGCTATGGATGGCTGGAGGAAGCGAAGCGCGAAGAATCTCCGATTCCGCTCACGCCCTATCTGGAAGTCCGAGCCGTCGCGAAAGATCCGAAAGACCTGCCGCACGATGTCTTATTCCGCGATTTCATTCGCGGCTCCGGTCCGCAAAAATTCGGCGTAAAAGTAGCGCCCGGCGAGTATCGCGTCGCGCTGCTCCATCCGGACCACAGCATTGCAGAATTGAAGCTCACTGCATCCAACGGCCGTCTGGAAATCCCAATGCCCGCTGGCGATTGGTCCATCAGCGGCATCGTCGTGCGCGGCGGCAAGCCGGCTCCCGTCCCGCCGGCGCCCAAAGCGCTGGCGCACCCCGTCTTTCATCACGACATGCCGGCCCACGCGCAACCCGGCCAGCCGCTTACCTTGCAGCTTCAAGTTACCGGTGCGCACGTCCGCGCCGTCCGCCTCCATTACCGCGCGCTCAATCAATTGGAGAAATTCAAGACTATCGAGAAAGCGCCCGGCGAAGATTTCGTGATTCCCGGTAGCGACATTTCCGGCGACTATGACCTGATGTACTACTTCGAAGTCTTAAACGACGCAAACGGCGGTTGGTTCCAACTGGATCCGCTGGCGCAGACGCCATATTACGTCGTGCAAACGTCTACCAGCAGGTAAAGAACGCGCGCGTCAGCAATCGGCGGCCTTTTCCGCAATCTGCGAAGAACAAGATCGTCAAACCCGCCGGTTTTACTGCCGCCCCGCTCGCTTCTCCTCGGAATCCAGCGCCTGATGAATCAGCATTTTAAGGTACGTCTGGTAGCGTAGTCCTCGCCGGGCTGCGAGTGTGCGTGCTCGGATTAAATCATCCTCGGCGAGACGGATTGTTATGGTTGGAGATGGTCCCGATTGAGCCGCGCGCTCACCGGCAATCCGTGCAACCGTTCCCTTTCCAATCTTGCGTGCCGCCTTCACCTTTTCGAATTGCTGCAAGATGAAATCCTGGTTTTTCGCCCACCACTCGGCCTCTTCGGCTTCATTCTTGAAACGCGGCAATTTGCTGGTTGACATCGATCAACGCCCTCTTTCCTGGTAATAGAACTGAACGAGCCGCTTGATGGGCTCAAATGCCGTGACCACGCGTACGCGTTCTTGCCGCCAAGTGGTTACCACTAGAAGAATTCGTCCCCGCTGGGTGGATCCGAGATTGACGAACCTGTCTTCTCCTTCAATAATCTGCATACCTAAGTCGAGTGGGTGTCCTAAAATTACCTGCTCAGCCTCCTCTGGCGTGACATGATGGCGTGCCAGATGTCCGACATTTGCATCATCCCAATCGAATTCCGCATCCGATCCATTCACGTCTCGTCACCTTAAGTGTACCCCGTTCGTAGGTACACATGCATCGATCAGAAATAGTTTCAAACTCCGGAATTTGCTAGAGCAAAAAATAAGGCCAGCCCGCAAGGGCTGGCCTTTGAGACTAACCTCTAACCTCTTCGGGTCAGAAATTGTACTTCATCGCGAGTTGCACATTGCGCGCGCCCTGCGAAGAAGTAATGATTCCTAAGTTTGAGCCGATCGACCGTCCCGGTGCGTTGAGGATAGGAGTGTTGGTGAGATTGATGAACTCGCCGCGAACTTCAAGCCGTTGATGCTCTGTAAAGTTGAAGTTCTTGGAGACACTCAAGTCAACCGTATGTAGCCCCGGTCCGCGAACGATTCCATTACCGCAAGTTCCAAATGTATTCGCGGCGGGTGCAGCAAATGTAGTCGGGTCGAACCACAAATAACCGCCGCCGGCCGCCGCGGTATTGTTTTGATGACCGTTAATTATCGGAGCTGCTAGGCAATTGGCCCGTTCCGACCGAGCCCGAACTCCGGAGGAAACCGGAGCGGTCACGGTCAACGGGAAACCAGTATGGAAAGAGGCCAGCGCGTTGACCTGCCAACCGCCGACAAATCCGTCGACGACCTTGTTCATATTCTTGCCAAAGTGCCTGTTTCGGCCAAAGGGAAGGTCGTAGGTAACGTACCCGCTGAACGCGCTCTTTACATCATAAAAGCAGGGACCCCATTCTGCTGCGCGATTGTATAGATCCTGTACGTACGCGGATTGGGGAGCCGACTGGGAACCACTGCCGTAGTAGCCGATCGAATCGGACATACAGTGCGAGTAGGTATAATTCGCCTGGAATTGCAGTCCTTGGGAAAGCCTCTTCTGGAAGACGGCCTGCAACGCATTGTAAGATTGGTTTCCACTCGACGATGTACCCGAGATCTGGCCGATTTGGCTGACCAGTCCCGGATTGCCCGCCAGGTAAGGACTGGCTTGTACGGTGCCATCAGGAAGCCGCCGGTTTTGGAAATACGGCGTTGCCACCATCAGGTGTGTCGTTCTTTGTCCCACGTAGCCCAATTGCACCGTCGTAGTGCTACCCATTTGCCGCTGAATCGTGAAGTTCCACTGATTGGAAATCGCCGGCATCACGTTGGGATCCCAAACACGTAACGTCACCGCCTTTAAGCAAGAAGGTGAGTTGGCGAGCAATAGGTCCGTCGTGCAGGTTCCGCTTGCATTGATCGGCAAATACCCACCGTCCAGCGTGGTTGTCGGGAAACTCAAGTTCTGGTAGTCGGCATTGTGTTCCGATGAAAACGGCGGGTTAATAGTGGGGCGTAAGTTCGTTCCGGTGCCTTCCAGATAGGTGGAAAGCGTGTAAGCTCCGCGGATCACCGTTTTTCCGCCGCCCGGGGTGTAGGCGAAGCCGATACGCGGTTGATAGTTGCCGATTCCGTTGTAGGTGTTGTACAACGCGCGCGAATTGCCGTTCTGTCCAGGAATTTCGACTGCACCCGAAAACAGTCCGAAATTCGTTTGCCGGTCTTTCACTTCAACCCAAGGCGTGTGAATTTCGTACCGGACGCCCAGGTTCAGGGTGAGGTTGCTCGAGACATGCCAGTCGTCCTGGATATACGCGCCGAAAATGTTAGCGCGCTGTCCCCACGTACCGCCGCTTGTACCGGTTCCAATTGTGGCGGGCAGCCCTAATAGGAAATCGCTCTCTGCTCGTCCGCTGAAATGTCCATCGAACGCAAACGTTCCGTTCAGCCCGTTGTTGCCCGAGTAAAACGTGTTAATGCGCTGGCGATATCCGGTGAATCCCATCTTCAGATTGTGCGATCCCTTCGACCAGATGGCGGTATCGCCATATTGGATGACCGTATCGGCGAACAGTTGATAAACGTTTGAGGCGCCGAAGTTTGAGATGTTACTGTTAGCGGTGAACGTAATGCCAGCTAGTTGTGAAAGAGGTACGCCCGGAATCCCAAATTGAGAATTGAGATTGGGCAACGTCGTATCTGCTGTGCCGTTATTGATGAGCACGTAATTCACACCAAACCGGAAATCGTTCACGAAGGTCGGCCCCACGCTCCGTGTCCAGTCAATTACTCCGCTCTTAGTTGGGTTAGTGTTGAAGGAGTTGTAAAGCAGAGCCTGGCTGCGAAGCGTTGGGAAATCGAGCTCGCTTTGTGAGTAGCGGCCGAAAACGTGATCTTTATCGCTCGCCGACCAGTCGATTCTTGCGTCCCCCTGATCTGCCGTCGTGCGCGCGCTATTGAGCGTCGTCTGGTTGTTTGAAAGCGCACTGGTGGCCGGGAGCGGGTAATAAGAGGAGTTCACGATATTCAGCGCCGCAGGGCTCAACTGACTCTTCGGAATCATGTTATTTAGATATGGCGTCCCGGTCACCGGATCTTTAAGTTGCTTTGTGCCGAGCAACTGCGAAAAGTCGCCGGTACGCTCGAGCGGCGTCAATACAGAGAAGTTTGCAGAGCTTGGGACGACGAGGCGCTCGCCTTGATAATCGGCGAAGAAAAAGAGTTTATTCCGCACGATCGGCCCGCCCAGGGTGCCGCCAAAATTGTTCCAACGCACGATTGGCTTCTTGACCCCTGTCAGGTTGTTCTGCCATTGGTTAGCATTCAGTTTGTCGTTGCGGAAAAATTCAAATATGTTGCCGTGAAACTGGTTGCTTCCCGCTTTGATCGACGTGCTGATAATCCCGCCCATGAAGTTCCCGAATTCCGCCGACGCGTTATTCGTAATCAGGTTGAATTCTTGAATGGCATCGGGACTCGGCGCATAGCCAACCGTGTTATCGGAAACCTGGTTATTATCGATCCCATCCAGGAGGAAGTTATTAGTTTGCTCGCGATTGCCATTGATGTAAGGCCGCGCGCTTTGGCCTGTTGTCTGGCCGCTCTGGAAACCGCTCGGATTGGGATGGACCGCGCCCGGTGACAGCAGCGTCAATTGCACATAGTTGCGCGTTGCCAATGGCAGTGCCGTATTCGTCCGCGAGTCGATAATCGTTCCCAATTGCGTCGACTGCGTCTGCAGCACCGGCGCCGCTGAGGTTACCTCCACCGTCTCACTCACGTTGCCGACTTTAAGCTGGAAATCGATCTTTGCAATCTGGTTCAACTGCAATTGCACAGGCGACTGCACTGCCGCCTGGAAGCCGGGGTTTTCCACCCGCACTTCATAATTTCCGATCGGCAATCGCGGCATCGTATAGTATCCGTCATTGTTGGTCGTTGCCGGCCATATCGTGCCGCGATCCAGATCCTTGGCCGTCACCTTGGCATTTGCAACCGCTGCGCCACTCGGGTCCGTAACGACCCCATTGATCTGTGCCGTCACTTCCTGGCTGCGCGCCGGCAGCGTCAGAAACAATAACAACAACAACGCAAACGCCGCCATTTGGGACAGCGCGCGAATGCTTCGAAAACACGAAAACATTGTGAGATTCCTCATGAGAATTGACTTCCTTTCGCGAGTACAGGCGGGACCGCGTAACCCGATCGGCATATTACGGCTTTGGCTGAATTCTAAACGCTCCTGAAAAGCGCTGTCAAGGGAAAAAGCAACAAAACGAAAGCATACAAAAACTCATATTGTTTTTTGATTTGCTTTCGTTTTTGGTAAGGGCTTCCCTTTAAACGGATTCAAACAATCCCGCCGCCCCTTGCCCCCCTCCCACGCACATGGTCACTACGCCAAACCGGACCCCTTTTCGTCGCCCCATTTCATTCGCAAGAGTGCCTACCAGCCGCGAACCGGTCATGCCAAACGGATGGCCAATCGAAATCGATCCGCCATTCACGTTCAACTTGTCCATCGGAAGCCCTAGCCGGTCCCGGCAGTAGACCACCTGCACTGCAAAGGCTTCGTTCAACTCCCATAAATCGATCGCCGAACTAGGCAAACTGTGTTTCTGGAGAAGTTTCGGCACCGCAAATACCGGCCCAATACCCATTTCATCCGGCTCGCAACCGGCAACTGTAAAGCCCCTAAACAGCAACTTGTAAGGGATACGTAGGGCATCGGCCCGCTTGCGTGACATTAGTAAGGTGGCCGACGACCCATCCGAAAGCTGCGAAGCATTCCCCGCCGTCACCGAGCCCATCGGATCGAAGACCGGCTTGAGCCCCGCTAGGCCTTCGAGCGACGTATCCGGCCTGTTGCATTCGTCGCGGTCGCAGGTGACCTCGCGCGTGCCCTCCTGCGTTTTCATCGTGACGCGGATCGGCGCTATCTCTTCGTCGAAAAAGCCCTCCCGCTGGGCCCGCGCTGTGCGTTGCTGGCTTGCCAGCGCATATTCGTCCTGGGCCTGGCGGCTGACCCCATGGCGCCGCGCAACCACTTCCGCAGTCACTCCCATCTCCATAAGGAGACCCGGATAGTCCTTCGCGAGCGCCGGATGCGGGTCCACGCTGCGTTCCACGGTGCTGATGCTCTCGACCCCGCCGGCCATAATGGCGTCCACACCTTCCTGAGCGATGGAATGGGCGGCCATGGCGATCGCTTGTAATCCGGAAGCGCAAAACCGATTGACAGTGACGCCGGCGACAGAAGCCGGTAAACCGGCCAGCAGGGCGGTTCGCCGCGCAATATTCATTCCTTGCGGCCCGTGCGGTTGCGCGCAGCCGAAAATCACATCCGTTATTTCGGCCGGATCGAGCCCGGGCGTCTTCCGCAGCACATCCCGAATACAATGCGCCGCCAAATCCTCCGGTCGGGTCATATTGAAAGATCCGCGAAACGATTTCGCCAGGCCCGTGCGCGAACTGGCGACAATTACAGCTTCCCGCATGTTGTCATCATAAGAAGGAAACGCGTAAAACTGTCATGGCCGATTTAGTGCATCTCGCGCGGCAGGACGACATCGCCGTCATCACCATCGATAACCCGCCCGTAAACGCCCTCAGTCCCGGCGTTCCCGAAGGCATCGAAGCGCTTCTCCACCAGGCGGCCGGAGATTCGCATGTACATGCCATTGTCGTGATCGGTGCGGGCCAAACTTTCATTGCCGGCGCCGATATCCGCGAATTCGCGAAGATCGTTTCCGGCGAGCGGCCGCGTATCAGCCTTCATCCATTCCTGAACGCGATCGAGGATTGCCCTAGGCCCGTTGTCATGGCGATTCATGGAACGGCCTTTGGCGGCGGTCTCGAAACCGCGATGGCCGGGCACTATCGTGTGATTGCGCCCGATGCCCAGGTTGGCCAGCCCGAAGTAAAACTCGGTTTAATTCCCGGAGCTGGCGGTACGCAGCGGCTGCCCCGGCTCGCCGGCATTGCGAAAGCGCTTGAGATGTGTGCGGGCGGTCAACCCATTTCTGCGCCAGAAGCGTTGGATCTGGGAATCGCGGATCGTCTCATCGAAGGCAGCCTGCTCGAAGGCGCGATCTCCTTCGCCCGGGAAATCGCAGCGATGCCCGTGCGCAAGACTCGCGATCGCAATGAAAAGCTTGCTAACGCGCCTGCGCCACTCTTTGGCTTTGCCCGCGAGAAAACTCGTAAGCTGGCGCGCGGCATGACCGCTCCATTGGCCGCCATCGATGCCGTCGAAGCCGCTACGCGCCTGCCCTTCGACGAAGGCTGCCGCCGCGAAGCCGAACTCTTCGATCAATGTCTCTATTCGTCCCAATCGCGCGCCCTTATTCATGCTTTCTTCGGGGAACGCACCGTGGCGAAAGTTCCCGGTTTGCCCAAAGACGTGCAACCCGCCGAAATCGCCCGCGCCGCCGTAATCGGAGCTGGGACCATGGGCGGCGGCATTGCCATGACCTTCGCAAACGCCGGCATTCCGGTGATCGTCAAGGAGACCGCTGCCGACGCGCTCGGGCGCGGCATGAGCACCATCCGCGGCAACTATGCAAAGACAGCCGCTAAAGGGCGGATCTCCTCGGCCGATGTGGAGCAACGGCTTTCGCGGATTACTCCTCAATTGACCTACGATGGCTTCGATCAGGCGGACATCATCGTCGAAGCAGTGTTTGAAAACACCTCGGTCAAGAAACAGGTCTTTGCCGAAATCGGCAGAATCGCAAAGCCGGGCTGTATCCTCGCTTCGAATACGTCGAGTCTGAATATCGATGAGATCGCCGCCGCCACCGGCCGCCCGGAGATGGTCGTCGGCACGCACTTCTTCAGTCCGGCGCATGTCATGCGGCTGCTCGAAGTGGTGCGCGGCCGCGAAACTGCCCCGCGTGTGATCGCCACCGCCATGGCCCTCGGCAAAAAACTTGGCAAGATCGCCGTGCTTGCCGGAAATTGCCCCGGCTTTATCGGCAACCGCATGGTCGGCCCCTATCTTCGCGAAGCCCAATTTCTGGTCGAAGAAGGCGCTTCGGTCGAGCAAGTGAATCAGGCTCTCTACGATTTCGGCATGGCCATGGGCCCGCTTGCTATGGACGATATGGCGGGTCTCGATATCGGCTGGGCGATCCGCAAGGAATTCGCGCGTTTTGAAAAGCCGGGAGTGCGCCGGCCTCGCCTTCCGGACATACTCTGCGAACTCCGCCGGTTTGGACAAAAATCGGGTCGCGGCTGGTCGCTCTACGATGCGGATCGCAAATCATCGCCCGATCCCGAGCTAGCCGCACTAGCCGAAAAGGCCGCCCGCGAAGTCGGCGTCCAGCGCCGCACGATTCTCGACGAAGAGATCGTAGACCGCTGCATCTACGCGCTGGTGAACGAAGGTGCGCGGATATTGGAAGACGGCATCGCACTACGTGCGGTGGACATCGACATCACCTATATCTATGGATACGGCCTTCCCGCCTGGCGAGGCGGCCCCATGTTTTATGCGGATACGGTCGGACTCGCTAACGTATTGACGCGCATCCGCGAACTCGAGAAAATACACGGCCCAGATCTATGGAGCCCGGCGCCGCTACTCGAACGTCTCGCCAACGAAAGCCGAACCTTCACCGATTTCGACAAGCTAAAAGCCAACAGCTAACTCAAGTTCGTCACAACCACTTCTGAGGAACACGCGCAAAACGGGCGCGGTATCAAGCGTGCCGCCCGAAGAGCCAGCGAGTTCATTCGTTGTCTGGCGGCGTGCATCCGCGCCCTTTGCGCTCCCTGGCGGTCGTGGCTCAGAAAGCCACTCAAACATCTTCAGCAATTTACCGAGCCGCGACCGCGAGGGAGCGGTCTTCAACATTCAAGATGACAAACATGGGCTAAAAAGCTAACAGCTCCTTTATGCCGCTCCATCGGCCGCTTCCGCCGCGCCGTATTCCTTTAACTTATTGAATAGCGTTTTCAGGCTGATCCCCAGGATCTCCGCCGCGCGTGTTTTATTGTTCTTCGTGTGCTGCAGCGTCAGTTGCACCAGCGCCTTCTCCGCATCGGATACGGTGGTCCCCACCGGCAGCCGCACGCAATCCGGCTCGAATACCTGCGCCGGGAGCCGTGATCCGGCGGGAACGCCAAAATCGTATGGCAGATGCGACATGAGGACCGTGCCTTCACCGGCCATAATTACCGCCCGTTCCAGCACGTTGCGCAATTCCCGTACATTCCCCGGCCAGCCATATTTCTGAAATGCATCCATGACCTCGTCATTCACGTTGGTCACGTTGCAGGTGTGCTTACGGTTGAGGCCGCCGATCAGCGCCTCGCACAGCAGCGGCAAATCGGAGAGACGCTGCCGCAAAGGCGGCAGTACAATTTGGAATACGTTGAGCCGATAATATAGGTCCTCGCGCAGATCCCCTTTTTTCAGCGCATCGTCCAGGTTGCGGTTGGTGGACGCTATGATGCGCACATCCACGGCGATTTCCGTTTTACCGCCCAGCCGCCGGACCCGCGAGTCTTCGAGTACCCGCAATAACTTGGCTTGCGTTCCGGAGGGCATTTCCGCCAGTTCGTCCAGCAGCAGCGTGCCGTGTTGCGCCAGCTCAAAGCAGCCGGCGCGCCGCTCAAGCGCTCCGGTGAAAGCGCCCTTTTCGTGTCCAAAGAGCTCGCTCTCCATTAGCGTCTCGGGCATCGCAGCGCAATTGATCGCCACGAACGGCCCGTTGCGTCGCGTGCTGAGTTGGTGGACCGCGCGCGCCACCAGTTCCTTGCCGGTTCCGCGTTCACCGGCCACCAGCACCGCGGCCATGCTGGGCGCCACCTGCCGGATGGTCGAGAACACGTCTTGCATTTGCGGGGATGTGCCGACCATATCCACCAGCACGCCCTGATATTGCAACTGCCGCTGCAGCCGCTCGGTCTCTTCCGCCATCTGGCTTTGCGAGGCCGCTCGTTCAATCAAAAAACGCAGCGCCGAAGGCTGTATCGGTTTTTCCAGAAACCAAAACGCGCCCAGATCGTGCGTGGTCTGAATCGCCGTTTCGATATTGCCAAATGCTGTCAGCACGATCGAAGGCGGCATATTGCCATCCGCCGCCAGACGCTTCATCAGCTCGAAGCCGTCCATCCGCGGCATCATCAGGTCCGTCACAATGACGTTAGCCGAAAATGTAGCGAGCTTTTCGAGCGCCTCTTGCCCGTCTCCCGCCATTTCGGCCTTGTAGCCCCAGGCGTCGAGCATAGCCGCCAGAGGAACACGTTGCGTCTCTTCGTCGTCGACAATCAAAACGTTGATGGGTTTGCGGGTGGTTGAGTTAGCCAAGGGATCGTCGATGTTATCGGTCTGCACTGCGCGCGCGAACATTGGTTTTTCGCCCGGCGGGGCTCGCGTCAAAATTCTAGGAGCTATCTACAGTTTACGGTATACTTCGGAGCGGGCTGAAGAACGCGCCATGCACGACGACGAACCGCCCCCGTTCTTGGGTTCCTGGCCGCGGGTTTACGCCGCCGTCCTCGGCTACCTGGCCATCTTGATTGTGCTTCTCTACGTGGTGACAAGATTCCTAAGTTACTGACCGCACAGGGGCGATGAGAACACTCGATTGGGTGGTCTTATTCGCCTGGCTGATCTCGCTCGTCTCCTACGGCCTCTATCGCGGCCGCGGCAGCAACACCGTCAGCAAATATCTGTTGGCGTCGAAAAGCATGCCCTGGTATGCCATGGGCCTCTCGATTCTTGCCACGCAGGCTAGCGCCATCACGTTCATTTCCACTACCGGCCAAGGCTATGTCGATGGCATGCGTTTCGCGCAATTTTATTTCGGCTTGCCCATCGCGATGGTCATTCTCTCGGCCACCGCGGTTCCGATTTTCCATCGCGCCAAGGTGTTCACCGCCTATGAATATCTCGAGCAGCGCTTCGACGCCAAAACGCGCGCGCTCACCAGCGCAATTTTTCTCATCCAGCGCGGCTTGGCGGCCGGCATCGGCCTGTACGCTCCCGCCGTCGCTCTTTCCGATGTGCTCGGCTGGAACGATCGCTGGATCACCGTCATCATCGGCGCACTGGTGGTGGTTTACACCACCAGTGGCGGTATCAAGGCGCTCACCTGGGCCGACGTGCAGCAGATGAGCATGATCTTCGTCGCTTTGATCGCCAGCCTGGCTATCGCGCTGCACGCGCTGCCTCACAACATTTCGGTGATCGACGCGCTTCATCTTGCGGGCGCGGCCGGCCGCTTGAAGATCGTGGATCTGAATTTCGATCTGAGCAATCGCTATAACCTCTGGAGCGGCCTGATCGGCGGCGCATTTCTCGCCCTCGCCTACTTCGGCTGCGATCAAAGCCAGGTGCAGCGATATCTCACCGGAAAGTCCGTGGCGCAGAGCAGGCTCAGCCTGATCTTCACCGCCGGCGTGAAGATTCCGATGCAATTGTTCATCCTGTTCATTGGCGCGATTGTCTTCGTACTCTCGCTATTTGTGCCGCCGCCTATGATTTTTCAACCGCTCGAAGCGGCGCGCGCGCAAAAGAGCGCCGCCTGGGCGCCTGCCCACGCCGATTATCAACGACGTTTCGAGGAGCGCCGCCAGGCCGCTTATGAATTCGCCGGCAACCAAACTCCCGCCACGCTTTCGGCGTTTCGCCACGCCCAGGCAGGCTTCGAAATCGCCCGTGACCGCGGTCTGCGCATCGTCGGCAACCGGTTCGATGACACCAACTACATCTTTCTCTCCTTCGTCAAATCCTATCTGCCGGTGGGTCTTATTGGTCTGGTGATCGGTGTGATCTTCTCCGCTTCTATGGGCTCGACATCGGGAGAGATCAACTCTCTCGCCACTGTTTCCGTCGTGGACATCTATCGCCGCTATATAGCGCGGAATCGCGGCGACAGGCACTATCTGTTAGCCTCGCGATTTCTGACCGTTTTCTGGGGCGCTTTTGCCGTAGCGTTCGCCGCCATTGGTGCGCGCGGCTTCGGCGCTCTGATCGAGCGCGTCAATATTGTCGGCTCGCTGTTCTATGGCGGGCTGCTGGGCGTCTTTGTCCTCGCGTTCTTCTGCAAACACGTGGATGGCACGTCCGCTTTTTGGGGAGTCATCGCCGGAGAAGTGGCCATCTTTTCAGCCGCCTTGTTTACCAGCGTTTCTTTCCTCTGGTACAACGTCATCGGCTGCCTGGTCGTCGTGGCCGTGGGTTTAGTCCTCGCCGCCGTCAGACCTGGAGCGTCGCGATATCCACCGTCGACTGATGTCCCTCTATCACGACAATCCCACTCTCGGTGACGTGATATTTCTTCCGGTCCTTCTCGAGGTTGTAGCCGATTTCAGCTCCCTCGGGAATTTTCACATTCTTATCCAGAATCGCGTGGCGTACTTTGGCATGCCGTCCTATGTCGCAGTTATCGAAGATCACCGAGTCTTCCACCTCGGCGCCGGTGTGTATGCGGACGCTGCGCCCTAACACCGAACATCGGACGCTTCCGCCCGAGATGATTGAGCTGCCCGAAATAATCGAATCGATTGCCATGCCGCGCCTGCCGTCCTCATCGAAGACGAATTTGGCGGGTGCGTCGAAGTAGCCGGCCGTGCGCAGCGGCCACTGGCGATTGTAAAGGTTCAGCGCTGGTGAGACCGATCTCAGGTCCATGCTGGCCTCGTAATAGGCATCGAGCGTCCCCACATCGCGCCAATACTGCGGTGAACCGAATGGATCTCCGGGAATGATGTTCGTCTGAAAATCGTAGGCGTACATATCCACCCGCCCTATCAGCCGCGGCAGGATGTCTTTGCCGAAATCGTGCGCACTGTCCTTGCGTTTTTGATCGGCCAGAATTTCGCGAATCAGAATATCGGTGGAAAAGATGTAATTCCCCATCGATGCATACACGCGTGTCGGATCGCCCGGTATCGTCGGCGCGTCGGCCTTCTTTTCGTGGAAACCCGTAATATTGCCGTTGGATGTGGCTTCCACCACCCCGAACTCGATCGCCATTTGTTTCTCGACGGGAATGGAGGCGACCGTTACTCCGGCCCGCTTCTCCACGTGGTACTCGATCATCTGGCGTATGTTCATCCGGTAAATGTGATCGGCGCCGAAAATAGCGACAATATGCGGATCGGCTTGCTGGATCAGGTTCAAGTTCTGAAAAATGGCGTCCGCGGTGCCGCGATACCAATCTTCTTCAGCGGAACGCATTTGGGCCGGTACCGGGATGATGAAGTTGTTTTTTAGCAGGCCGCTGACTTCCCAGCCTTCCCGCAAATGCTGCAGCAGCGATTGGCTCTTGAACTGAATTAAAACGTAGATTGAGTAAATTCCCGAGTTGACCAGATTGCTGAGAACGAAGTCTACAATCCGATACCTGCCGCCAAACGGCACCGCCGGCTTGGCTCGCTCCTTCGTAAGCGGAAATAGGCGGGTTCCTTTGCCGCCCGCCAGCACGAACGCTAATACACGAAGCTGCATCTCAACCTACCCTCCGCTCCATCGATTCATTCCCGGGCCACCGGGTGTCTTTAGAATTTTAATGATTCCAATTCAGCGCCAATGCCACAAAGGATCGAACTGCAACGCCGGTGGGTCCTTTCGAGAGCCACGCCTTGCCTTCATCCAGCCACGCCGTAGACGCGATATCGAGATGAACCCAAGGCGTGGGATCGGCAAATTCCCGCAGGAACCATGCGGCCGTGATCGAACCGCCATACCGCCCGCCGATATTCGGTAAATCGGCGAAAGCGGATTTTAAATATTCTTTGTATTCCTCGTCCATCGGCAGTTGCCAGGTCTTCTCTCCGGCCAGGCGCGCCGCTGCGAGAAGCTTCGCCAGAAAAGTTTCGTTGTTGGTAAAGGCGCCCATGTTGTAATGCCCGAGCGCGATGGCGATTGCGCCGGTCAACGTAGCAGCATCCACCATGTGCGTCGCGCCGTTGCGATTGGCGTATGTAATGGCATCGGCCAGAATCAGCCGCCCCTCCGCATCCGTGTTCAGCACTTCGATAGTTTTCCCCGAAAGTGCGGTAACGATGTCGCCCGGCCGTTGTGCATTTCCGTTCAGCATGTTCTCGACTGTAGGAACGTATCCGGTCACCGGAATCGCCGGCTTTAAAGCGGCCAGCGCGCGCATCGCCCCTATTACCGCCGCCGCGCCGGCCATGTCGTACTTCATTTTTTCCA
>JAICIH010000048.1 GCA_025924475.1 Bryobacteraceae bacterium
GGCTGATATCCGGCAGTATTCCCCTGGCCGTATAGCGATCGTGGAGCGCGTCGCAGAACTCGCGCAGAGATACGCGCCCAAAGGTCCACCGGGAAGAGATCGATGGCAGGTTCATAGCTGCGAAATGCTTTGCCTACGGAATGAGAAGCAGGAAGAACTTTGACGTGTTTCAACGCTTCCTGAGCACGCTTGGACAGAGTTGCCTTGGAGGGCGGAAGATTCGGAGCAGCGCCACCGGCGGCATGGGCGACGAAACTTCGATCCGGTAAGCCGGACGCTACATAGGTGCCCGATCCAACTTCGGTATGCGTGTAGCCTTCGGCCTGCAACTGCTCGAATGCCGCGACCACGGTGCCGCGGGAAACATTGTATTGGCGGGCGAGGCTTCGTGTGGACGGCAGGCGAGCTTCGCGCTTGAGACGTCCATCGAGGATAGCGGCGCGCAGCTCGGTGTACAGCCATCGCCACAGTTCCTGGGCATCGCGGGCCGCAGGCAGCGGAATGTCCTGAAAGTGTTCGATTTTCGGCATCTGGCTTAAGTGGAAAAGTGGACTACTCGTCATTTGGATTATGGACCTTCCTGCTGGTCCACTTAAGACTTAGGCTGGAGGTGAAAGGAAATTTTGAACATGCAAGCACGTTTGGAAGCGCAAAAGGCCTCACCAGGGGCCTATCACGCGATGGCCGGTCTGGAGACGTTCGTCAGGAAATCCAAGTTAGAGCCTTCACTGATCCACTTAGTGAAAATGCGGGCATCGCAGATAAACGGATGCGCCTACTGCCTCGATATGCATTCCAAGGACGCACGCGCCGCTGGAGAGACGGAGCAGCGGCTGTATGCGCTGAACGCGTGGGAAGAAACGCCATTCTTTACCGATCGCGAGCGCGCGGCGCTTGCTTGGACAGAGGCGGTCACGCTGGTGAGCGAGGATCACGTGCCGGATGCAGTCTATGAACAGGCGCGGCAGCGGTTCTCCGAAGAAGAACTGGTGAATCTGACCATGGCGATTGTCGCGATCAATGGATGGAACCGGCTTTGTATTGCATTCCGGGTAGTGCCAGGAGCGTATCAGCCGCAGGCGCACAAGGCTGAAGGAGCGGCGTGATGAAAAGCGCCGCTCTCGCTGTCTGGCTGGCAGGCGGCACTCTGCTGGCTCAGAACGTCAAAGTCACGCCACTGATGAATAAAGATCTGGCGGGGATTGCCGGCAAAGAAGGAGTCGTGTTGACGGTGGAGTATGCGCGGGGCGCGTCGTCGCCGTCACATCGGCATAACGCCAACACTTTTGTGTATGTGCTCGAAGGATCGGTCGTGATGCAGGTCAAGGGCGGGAAAGAAATGACACTTGGGCCTGGGCAGACGTTCTACGAATCACCAACGGATGTTCACTCGGTTTCGAAAAACGCGAGCAGTACGAAGCCGGCGAAAATTCTGGTGTTCTTTGTGAAAGATAAAGGGGCGCCGGCGAGTGTGCCGGCCAAGTGAGCCTTCAGCGCGACCAAGTGTAGGGCGGCTCTCCTGAGCCGCGCTGGACGTCCCCGTCCGGCTTGCTCTGTTTGCAACAGAATCGAAGGAGGCCGACGAGGACGTCGGCCGCGGACCAGGAGATCCGCCCCACAAAACTAACTGACATTGCGCTACCCGTCTGCGCCACACACTTCCGGATTGATCACACGCAACGGCGCGCCGTCTAAGAACGACAGCGCGTTTTCCATACTCTGCCGGTAAAACTCTTCCCAGGTTTCCTGCACTCCGTAGCCCAGATGCGGAGTCATGATGGTATTCGGGGCGTTGCGAAGCGGGTGATCCGGCGGAAGCGGCTCGCGGTCGAAGACGTCGAGCGCGGCGACGATACGGCGGGAGTACACGGCATCGAGCAGCGCCGCTTCATCTACGATAGGGCCACGAGATGTGTTGACGAGAATGGCTCCGGGTTTCATGCACGCCAGATCGGCGGCGCCAATCAAGCCGCGCGAGCGCTGCGAGAGGACCAGGTGGATGCTGATGGCATGGGAACGTGAGAATAGTTCTGCCTTGGTTGCAAGGGTGACCCCGGCCGCGCTGGTCTTTTCAGCAGTGAGATTGGGACTCCAGGCGAGTACGTTCATCGCGAGCGTCTTCGCATAGTGGGCCATGTGCGATCCGAGCCGGCCTAATCCCACGATGCCCATGGTCTTGCCGGCCAGGCTCACACCGACAGGCAGACCTTGTTGAAAACGCCCAGCACGAATGTTCGCGTCCGCGGCGGGAATGGCGCGCGCAGCGGCAAGCAAAAGTCCGAGTGCCAGCTCAGCGGTGGCGGCTTCGCGGTTACTGTTTCCGGTGGTGTTCGAGACAACAATCCCGCGCGCTGTGCAGGCGGCAATATCCAGCGAGCGATTACTCGCGCCGGTAATGCCGAGCATACGCAGTTTCGGCAAGCGATCGATCAGCGAGGCCGGAAGCGGTGTGCGCTCGCGCATAGAGAGGACAATTTCGAAGCCCGCCAGCTTTTGGGCCGCCTCGTCTTCATTTTGGAAAGCCTCGGCAAAGAAGATCACCTCGGCGCGAGCCATTAAAGGCGACCAGTCGGTGCTGTTGCGTGCAACGCCCTGCCAGTCGTCCAAGACCGCTACTTGTGTCATTGCTCGTTGTTACGCCAGCAATGTCTTGAAGTATTCGTTCAGCAGGCGGCCGTTCGGATCGAATTGTCGGCGCGTATCGGCGAAAATTTTCCAGCGATCGCCGAGGGCTTTCTTCACCATTTCGGGCGTGAGTTTGGGAGTCTGGTTGAGCAGCGGCTTGCCGTTGCGCTCGGCGCAGAACTGGTTATAGGCGACAAGATAGTCCTGCCAGCCGGGATTGGCCGTCGATACAGGATCGATGGTCATTATGTTTTCATCCCAGGAGTAAGAGAGCAGGGCTTTCTGGTCTTTCAGAATGCGATAGCCGACGTAGAGGAGGTTGGTGCGATAGCCCTTCTGCTTGTAGTAGTCCTTGGAGAACTGAAAGAACTCGCCTAGAATTTTCGGAAAATCCTTTTCGGCGAACGCAAACAAGCTGAATGTATAACGGCTGTCGTCGGAGACCGGCGGATATTCGATAATCTGATCGCCCGGAATCGTGTTGGGACTCTTGACCAGTTCTTCGAGCTGAAAGCGCCATACCGCGCCGAAGCTGTCGATGACGCCATAACGGATGGCCGGAATGGAAATCTTTTGCTCGATATCGTGGCCGAGTTTCGGCCCGGTGGTACCCCAAAGATGGTTGCGCAGGGCCCAGGCGCTGCGGTTCGGCTCGCCGGTGGCGCCCGGATTGTACTTGCGGAATTCGACCGTGATCTTGTCGACGAACGGAAAGATGTAATACATGATCGAATAGTCGAGCGCGATCAATTCCGGCAGCGTCTTGGTGAATTCGGCGACGCTGAACGTTTTGTGATGAACGTCCATCGGCAGCAATTGACGGATACGATAGGTGACCTGATAAATGATTCCGAACGTGCCGTAGCTCGAGCGCACTTTCTGCATCAGATCGGGATCTTTGTCCTCGGTTACTTCGAGCAGATCGCCGTTGGGCAGAACCATTTTTACGCCGATGATGTAGGAGCCAACCTGGCCGTATTCTCCAGGCATGGAGGCGTCCTTGGTACCCGCACAAGCGGCGCTGCCGGCTGAGAGGCGTCCGATTTCGGTGTTGACGTAAAACTGCAGATTGTGCTTTTCGAGTTCTTTCGAGAGATCGAGATGAATCGCGCCCGCTTCGACGGTGAGCGTGTCCGCACCGATATTCAGGATGCGGTTCATTTTCATTTTGATGAGAGTGCCGCCTTCGGCCACTCCGCAGGGCGCTGTGGAATGATTCGAGCCGACCGCGCGCACCGGTGACGGATACTTGGCAGGATCCTTCATTACGGCGACAATGTCATCGACCGTGTTTGCTTCGACAATCACCTGCGGATGGGAGACGACGTCGCCAAACCAGTTAGTCACGGAAAGATCGGGCATATCGATCCAAGAAATGTATCAGATTGGACAGGTTTGCGAAATAGCGCGCAACTTATAATCAAAGCATGAATTGCACCCAGATCCACTATGCGCGCCAGGGCAGGACAACCGAGCAGATGCAATACGTCGCGCGGCGCGAGGACCTGGCTCCCGAGCTGATCCGCGAAGAGGTCGCGCGCGGGCGCATGATTATTCCGGCAAACATTCACCATCGCAGCCTGGAACCGATGTGTATCGGCGTGGCCTCAAAATGCAAGATCAACGCGAACATCGGCAATTCGTCGACGACTTCGAATATCGATGAAGAGCTGGCGAAATTGCAGTACGCGGTAAAGTACGGCGCCGATACCGTGATGGATCTCTCGACCGGTGGCGATATTCCTCGTATTCGGCAGGCCATCATTGATGCGTCTCCGGTACCGATCGGCACGGTGCCGATTTACGAAGCATTGAGCCGCGTGCGCCGTGTGGAAGACCTGAACATCGGTGTGATGCTCGAAGTGATCGAAGAACAGGCGGAGCAAGGCGTGGATTACATGACGATTCACGCCGGCGTTCTGGTGCAATATGTGCCGCTCACAAGAAACCGCATCACCGGAATTGTGAGCCGCGGCGGCGCGATTCTGGCCGAGTGGATGGTCAAAAACCACAAACAGAATTTTTTGTACGAACACTTCGATGCCATCTGCAAAATTTTTCAGAAGCACGATGTAAGCTTTTCGCTAGGCGACGGATTGCGGCCGGGATGCCTGGCAGACGCAAGCGACGCGGCACAGTTCGCCGAGCTGAAAACGCTTGGCGAACTCACCAAACGCGCCTGGGACCATGACGTGCAAGTCATGATCGAGGGCCCTGGACATATTCCGCTCGATCAGATCGCCCTACAGGTCGAGAAGGAGCGCGAGTTGTGCTGCGAAGCGCCCTTTTATACTCTAGGCCCGCTGGTGACCGATATCGCGCCGGGCTATGACCACATCACGTCGGCGATTGGCGCCGCGATGATCGGCTGGCATGGCGCGTCGATGCTCTGCTACGTAACACCCAAGGAGCATTTGGGCCTACCCAATCGCGAAGATGTGAAGCAAGGCATCATTGCTTATAAGATTGCGGCGCATGCGGCCGACGTGGCGCGCCATCGTAAAGGCGCGCGCGATCGCGACGATCAGCTCTCGCGCGCTCGCTTCCAATTCGATTGGCGGCAGCAGTTTGCTCTTTCGCTGGATCCGGAAACCGCCGAAGCCATGCACGATGAGACACTACCCGAAGAAGGTTTCAAAGATGCGGCATTCTGCTCGATGTGCGGACCGAAGTTCTGTTCGATGAATCATTCGGCAAAGACACAAGAGTTTACGGATGCCGATGCCGAAGCCGTTTTGGCGGCCACTCACAACGAAACGTTCGTGAAAATTTCCTGAATTCGCCCTAGCCTGAAGGTGTAGTTCGGGGGTTAGTAGTTCCATTTATTCCCCTATCGGGTGCTCATTGCGAGTGGCAAGGAATCCATTGTACGGTTGTGTCCATGAGATGGAATTTTTGCGCTGCATTGATTTTCGGCGCATCGCTGCTGCATGGTGCGGGTCGCGACACACAGAACATCGTGATCACGGAGGCGATGCAGATACCACAGGTCACTTTGCCGCCTGGCTCGTATTCGCTCAGCATTGAAGATCGGGTCAGAGACCGCGCCGTTGTGCGCATTTCGAGCTTGAACAGCACGCAGGACTTTGTAGCTCTCGCGGTAAAAAGCCGGAATCTGGTTTCCGACAACAGCAAAGGAATTATCCTTTTCAACGCGGCGGACGCGAAGTTGCAAATCCTGCGCGGGTGGGTGTGCCCGAATTGCACGGAAGGACTGGAGTTCGTCTATCCGAAACAGGATGCCGCGAAAATCACGGCCGAAACCGGCCAGACGATGCTCGCGACCGATCCGGCGTTCGACAATCTGCCGGATACGTTATCGGCGGAGGACATGAAAGTGGCGACGCTTTGGCGCCTTTCACCAAAACGAGTCCTGCCGGACCACCGCGGCAGCGGATTGACAGTGGCGCGATACGAGACTTCGCCGGCAATGCGGCCCAATATGAAGCTGGTAGCCAATGTCCGGCACGAGCGCTTGCCTAAGACAGCAAGTAACACGTTCTCGCTCGCGGCATGGGGTGCAGGCTTGCTGCTGGCTGGTTGTGCGCTTCGTCTTCGCCGGAGCCATGCTTAATCTGAACGAATCGCTTCTTCCGAGCGGAGGATGCGAGAAGCTTTTTGTGTGGGGCGGCTTGATCCTACTTGCGCTCGCGGGATGGAAGGCGGCCAGCTATACCGCTTTCCAGCTTCATCCGGAGTGGTTCGAGCATGGAAAAAGCGGCCAAGTGGCCGGGCGGCTCCAGATTAAACGCCTGGGCTTGTCAGTTGTAGTCGTGAATGGCGATGACGAAAAAAGTCTGAGCCTGGGAGCAGGACTCGTTCCCGGCACCGCGCCCATCGGCAGCGACGGCAACACAGTGATTGCGGGCCATCGGGACCTCGCGTTTCGCGCCTTGCGCCACGTGCAGGCGGGTGATGTGGTTCGCCTGGAGTCAGCCGACGCAAAGAGTTATGCCTATCGGGTAGAAGACACGCGCATAGTGAATCCGGACGATGTTTCGGTTCTCGCAAGCGACGGCCGGCCGAAACTGACAATGATTACCTGCTACCCGTTCCACTACATGGGGGACGCGCCCAAGCGCTATATAGTGGATGCGCGACTAATCAATTGAAGACAGGATTCACACGCAGGCCGTCGCGGATTTCGGCGTCGCTCGGATCGATTACACGATCGGCCACCTTATCGCCAACGGCGAGTCCTGAAATCACCTGCACATCGTTTATGTCGCTCACTCCGGTGGTGATGGGCTTCCAGGAAAGCCTGTCGCCATTCAAGCGATAGACACCGTTGACGCCGCGAATCGTGCGCAGGGCGGCTTTCGGAATGCTGGTAGCGTCCTTCGCCACTTTGGCAACAATGCGGACGTTGACGCTTACTCCAGGCAGTAAGTCGTGGTGAGGATTGTCCACGATCGTCGCCACTTCTCCAACCGTCCGGGTGCCGAGCGCGATCACCTCGGTCGGTAATTTAGTGACATGACCCCACCAATGCCTGCCGGGCTGCGCGTCCCAGGTGATATCGACCGGCAAATCCTTGGCGACGCGGCCAAGATCGGGCTCGTCCACATAGACAGTGACCTTTACCCGATCCAGCTTGCCGGCCAAGCCGACGATCGTTCCGGGCTGAAGATAGGCGCCTACTTTGAGATCGAACTGATAAAGCGTGCCGGCGATGGGAGCGACGATGGTGGAGAGCGCAAGCTGATGGCGCGCCAGTGAAAGAGCGGCTTCGGCATCACGCAGCTTGGCTTGCGCCACATTGCGGTCGCTGGTAGTAACCAAAGTTCTTTTCTGGTCCTCAAGCGAAGCGAGATGCTGCTTGGCCTTTTCCAAGTCATCTTTGGCGCTTTGCACCTGCATTTTGGTGGCAGCCTGTTTCGCACCGAGCCGCTGCATCGACTCGTAGTCGCGCTGGGCAATTTCGATAGCCGACTGCGCGGAGGCGATCGAGTTGTTGAGATCGGCCAGGGCGGAGGCCTTGCCTCCCTCAGCTAGTGTTGCGTTTTCGGCTTGGGCCTGCCGTTCGGCGGCCTGGGCGGCGGCGAGAGCGGATTCGGCCGCGCTGGTATCGAGAGTTACCAACGTCTGGCCGGCTTTGACCTGCTGGCCGCGCTCGACGTTGACTGCCTTGACAACTCCGCTGGTTTCCGCGCGGGCGGCCGCCCATTCTTCGGGCTCGATCTTACCGTTGGTGGAAACTGTGCTTTCGATGACGGCCTGTCTTACGGTTGAAAAGTGAATCGTGACGGCCGAGTCCCTGCGATCTAGAGCCCACCACAACAGGAGCAGCGCGGGTAAAATCAGGAGCCACCAATATCTCTTCATTTCCCGTCCACATTGTGACAGACGACGGCTTGTTAGACTGAGACGTTAATGGCGCAGTACCGGATACATCGCATCAAGGATATGCCCAGAGAAAGTTTCCGTTGGGCGGCGCATACGGGTGGACTCGCTGTAGTCAAACCCAAAGATTACGAAGTGGACGGCACGGTGGAAGCCGCAAGCGCGTATGCCGCCTGGAGAATGCTGGTCTCAGAAGGCCGGCCGCTTCGCCCGGGCGACCTGCTGGAGACGATTATCGGAGACGATTCGCCAGGACCTTTGCAGATTGCTAAATATATTGGTTTCGAGCCGGCGCAGTGGTATGTGCCGGAACCGAAAGCCGAAGGCGCCGCTCCTTCGGTTGAAATGATCGAGTCGGCCGGCGCAGCTTCCGGCGCGCAACCGGCGTAGCTCGTGGAGGCGTTCGAGCAACAGGGCTCTTTGGCTCTGGTGAACTATATCGCCGACCCGCTGGGGGCGTTTGTGCACTCGCTGCGAAAGCTGTTGCCCGGCGAGGAAATTCCACAAGCGCATATCACGATTCTTCCACCGCGGCCGCTGCAACTGCCGGTAGAGGCCGCTTCGCGCGAAGTGCGGCGCGTACTGGAGCGCTTCGAGCGTTTTGAAGTCGAGTTGTCCACGGTTTGCCGTTTTCCGCAAACAAACTATCTTTACCTCGACATCGCGGAGGGAAACACTTCGTTGCATACGATGCACGATGCGCTGAATACGGGCGTGTTGAACCATGCCGAGAAATTTGAATATCGTCCTCATCTGACGATCGGCGGCCCGGTAAGCGAGAGCGCGCTCGAATCCGTTCAGAGCGAAGCGGAACGCGCCTGGCGGGCGAGCGGCTGTTCGCCGCGTCTGGTGGTGGACGAGATTGTGTGTCTGTGGCTTCCGCACGGAGGCACTTCGTCGGACTGGCTGCGTTTGTGGTCGCACCGGCTGGGCGGGAACGCCGGCAGGAAAGCCACAGCGGGCATTACTGCTCAAACATTTTGAGCTGGTCCTGGGCTTGGGGCGGCTCTTGCTTCCGTCCCCTGGCGCGAGCGGGAGATGAACTTCCGACAACGCCTCGCAGTTCGGTGCCTATGATCGCAATGCGTGGAATAAAGACGCGCTGGCGAGCCGCGCCCGATTTCGGCGGCGTGACGACGTAGCCTTCCTTCGGCCACTCGAGCAGATTGGGCGACAGGATGCCGTCCAGCCGGTCTCCATCACGAAACAGGAAGCGTGTCCAAAGTCCGGGCACCTTTGGACGCCGCTCGAATAAATTGCTTTCGGTAAACAGATCCGGATGGCCGGTTTCCGACGCGAAACACAGCGCTTTTACCGCATCGTAAGGCGCTGTTTGCAGCTTTCCATCCACCGTGATCAGCTCGATGTGGTCGGCCAACAGGTACGATCCCGGATGAACGACAGCTTCTAACGGCTGGCGGTCAAAACGATATAGGACCACTCGCTTAGCGGTGCTGGAGGGCAAGGCTACGACTTTGTTTCAAACAATTTCTGGAATATTGTATCATTGGCAGAATGGCCGGGATCGTGACGCCGGGCGAAAGAATCCAGGTTTTTCTGCGTTACTGCAGAACCGAGAAAGGCTTGGCTGCCAATAGCTTAGAAGCCTACCGGCGAGATCTTGTCCAACTGGCGGGTTGGCTTGGGCAAACGGCGCTGAAATCAGTAAGATTGAATACTCTTCGCAGCTATTTGGATTATCTACGACAGAAGCGGCTATCGAATCGCTCGATTGCGCGGCAAGTGGCAGCGATCCGATCGTTTTTCGGCTTTCTGTTGGAGGAGGGCGACATTCCGTCCAATCCAGCGGAATTGCTGGTGGCGCCGCAGATCGGTACGAGCTTGCCAAAATACCTGGACACAGCAAAAGTGGACCAGCTCTTAACGTCGCCGGAAGAGGATTCCACTACAGGGCTACGCGATCGCGCCATGCTGGATCTTCTCTACGCCACCGGCGTGCGGGTCAGCGAGCTGATCAAAGTACGGATAGCGGATCTGGACGAATTAGAGGGCACCCTGCGCGTCATTGGAAAAGGCAATAAACAGCGGATCGTGCCGGTGGGCAAGCAGGCGCTCGCGTCGGTAGCGCGTTATCGAGCGGAGCAGCGGGAAAAGCTGCTGAAGGGCCGTGTCAGTCCATTTCTGTTCGTAACGGCGCGGGGCGGCGCGATGACGCGCCAGGCATTTTGGAAATTATTGCGCGGGCACGGAAGAAGCGTAGGAATCTTTCGATCGTTAAGCCCGCACGTTTTACGGCACAGCTTCGCAACACATCTGCTGGAAGGCGGAGCGGATCTGCGTAGTGTGCAGAGTATGCTGGGTCATTCCGATATCGGCACCACGCAGATCTACACACACGTGATGCGATCGCGTCTACGGCAGACCGTAGACCGCCACCACCCCCGGGCCTCGCGGACATTGGCCGCGAACCGCGGCTTGCCGCGATAGGAGACAAGAGCTATGAGCGACTACATGTTCATGCTGGACAGCCACCTGAGCGCCGAGCAGAGCAAAGCGGTGGCAACGGTGCGGGACGCGGCGGAAAACGCGAATCTCAACCTGTTCCTCACCGGCGGCGCCATGCGCGACATGATGGGCGGATTTGCGATTCGCGATCTCGATTTCACGGTCGAGGGAGGCACGGTCAAGTTCGCCAAGGCGATTGCGCAGAAAGCGCATGCGGAAGTGTTGTCAGTAGATGAGCCGCGGAAATCGGTGGAATTGCTGTTTCCGGGCAAGGTAGCGGCCAGTATTTCGATGGCGCGCCAGGAAAAATATCCGAAGCCGGGCGGCAAGCCGCAGATCCAGCCGGCGACGATACACGACGACCTGAGTGGGCGCGATTTTACGGTGAATGCCATCGCGTTATCGCTGGGGAAGGCTTCGCGTGGATTGCTGCTTGATCCGGCGAATGGGCTCGGCGATTTGAGCCGGAAGGAACTGCGCGCAATTAACAATTATGCGTTTTACGACGATCCGTCGCGCATCCTGCGGTTGATTCGTTTTCGGGTACGGCTTGGTTTTGCGGTGGATGAGCGCACGCAGAGCCAATACGATAACGTACGCGAGGCCAAACTGGAAACGAAAATTTCCAGCACGGCCCTCGAGCAGGAACTGCGGCAGCTTGCGAACGAGCCATTGGCGGGAGAGGTTCTGAAGGCGCTCGAAGACGCGCAGCTTATCCAGTTGTTTTCGCCGGCGCTTACCGGCGCCAAACTCAACCTGCCCGGTTTTCAGAAGCTGCAAAAAGCACGCCAGGCATTTTCGGGCGGCGCGGAGATCATGGGCAACTCCTATGCGCTGTTTCTGTTTTTGCTCTTCGAAAAGCTGAGTTCGAAAGAGCGCACGCAACTGATCGCCAATGCCGGCATTCCGCGAACCGAAGTAGACGCTGCGAGCCGGCTGGAGGCGAAAGCGGCCAAAGTGGAAAAGGAGTTGGCAAGCGCGAAGCTGCCGAAACCTTCCGCTTTGTATGCAATCCTTACGAAGGTTCCCGGCGAAATTTTGTTGTTCCTGCTGATGCGCTCCAACCAGAGACTGGTGATCGACCGGATCAAGAACTATCTGCAAAAATATTTGCCGGCAGCACAGGAAGTCAGTGAAAAAGATGTGGTTGGCGCCGAGCCGGGCACTCCGAAATTCGCCAAGCTGTATCAGAAGCTTGTGGCGGCGCGTCTGGATGCGCGGCCGAAGAAGGTTGTGGTCGAAGAGCCTCCCCCGCCCCCGCCGCCCGGAGCGAGCCGGCGCTCGGCTAGTTTCGGACGTTAGCGGAAGGCGTCGGCGACACGGAATTCGGCGGTGGGAAGAGCCATAGGAGCGACGGTCTCCTGGTCGGCATAAGCGACTACGGAGCCGTAATGGCCGCCCGATGGTTCGCGATGCACGACTAGGCGCTGCGCAGCTATATCAACTACCCAGTACTCGAGAATGCCGGCGCGAGCGTAAAGTCTGGCCTTTTTCGTCAAGTCGAATCCTACACTGGCATCTGATACTTCAATAACCAGACGTAAGTCCGTTGGCTGCGGATTTTCTTTCTTGAATTCCCAAGAGGGCCGATTGAGAACGATGATGTCCGGTTGCGGTTCATTGGTGGGATTATCTTCGGGCGCCACATCGATAGGGGCTTCCGTATTAATAAACTCTCCTCCGAAAGTTCGGAACAGCCATTCGAAAACAAAAGTCAGAGAGTTGACGTGAGGGCGTTTTTTCCCCATCTTGTTGATCAGTTCTCCGTCTATTAGTTCGAGCTTCTGGTCATCCAGCAGCCCGGTCGTTTCGAGAACCTCGCATTCGGCACGAGTCCAGCGCTTACGGGGTGGCTCGGCAGCGGCAACGTGATAGGGCGCTTCTGTGATGGCGGTAGGCATAGCCCTTTTACAATTTTATCTGCAAATCCGTTTCATTCCAAAAGCCCAAATGCCGTCACAGTGTGACCCGAAGCGACGGCCAGGTACTGCTTTCCATCAAACTGATAGACCATCGGCGACGCCTTCCACATTTGATTAGCTTGAAAATGCCACAGCGGTTTGCCGCTCGCCGCATCGACCGCCATGAATCTTCCGCTGTCTTCGCCGAAGAACAGAAGGCCAGTAGCGGTGGCGAGCGTTCCGCCCCACGTGTCTCCGCCGCCAATCTGCGGAAGCTCCCAAGCCACTTTTCCGGACTGAATATCGAGAGCGCGTAGAATTTTTTGCGGCACTTCGCCGGGTACCGGGCGCTGCGAACCGCCGAGATAATTCTCCCCGGCTCGCCATTCGGCGGGCGATTGCGAATAGATATTGCACTTCTCGACGGTCTGCAGATAGTAGAGACCGGTTGCGGGCAGGAACGATGTCGAATACCAATTTGTCGCGCCGTCTTGCGACGGACATACATAAGATCCGCCTGGCGCTTTCGGGAGCGGCAAAAGGACGGGGCGGCCATCCGGCCCGATTTCTTTGGCCCAATTCATTTTGTGTACAAATTGCTTGGCAAGCAGCAGCTCGCCTGTGCTCCTGTCTAATACGTAAAAGAATCCGTTTCGATTTGCCTGGAGGAGCAATTTTCTTTCGCGGCCGCGCCATGCGGCGTCGACAAGAACGAGCGGCTCAGCGGCATCCCAATCGTGAAGGTCGTGCGGCGTGAACTGGTAGTACCACTTCAGCTTGCCGGTCTTGGCGTCCAGTGCAATCACGCTATCGGAATAAAGATTGTCTCCTTCGCGCTCGGCGCCGTTATATTCGGGATCGGGATTGCCGGTCTGCCAATACACGATGCCGAGTTTTTCGTCATAGGAGCCGGTGAACCAGGCGACCGCGCCCCCATGCTCGCGCGCATTGCCTTTCCAAGTTTGAGCCGCGGGCTCGTCCGCGGCAGGCACGGTCCAGAATCGCCACACCTCTTTTCCGGTTGCGATGGAATAGGCAGCCAGGAATCCACGCGCGCCCTGTTCGCCACCGGCAGGACCGGCAATCACCAAGTCGCCCGCTACCAGCGGCGCAGAAGTTGCGTTGTAGTTCTGGCGCCAGTCGGCCATCTCGGTGTCCCATTCGAGGTGCCCGGTGTAGCGATTCAAGGCAAGAATATGTGCGTTGTCGGTAACCATAAAGAGGCGGTCACCGGCCCAAGCGGCGCCGCGATTGATGCCCGCCGCTCCGCCGCCGACCACTCCCTTGGTTCGTGGCCGTTCAAAATGCCAAAGGGTGCGTCCGTTACCGGCATCGAGCGCATAGCACTCATTTCCGCTGGTTACGTACATGATGCCTTCGACCACCAGCGGCGTGGTTTCGAGAAAAGCATTCGCGGGAAAGGAGAAGATCCACTTGGGAACCAGCCGGGACACGTTGGATTTGTCAATCTGTGTGAGCGTTGTATAGCGATTACCGCTGGCATCGCCGTTGTAAGTGGGCCAATCGGATTGCGATGTTACTTTGCGAAAGCGGCTTCCCGCGGCGCGCAGCAGATGAATACGATTGTCGGCAGTTTGTAACGCCAGGTCGTCAGTGCTTTGGCTGAGAACCGTTCCCTCGAGCGTGGCTCCCGTCGTCGTTTCGATGGTGCGCTTTACCCGTGGACGTTGCGGACGCGTGCTCAGCGTGCGCAGGAAGGCGATCAAATTAGCCAGGGAAGGCCCGGTGATGTTCGGGAAAGCGGGCATACCGCGGCCGGGAATGCCCTGGTGAATGATGACCGTCAACCGCTGGTCGTCGAGACGGCGCAGCCGTCCGGCAATGGCGGGACCGAGTTCGCCGCCCATGCCATCGCCGCCGTGACAGGGGGAACAAGTGTTGGCAAACTGCCGCTGGCCATCTGCCCTGTCGGGGTTCTGGCTCAAGCAGATACTCGCCACAGACAAGGCAAGCGGCAGCAAATAGAAGCGCATGAAGAGCTACATCAGAATACAACGCCGGAATAGCAGGACGGCCGCTGGGGGCGGCGCAGTACGGTACCGCTGTAGATGAAGAAGATTTCAGGTAATTTCCGGCTAGTTTCGGCTAGAATTATTCAGGCCATAGAAACCTGAACGGAGGCGGATATGAGACAGTATTCAAGGGTTCTCGCCGGAATCGCGATGTTGGCATTTGTACTCGCGGCGATGCCGGTTGTGACATGCGCCGCGCAGGCAACAGATACCGGCACAGCGGCGAAAACGAAACGCAAATCCAGGAAGGCGAAGACTGCAGATACGGCGGCGACTGCCAGCACGGCCGCTCCCGCCGCGCCAGCGACAACACCCGCACCTCCTCCCAAGGCAGCCAGTAAAACGCCGGCCCCGGTCGCCAATGCGTCCGCCAGCGATATCGCAGCAGCGAAAGCAGCCGGGAAAGTTTGGGTCAACACCGATACCGGGATTTATCACAAAGGCGGCCGCTGGTACGGCAAGACCAAACAAGGCAAGTTTATGTCGGAAGATGAGGCCAAGAAAGCCGGCTATCACGAAGCGAAGGCCGAAATTGGCGCGAAGAAGACTTAGAAGGGATTTTTGGTATGAGCTTATCGGATCTGGCGGGACAATTACTGGGCGGGCAGCAACCGGGCTGTAATCCAAACTTACTCACCACGTTGCTGAACGTCGTAAACAGCCAGCCCGGCGGAGTCGCCGGCCTGGTCGAGACATTTCAGCAAAAGGGCTTGGGCGGGATTGTGAGCTCCTGGGTAGGAACCGGCGCAAACCAGGCGATCTCTCCGCAGCAGGTTGAAAATGCACTTGGCAACCAGCAAGTCGCAGACATCGCATCCAAATTGGGCGTTTCGACGCAGGACGCCAGCTCGCACATCGCACAGTGGCTGCCGGCAGTAATCGACCACCTTACTCCGAATGGACAAGTGCCCTCGTCCGGGACCAACCTAATGGAAATGGGCGCCGGGCTGATCAAGGCGTTGTGTAAGTAAATTTCCGCGAGGATAGTCGAATGAAATTCACTCGAACGTTATTACTGATTTTGGCGATGACGCTGGCTATCGCCGTGCAAGGCGCCGCCTTTGCAGGACAAGCAGCCAAGAAAGCCGGCAGCAAGGCTCCCGCGGCCGCCGCAGCCACGGACCTTCTTGACATCAATTCCGCTACAGCAGAGCAACTACAGGCATTGCCCGGCGTGGGAACGGCATACGCTGACAAGATCGTCAAAGGGCGACCCTATCATGGCAAGAACGAATTGTTGAGCAAGAAGATCGTGCCGGCGGCCACCTACAACAAGATCAAGAATCTGATCATCGCCAAACAGAAGTAGAATCTAGCTAGCGTGTCGCGGCTCAATAGCGTTGTGGGGCAGGGCCGCGCCCTGCGGCGGCGTCCCACGCCGCCTGTCACATCTGTAACGAACTCTTTGCAACACGTCACTTTTGCCGCGTGTATTCTTATCCTCGCGCTTGGACTCGGCGGAGCGACTGCGGCATTTTCCGCACTCTATGCCGTGGTACTGCGTCCGCTTCCCTACCCTGATCCCGATTCGCCTGTCGTCATTCACAGCCAATTCCGGCGGCTTCACATGCCGATGCTGAGCGTTTCGCCACCGGACTATCGGGATCTCCAACACAATCCCGAATTGTTCCGCAGCAGCGGAGTTTTCTTTTATCTCGATCTGAGTCGCACCGGAATCGCGCCTCCCCAGAAGGTAAATGCGGTGGCAGTAACGACCTCGCTCTTTGAGACATTGGATGTCAAGCCGTTCGGTGCCCATTACCGACGACCGCGTTCCAGTATCGGTCCGTCTCTTCCTGATTCTGCGTCGCACCCAGGGGACGTCTGACCGCTTGTCTGCCCTATCCAGCGCCGATGCGTTTTGCCAGCCCGGATAGCCCATAAAGCCAGACCACGAGCGAGATGATGGAAGCTAGAGTCGTCATCGAGACGGTAGACGCTACCATCATTTCCTCGCAGCGATACTCTCCCGCAAGAATGTAGACTGTCTTGGCCGTGGGCACTGCCGCGCAGATCACGGCCGCAATGGTGTAGAGGGGGTCGAGCCCCAACGACACGCTCAATCCGTACACGATCACAGGCATGATGACGAGTTTGACGGCCGAGAGCAGCGAAGCTCGCCCAATATTGGCGCGCAATCCATCGATCGACAGCCCCAGTCCGATGGCGAACAGAGCACAAGCCGTGAGCGCATCGGCCAAGATGCCCAAATAAGCTTTGACCGGCCCGGGCATGCGGAAATCGAGGACCGACCAAAGCATGCCGATCAGGGTTGATATGACCATTGGGTTCAGCACTACATGCTTGACTGTGGCCATTGGGGCCGTACGTGAGCCATGCGCATCCCGCTGATCAAGTTCGAGCAAGATCACGGTTGTTGGAAACATCACAACGGCCACGAATACCGTAGCGATCGCCGCCGGCAATACGGCGCGCGGGCCATAGATCGCCTGCAGGACCGGCAAGGCAACGAAACCGGTATTGGTCATCGATGCCGTCATGCCATACATCGTTCGGCTTGCGAGACTGCGGGAAGCAGGAATGCTCATGATGCCGAGCACGAGGATGAAGCAGAGGAGGGAGCCACCACCGAAGGCAACAAGAAAGCGCCAATTGAGTAGCGAATGACCTGGTTCTTGTGCAATTGTGACGATCAGCAATGCCGGCATTGCGATGTTGTAGGCGAAGTGAATCAGTGCGTCAGACAACGCCCGAGACAGATAGCCCGTATAGCCAACGATCCAACCAGTTACGATCACCGCAAATACAGGTAGGATAAGGTCAGCGATCTGCACCGAGGTTCCTCAAAATTGATCCTCTAACAATTGCATGGAGGGTAAGGTGCAGTCAACGGTACCAGGAGTTGGGCTCTGCGAAATGGCGACTCGGCGTATTTCTGGCCGCCTAACTTTCGCGCTCGCCTTCGAGCAACGGGTCCGCCAGCCAAATTCCCGATAAGCGATCTCCGAGCGCCTTGCGATTCTCCATCGGTTCGTTCCGAAACGCAACCGTTACGGTTGGGTGTCTTTGGAGCCCTCTTCGGTTTGGAGAAGTTCCAGAAGCTCCCTTGCTTCCACTTCGCGGCTGCGCGGCACTTGCAGTTGGATCCACTTATGGAGAAACGCATCCACGTCCTGAACCAGCGTGGCAATTTGGCCCGATGCAAAGAAGGGAATCCCCGCGTCCTCCAACAACCCTTTCGCCATGGCAAGCTGGATGCGATTGTTTGTTTCAAGCACCACAACGAGATCGACAACGGGTTCCACAAATAGAGTTTAGAGCGTGGATAAACCTCATCCCACGACGGATTGCGCGAGGAAACACCACTGGCGGCGCGCGTTAGTCGTGACTCAAGCTCGGCATCTGCAGTGCCTGAGCGCCGGTTTTCCATCGTGGGTGTTGTAGGAGACATCAGAGTCGCCGGCTGGGACACCGCCAGCCGCCCGATGCTCTACTTCAGCGCGGTACAAATGCCGGTAACCGATATTTCGCTGGTGGTGAAAACATCCGCAGCAATGGATCGGCTTCCCGCGATCGTGCAAGATATCGTTGCGAAAATTGACGCTAATCAGCCGGTCTAGGACATCCCTTCGCTCGATAGGCAGCACTTGCGTCAGTAAACGATAGGCGACAAGGGACGATCTATAGCGACACGATGTGTTCATGATGTGCAATTCCTAGCAAAGGTGAGTCTTGCCGCCACCAGCGAAGCGGGACCGGCGCAAAGGGAACATCCAGAACCAGCGGAACGAGGCACGGTAGCTCGCGCGTTTCGGCATATCCGCTGCGGATTCCCTCTTGCCGGCTTCACTCGTTCGCTCGAACACGAGCGGGAGCGGTTGGCCTTGGACCACGTGCCGCTGATCTTTGTCTTCTCGGCATTCATGGTTCCCTCGAACGAGCTCTTCACCGCTCGCGCTTCGAGCCGAACATTGTTGCCGTCGCCAACAATGCGATCGATCGGAATCCTGGCGCCCCCTGAACGACGCTGACGAGCGTCCCGAGATAGATCCCGTCGCGCGAGTTCGACACTTCGAGCACCACGCGCAGCTTGTTGGCCCCACTGTGATGCCACCCTGCCAAGTCCCGCGCGCATCTGGGGCCAAGGCCCTACGCCCTATCGCTCTCGCTCAATCTGGTTAAGCTCTTCGATCGCGCACCGGAACTCGCGCTCTTGACTTCGCCTGAAGACGACCATACCGAGCGCGAAGACAACCAGGAGCGCTAGAACAGGCCCCGCCATCTTCACGAGCATGCCTTTCCCCGCAACTGCAACGACCAACGAGCCGATCAACGTGCCGAATGCCAAAATCAACGGCCCACCGAGCCACAAGTGCACGCCGCGATCGAACCGAATGTGCCGTTCAAGCTCTCGCCGGCACGAGTCCAGGCTTGTCCGCAGGCCTGCGTCTTCTGGTGGCGACGCTTGCCTCTTAGTGCGATGCAGGAAGAACTGTCCAATCAATACCCACGCCGCCGTCACCGCGAACGAGGCCCGAGCCACTGGAGAATGGGTCCAAATGCTTCCATATACCGAACCTGCGGCAACCAGGACCGCCAACACGATGCTGTTCAGCAACTCACGGCGGCTCTTGGACCGCAGGTCTCTAGCCCTTTGTTGGAGACGATGACTTCCCAGTTTCATTTCCATTGGCTCCGTCGACTGGCTACGCCAGATCTCTCTCAGTTCGTTTTCGGGGGTTTTGTCAGGCATGACTATCTCCTACCGTGAAATCGGCGCGCCAGAATGTTCTTGACGCGGTGGATTCTCATCGCCACGCTCGCCGCCGACAGTCCGGTGGTCTCCGCTATGGATGCGGCGTCCATGTCTTCGAGATACGAGATGATGACCTGACGGTCGAGCGGCTTCAGTTGCTGAATCAATTGCTCCAGACGGTCGAGGTTTCTGCGCCGATCCGTGTCGGCCTCGATGTCGGTGGGGTCAGTATCGGGGAGCTTCTCCAACTCCTCTAGACTCAGCAGAGTCGACAGCTTACGGCGTTCACGGAGAACATGTGACGCAGCGACATGGTGGGCGACCCGATAGACCCAGGTCCGCAGAGAACAGCTTGCGTCAAATGACGCGAAGCTCCGCCACAACTGGAAATGAATCTCTTGGTTGAGGTCGCGACGCTTTTCAGGGTCCATCTCATATCCACGAGCGACCCGCGCAATCGCCGCGCCGTGCTCGCTCGCCGCGTCCGCATACAGTTCGTCTTGAGGCCACTGTCCAGTCAAGATTTATCGGCTCTCACACCTGAGGTAGTCGCTGCCGCTAGAACTTTCTAACACGTTTTTTCAGAACGTAGGCCGAAGGCGAGGCTCAGGCGGTCGGCATAGGGCTGATCCCATGTTGGTTAGCAGGCGGCGACCCTTTTGAGCAGGCCACGACACGTCATCCAGCGGTAGCCGTGGGGGCGCTCGGGGATGTAGCCCACCTGCGCACTTGCGCACGCGCCTCGGGGCCACGGTCCAGATTCATAGATCTCCGCTGACGGCGATGTGGCGATTAATCCACACATCGCGACTGGGATCTATTGACGGTGGCTCTCTAGTGTGTACCTTCCGATAACGCAGTTTTCAGGGCCCGAATTCGGCGATACTCAACCGCCTGCCGTATCGGGATAATCGTCGTGCTTTGGGTCGACGTTATCGCCAACTCGAGACTCGTTCTGTTCGACCCGAGCCTCAGTTCGGCAACTCATTGAACCCACGTCCACTTAGGATCATTGGCACGCACTTCTCCGCCCGCGCTGCTCTGGTCTTTGCCTGCTTCGCCGATGAGACGTGGAAGATGTATGACTTCCTGCGGCCTGGTGTGAGCGCCGTGAATGCCGACCTGAGAACTGCGTTGTCATCCAGCATCCTCTGCAACTCCTCAGGAATGGGATACGCTGAAGGTTTCTTGAGCTCTATCTTCTTGCCCGACTCCTCCAATTCGATGGCTTCGTAGAGGTAGTCCTTCAGGGTCAATCGCAGGGTCGCAATCTTCCGAGGCGAGGTGAATTTAATCCATCGCCCGGCCTGCGTATGCTCTCCAATCCTTTCGAGGATGTGCTTCGGATCCTTGAGCAGTGCGCCCTTGAAGAACGAGAACGCGCACGACTCCTTGAGCGGGATCACAATCGCCACGTTTTTTTTCAGAAAGGTGAAGCACGGTTTGCCCCACTTGAGCTCTTCAGTCAGGTCGCAGTCGAGCGCGATCTGGCGTAGCTTATCTGTTTCCTTCTGCCATTTCCTCGCATAGGGAACTTTCATCGTTCCAAGCCTTTTTCCAAGATTGCTAAGTTCATTCAATTCTGCCAGAGAATACAGTAGGCTTGGGCCAACCCGATGATTGCTTTAGTAACGGGTTGGTTCGAACCATCGTTATAAATTGGAACACAAATGAAATCTTCCACGGGCCTTTTTTAACCACTGCACGCCTGGGGCGGATTACCCGCCCCTTCGCGACTTTGCGCGAGTATTCCGCGCTCGCCATGCCTTCGCCGGCACTTTCCCGGCGATGGATAGGATCAATAAGAGATTGGCAGCAGACGAACTCCCAGGAACGCGGACAAGCTACAGTGTTTTCAATCGGCGTTCATCCGCGTTCATTGGGGGTCTTTAATTCTTTGACGGCTTCCTGCGTGCGAAGATCCCGTCGCGAGGAGACGGAGATCATTTACAGGAATTTGCTCGTGGCCGGCAAGCTCTTTGGGGGCGTTGCGCTAATTTCATTTGGGGATCGTGCTTGAGCAATTTCAGGGCAAAATTGAGGCGACAACGTATGAACAGGCATCGCACTATCCATTTCCTAAGAGCTTTGTAGCACCCGCTGGAGAGACTAAGATATGCGAAAAGCGTTTACGAGAAAACCGCAAGGTGACGAACCCGCGACGCAAAGCAAGAACTACATAACGCCGGGCGGCCTGCTGCGCCTCAAAGATGAGCACCGGTTTCTGGTCACCAGGGAACGCCCGGCCGTGACTGAGGTGGTGGCGTGGGCTGCGAGCAACGGCGATCGCAGTGAAAACGCCGACTATCAGTACGGCAAGCGGCGGCTGCGCCAGATTGATGGGCGGATTCGCTTTCTCACCAAGCAAATCGAATCCGCGGAAGTGGTTGACCCGGAAACTCCGCGAGCGGGGCACGCGGCGGCGAGGGCATTCTTCGGAGCGACCGTGCGCTATGCCAATGCTGCGGGAACGGAGCGAGTGGTGAGCATCGTCGGCACCGACGAGGTCGATCTCAACCGCAACCACATCAGTTGGGTGTCGCCTCTGGGGCGCGCGTTGCTGAAGTCGACAGCGGGCGATCGCGTACTTCTTCAAGCTCCGAGCGGCACAGAATACCTGACCGTGCTGGAAGTGTGTTACGAGCGCATTTCGGTGGAACCGTTCCGTGAACCACCTGGAGCCGAGGCCTCGGCAAAGGGACTCCCTCGCCGGCGCCAATCCACCTGACGAAGGCAAGCGAAACGGCATATGAACATTCCAGGCCCCGCGTAAGGACGTTGTGAGCCGACTCTAGGGCTATTCGTTCCGCTATTGTTCGACCCCAGTCAGGATCGCTCGCGCAAACGGCGATGTGTAGATCTACCCTTCGCGACCAGGCAGGAGTTGATTCCCTCCACCGCTCTGGCAAGTCTCAGCATCGGCGACAACCGGTCAATGTGGATACCGAAAGACAGCGAAATCCTGCGTCTGTACGCATACCTTTCCCCTGCTCCCGGAACGGTTCTCGAGATGCGATTCGACTTATTCGGTCTGCGGCTACACCGTTGCAATCAGCTAGAAATCGCGAAGGGCGGGTCCCATTTTCGGACGCCTGAACCCCGAAAATCGATCAACGACTGACCTTACCGCTCAATAGATTCAAGCACCTACTTAGGAAGTCAACCTGCATCCAAAGGGCGGGAAACCACATGCGAGGCGTCCTTGAAGACCTCCGGTATGCGATGCGTGTCCTCCGCCGGACCCCGACCCTGACCGCGGTCGCAGTGCTGACTCTGGCGCTAGGTATTGCCGCTACCACGACCGTCTTTGGCTGGATCGACGGAATGGTCCTACACCCGTTCCGCGGCGCCAGGGACGACGGACAACTCGCCGTGCTTGAGTCCGTCAGTGCCAACGGCATGCAGAATCAGGTTTCGTACGCCGACTTCCGGGACTTCCAGGACAGCCTCCA
>JAICIH010000049.1 GCA_025924475.1 Bryobacteraceae bacterium
AATCCATTCGCAGGAAAAGGGGGTAGGTCTTCACCCAGCCTGTTTTCCGAATACCCGCGTTGCAGGCGCGCCACTTCCCGCCTCGCCCACAGGAAAATCAGCCGTGAACTGCGAAAGTCAGGCTAGGAATCTGCATTGGCATGACGGCTTCGCTCCTGACCAATGGATTGATCCGTTCGTTCCTTTTTGAGGTTTCGCCGTTTTCGCCGGCGGCCTACACCACCGTTTCCGTGGTTTTCTTTTTCGCCGCTATGATCGCCGCGGCGGTGCCGGCATGGCGCGCTACGAAAGTGGATCCGGCGATTGCGTTGCGCGAGGAATAATGATGACGGTGAACGGAATAGGATCGAGGGCGTCTCGACAATGACAAACGAAATTTGCCTGGAATGTGGGTTAAAACCGGAGCCCGGGCAGCCGAATTGCCAAACGCAGCGCGATGAACTGATGGCGCGTGATTTCGAACAGCCAGCCCTTTACTGGGCGTTCCACAGAATGGCGGTGGATGCCTACTGCTTGCAACATGCACCTTATGTCGCCTCAGCCAAATCTCTCGCCGCACATTTATGCGGCCTATGCATAGCTTTTGAACGCGGCAGGAACGCCGGGCAGCTTCGCCAGCTACAACAGTGGTTGAGCACGAATCCAAAAATCGAAAAGCCTGAGTTGCCGGCCCAGCGAGGTGCAATAACAATTGGGCAAGTTTACGGCATCAGCGATCCCGTTCAATTCGGTAAGGCAGTCGAAGCCTGGGCGAGTTCTGTTTGGGAGGCTTATCGAAGTCTGCAGCCTTTGGCGCGCGATTGGCTCTCTGAAGCAGTAGCTGTGCGGCGCTGAGAAACCATTGCCATTGTCCTAATGCGCGCCGCCCTTTGCGTAGGCGGAATAGAGGTCCGCGATCTTCTTCTTGGACATATCGCCTGGATGAACAATCACACGATACTGAAAGCGCAACGACTCGCCCTGGGCGAGGCTGTGACCGCCTTGCTCGGTGGATTTGGGATCGAAATCTTTTACGCCGAACGGATTCACCGCAAATAAGCCGTAGTCGCGGGAGTGCCAGCGGGGCGGATGATTGTAATTTCCGGGATTATCGAGGATCAGGATGCCGACTTTGTGTCCCTCCACCGTTCCTTCGTAGTCCACCCAGTCGGCGCGCTTGCCCCACACATTCTTCTCCGTCTGGGCGCCTTCCGAATTCGTCATGATGCCGCCTTTCTTGCCGCTGATGCTGTCGGCCACGCGAATTGCGAAAAAACCTTCCTTGGTGTCCGCGAATTTCACCGGCGTTTTGGCGGTTAGCGTGAAGTCTACGTCAACGGTGCGTAGATCGTGCTCGGCATAAAACGTCATGGTCCGTTGCTCCTCGATCATCACTCGTTTATCCGGCGCCTCCCAGGAGAATGTTGCCGAGACGCTGCCGGATTTCTTGCCGGGCTTCAATTCACCTAACTTGTCGAGGACAATCAGGCCCTTGACACTGGGATTGACGCCGCTCGCCTTCGAATTCCGCTCCGTCTCCCAAAAATTGACGCCGCTGACGTCGCCGTATCCCACAAACAGACCGCGATGGTGCGGGTGGTCGTGCGATTCGCCCGCGACTGTTTCCATGGGAAATCTACGGGTCACGATGAGGCCCGTGGCTGATCGGATCGGCGCCAAAAACGGCTTCGGGTAGGCGTTGCCTATGCAGAAATCGGAGAATGGCTGGCCATCGATCGAGATGGCGATGTGATCGTTATCCACATTTTTCAGCTCGACCTGCGCCTCGAGAGTGGGCGGAATCAGCAACGATGAAATCAGAAGCGCGGCCGCAGCCGCCGTCAAAGTAATACCCCTCATAGCCGTTCCAAATCATAACGCGCCCGGATCGGCGCGAATGCTGGGCTATCATAGGGATGTCGAAGGAAAAGGCGAAGAACGTTCATATGGGACCGATAGGAATGCAGGAGATGATGCTGATTTTTCTCCTGGCGCTTCTCCTCTTCGGACCGAAAAAACTCCCGGAATTAGGTAAGTTGCTTGGCAAAGGCCTGACCGAGTTTCGACGGGCGAAGAGCGAGCTAACCTCGACTTTTGAAAGCCATTTGCACGAATTAGAACGCGAGACGCGGCTGGAAACGACGCCCTCGTCCTCGACTCCGGATTACTCCTCGCCGCATGATCCGTATCCTTACGATGAATACGGGCAAAGCGATTCGAGCTACGGCTCGACCGATGGCTCAAACGCCGACGGCTCAAACCACGAATCTCACGAGACGGCCCCCTCCTATGAGACGGCCGTTTCCGAACCATCCACCGCCAGCGCTACCGCAACACAGGACGCCGAGGCCAACCGCGAGCATGCCGCTTCCGTCAGTTCGCCTGTGGCCGGAACCGTACCGCGTTCCAACGGCAGTCAATCCGTTGAGTCTCTTTCCGCCGCAGCGAAAGAAGAGCATCCCGCGTAACTCGCTAAGTATCGATGGCCGACGAAATTGAGGAGCCAAGCGCTCCGAGAAGTCAAACTCCGGCTCAAACCCCGGAAGAACCGGTTGCTGTCAGCGCGTATAGCAGCACTTCGGATCCGTATGGAGAAGAGCTGGCCCAACAAAGCGCAGCTACGCAGACGGTCGAGACGACTGAGACCGTTCCCGCAGTAACAGCGCCTCCGCCGAAAAGTCCTCCGCCGGCGCCCCCGGCAAGCAAAGAAGAGGAAGAGCCCGACGAAGAAGAAGAAGGAATGCTCCGTATGTCTTTTATGGAGCATCTGGGTGAGCTGCGTGCCCGCATCCTAAAAGCGCTCGCCGGGATCGTCGTTGCATTCCTCGTGAGCATCACGTTTTGCAAACCGCTTTGGGAATTCGTGTCCTCGCCCGCCGTTGAGGCGTTGAAACACCTCGGGATCAATCCGCCCAATTTGGCTCAGATCACGCCGATGGAGAACTTCAACGTCATCTATATAAAGCTTCCTCTGCTTGTGTCTATTTTTTTGGCATCACCATGGGTGCTTTATCAGGTCTGGGCGTTCATTTCTCCAGGGCTTTACAAACGCGAGAAGAAATGGGCGGTACCGTTCATCGTTTGCACGGCAGGGCTATTTATTGCCGGCGGATCCTTCGCCTACTTTGTGGCCTTCCGTTTTGGCCTGGAGTTTCTGCTGGGCATTGGACGCGATGTGCATGTTACGCCGGTGGTGTCAATCAACGAATACTTCGACCTATTCGTCAACGTGGTACTCGGCGTGGGCCTGGTTTTCGAGATGCCGGTCATCATTTTCTTCCTGACCTTGTTGCATCTGGCGTCGCCGCGATTTCTTCTGCGCAATTCGCGCTATGCCATTCTCGCCATCACCGTGCTGGCGGCTATTGTCACGCCGACGCCCGATGTTTTCAACATGATGTTGTTCTGCGTGCCCATGGTGCTACTCTTTTTCGTCGGTGTGTTCGGGAGTTATCTGCTGGTGCTGAAGCGCGAAGGCAGAAAGTTCCCGTGGAAAGTGGCGTTTCTTGTTATCTCGCTGGTCATCGTGATCGCAGCCGGGGTTCTGGCGCTCATGGTCTACGGATTGCACTATCACGTGATTAATAAGTGGCCGTTCTTAGTGAAATAGCAGGCTAATATCGCCACAGCGCTACGCCGCCGAGCAAACCATCTTCGTTGGGAACGCGAGTAACATGCTTCGGCAATGGCGAATCGATTTTCAGTGCGTTGCCGCCGCCGATATACAGATGATCGTAATTGAATAATGCTTCGATTCGTTCAATCGCTTTGAGCAGCAGCTTATTCCAGCGTTTGCGGCCGTATTTTTCAAGACCTTGCTTGCCGAGGTAATCTTCATACGTTTTATCCTTGCGCCAGGGATGATGGGCCAATTCGAGACCAGGCACAAGATACCCATTGGTGAACAGCGATGAGCCAAATCCGGTACCGAGCGTGATCACCAGCTCTACGCCTTTGCCTTGAATTGCGCCGTATCCTTGCACGGCGGCATCATTTGCCACGCGCACCGGTTTCTTCCAGTGCCGGCTGAGAACCTTCTCTAAATCGAATCCCACCCACTTGGGATGCAAGTTGTGCGCGGTCAAAGTGGCTCCGCGTTTCACCACGCCCGGAAAACCGACAGAGGCGCGATCGAACTCTCCGATCCTGGCAGCAATACTATCGATAATATTCAGAACTGCCGTGGGCGTGGCGGGTTGCGGTGTATCCTCGCGTTCCCGTTCACTAATCGGTTTACCTTTACCGTCGAGCAGTAACTCTTTTATTCCAGTGCCGCCGATGTCGATAGCAAGCGTGATTACATCTTCGGGTTTCTTCGCCATTTGATCTTCGCTTTCCCTTTCCCGATGTTCGCATTAGTTCCCAACAACTTGCCGCGTAATTTGTAGTTTTTGCACCCTATTCAAGGTCTGATTTCGTCCAAAAAGTGTGGTCCGGCACGCGACTTTTCAGTATGGTCATCAACATGCTGCCATACACGTGTCGAGCGTTGGAGGAGTTCGTTAAAAATTATGAAACAATTTAGATCCTTTTATATTGCGGCCCTCGCGGTAGTGGGTGTGGGTCTCATCGGCACATCTTTCGTGCCCAAGGCCCATGCGGACGCGTGGGACAAAAAAACTATCGTTACGGTGAATGAGCCGATCATCGCCGGCAACAAGGTCCTGAACCCCGGCACCTACGTGTGGCGGTTGCTCGATTCTCAATCCAACCGGCACATCGTGCAAATTTACGATCGCGATCAACGGCATCTGGAGGAGACTATCCTTGCGATACCGAACTCTCGATTGCAACCTACGGGCAATACGGAATTCGCGTTTTGGGAAACGCCCGCGGGTGTACCTAAAGCTGTTCGCGCCTGGTTCTATCCTGGCGATAATTTCGGACAGGAATTCGCCTATCCGAAAAAGCTGGTAGCGCAGTTGGCATCAGCCGCGCCGGCTCCAGTACCGGCCTCGTATAGAGAACCCGAGCCGGCACCGGCGCCGGAACCGGAAGCCAAGCCTGAACCGGCTCCTGAGCCGCAGCCGGCTCCGGAACCTGCTCCGACACCGGAGCCTGCTACGCCAGCGCCTCAAGCGCAGGCAACCCCGGCGCCCGCAACGCCACCAGCCGCTCTGCCGCATACTGCGAGCTTTAGCCCGCTGATCGGTTTACTCGGCGTGGCATCTCTGAGCCTGGCCGGATTGCTCGCCTTTGCTACGAAGCGAGCTTAAATCCTGAGAAGTTGAAAGCCTGGTCTTGGCGGCTCGGACCAGGCTTTCTTCTTAGGGCGATGAGACGAGGGGCCGCACTGTACTGCCATGGGGAGCGGATTCCAAAATTGCTTGGCGTCGACGTTACTCGCGGCGCAACTTACTGCCACGGGTGCAGTCGCTCAGAATCCGCGTCAACCATACACAATTTCGGACAACGTCGATCTGGTGCTGCTCGACGTGAGTGTGAAGGATCCGCATGGCGGCTTCGTCACCGGCTTACAGAAATCGAATTTCCGAGTCTTCGAAGATGGACATCCCAGGGAGATTACACATTTTGCCAGTGTAGATACTCCGGTAACGGTCGGGTTGGTTGTCGATGACAGCGGCAGCATGCGAGGGAAACGTCCGGAAGTCGTGATGGCCGGATTGGCATTCGCAAAATCCAGCAATCCTCAGGATGAGTTCTTTGTGATCAATTTCAACAACTCCGTCGTGCGTGGCTTGCCGCCGCAGCTTCCGTTTACCGATGATCTCCAAACACTGCGGGCAGCGCTGTACTACGGCCAACCCGTGGGTCAAACCGCTCTGTATGATGCGATCGCATACGGTCTGCGGCACCTCGATCTCGGTCATCGGGACAAACGTACTTTGATCGTCGTGAGCGATGGGGGCGATAACGTGAGCGATTTATCGCTTTCGGAACTGATGCATTTGGTCGTTGCCTCCAGGGCGACCATCTACACTGTAGGATTGTTCAACCCGGTGAATCGTGATCTGAATCCGGGCGTGCTTCGCAAGCTGGCGAACGTAAGCGGCGGCGAATATTTTGAGCCCAAGGCTCTCGATCAAGTAATTCCAACGCTTGAAAAAATATCCAAGGATATCCGCAACCGATATACAGTGGGCTACACTCCCGATGAGAAGAACGACCGGCGCAAGGTGCGGTCTATCAAGGTCACCGCGGAGCGGCAGGGGCGCAAACTTTTGGTAAAAACCCGGACTACCTATTCCATCCGGCCACCTTCCCCGGAAACGCTCCCTCAGTAAACATGATGCACACCGACGCACCAGTTCTTGTCAGGCGGATTCCCAGCGGTTATTCGAGTGAGCCGGGATTGCACAGCCACAATCGGAAGCGGCGCGCCCGCGGACCGTCGCGATCTCTGTTGGTGCGAGTAGCGCTTGCTTTGCTGGTTGTTCTGGGATTGAGCGGGGTTGGCTACTACGCCTATACACTTGGCGATCGCTACGTGTATCAGGTGTATGAAAATTGGGCGTTCGATCAGCAAATCGCCGGCCGGCCGGGTGTAACGTTTGAAGATTATCTGCGCGAGCGGACTCCGTTCGGGTTCCTGACCTCGAAAATTTCCAAGCCTGCAAATACGCCGGCGGCGAAGCCGGAAAGACCCCCTACCGCAGCGCCTCCGCCTGTGGAAGGAACGCTGCTCGGCCGGGTGGAAATCAGCAGGTTGGGCCTCTCCGCAATTGTGAAGGAAGGCGTCAGTACGCACACGTTGAGTACGGCGGTTGGCCACATTCCATCGACATCGATGCCGGGGCAGAATGGAAATTTTGCAATTGCCGCGCATCGCGACACGCTGTTTCGCGCGCTGAAAGATATTCGGACCGGCGACCTGGTCACGTTCCAGTCGGCGGCAGGATCGTACACGTATCAAGTGGCGGCGACAAAAATTGTGAAGCCGGCCGACGTAAGCGTTTTGCGCGCGGATGGCGGCGGCTTAATCCCAGTGGAAACCGGCCAGCAGGGTCCGGGCAAGCTGCTGACCATGATTACCTGCTACCCGTTCTACTACGTGGGCGCGGCGCCAAAACGCTTTATTGTGGAAGCGCGGCTGGTAGAGCCGCCTCCGCCCAATATCGTAGCTTCGCGAAGCACCGTGGAGGTGCCGATGCCGGCTGCAGCACCCTCGCCGCCAGCGAAGGAGACACCTCACGCAGTACGCGAGAAGCGTACGGGAGGTCAGTTCCAATCGTGGCCCCACAGTCGGAAACAACACGCCAAAAAACACGGATTTTGGCACCGTATATTGCACCTGCCGTGAGCGCGCAGGGCGCATTCGCAGCGTGCGAGCCTTGTTATACTGCGGTTGAATCCCTTGGGAGGTCGTCTAATGGTAAGACTGCAGACTCTGGATCTGCGTATCGGGGTTCGAGTCCCTGCCTCCCAGCCACTGATTTAAAAAGACTTCCCGAATTATTAGGTAGCGCTGAACAGGCGAGGCGGAAGTCATGACAATCACGCTGAATATACCCGAAAAAATCGCGCGGGAACTAGCGAGCCAAGCGCACGCTCACGCCTATCCATTGATGCTTATGTCGCCAATATTCTTGAGCATGCAATCTCTCCGCTTCCATTGCCGCAAGCTCGAAAGATAAACCGACAAGAGTTCGCGGCAGCGCTCTATGCGGTAGCCCAATATTCCGATAAAATTCCACCGATGCCGGGAGAAACCTTCTCCCGCGAGATGATCTATCAAGATCATGACTGATGCCTGAACCCTGGCATCTCATCGACGAAGAAGCAACCCGGCAAAGCGCGCGCGCCATCGTTAACCTCGTTGGGAGATGCTATGAAACTCAGGTCCCTTGTATTCCTATCCGCTGCGGTGTTGGTTGCAATAGGCGCTGTGCCGCAACAAGACGAGCGCCGAGCGCCTCTATTAGGCTTGAAACGCCTCGCCCAACACGCTTGACGCGAAGGGCCAAGCGCGTCTGTACGCCCTGCATCCTGGGCCGATCGACGACATTACAACGGAGGCTAATGTTTGACCTCGCCGGTCCAGCGATCCCGGTTCGCCCAAAACGGACACTGAGAACAGACCTGACCCTCAGGATAATCGATACCCTCTTCGTTTGGACAACCCAGAATACGATCTGCCATTACGATGGATTTCACCCCGTGCTTCTCCACGAAAACCTGAATGTTATGCGCGACGGTCAAGTCGGTGCGGAGGTCCCGGTCCTTTGAAAACCACCGCTCGAGAGCGAGTGGCTCTGCATCTTCCCCTGGCATAATAGCGACCGCGACTTTGCTGGCTCGCTGATCGTCAGGACCGTAGAAGGCAACTGTTGCTACAGGGTATCCCTGAAACCCACGGCGTACCTTCTTCTGAAGAAAAGAATTCGTTCGGCGCTTGATTCTTGTCGACATATTCTGTCAATGGTTCCTAGATGTATGACGCTCGAACGCGCTTTCATTCAAACATCTTGAATTCTGCGTTGACGGCCTTTTCCCGTTTGCATAAACTCCTGATAATATTCGGCTCAGGCCTAAACGTCGAAATATGAAGCCCGCCACCACCGTTACCAAGGTCTGTCGCATCCTCGATCAGTTCAAAAATCGTCCCTCGTTAGGAATCACCGAGCTGGCGCGCACGCTCGACCTGCTTCCCAGCGACGTTCATCGCATTGTGAACTCGCTGCAGGTGCATGGTTATGTGGAGCGTGACCCGGAAACCAGGCGCTATCATCTGGGCGCCGGGCTCCTTCGATTGAGTGTCACTACATTGCACCGGAACGCTTTTCAGGAGAAGGAGCGCGGCGTGCTGATGCGGCTCTCGGCGCGCCTCGGTGCCTCCACGCACCTGGGACTCCTCGATATTCGCGAATGCGAAGTCTTTCTCGCCGACCAAGTGGAACATCCCGCACTCAGCGTTTTCAAATCCCGGCTCGGGGCCACGGCCGCTCTGCATTCCACCGCCCTGGGAAAAATCATTATGGCCGGAATGGACGCGCAGACATTTCAACGCGCCTTGGAGCGGTGGGGCCTTCCTAAGAGCACGGGAAAGACTATTACCGAAATGCCGGCTCTTGAAAAGGAGTTGGAGATCATCCGGCAGCGCGGGTATGCCGTGGATCGGGAAGAATCTGCCGATGGCGCCTGCTGCATCGGAAGCCCGCTTCGGAATTGTACCGGTATGGTAATCGGCGCAATCAGCGCGTCGATGAAAGCTTCGCATTTCCGCACTGTGAACCAAATGCACTTAGCGAGCCTGGTGAATGCGGCCGCGGCGGAACTTTCTGGACTGCTAGGCTATGACCCGGCTAGCGCGGACCAGTATCGAAATGTCGGGTAGAAAAGGCGAGTTATGAATCGTTTGTTCCCAGTTGTTTCCCGAAGACGGGCGCTCACTTCCGGCCTATCGGCCGCGGCGCTGTTGGCGAGTCAAAGTTCCGCGCAAAGCAAGGCGCGCGTGCTTGCGCTCATCGGCGACCGTTATCACAATGCGGATTACATCCGCGTGGCGCTCGATAAGGTCTTTGTGCCGCTCGGCATCAAAGTGGATTACACCATCGCGTACGACTCGATTTCGGCAGCTCTATTAAAGCCCTACGATTTATTCCTCGTGTTGCGCGACGGAATGATCTGGCCTCAGGGGTATCTCGGGCCTGACGCCTATCCCTATCAGACGGGGTTCGAAAACAAAAGCGACTTTCCCGCGGCCAAACCGGAGATGTGGATTAAGGACGAGCAAGCGAATGCGATCAAGGACTTCGTCAACGGAGGCAAAGGTTTCTATGCATTGCACAACAGCAGCCATATCTCGGTTTCTTCAAAAATTTACCGGGAAGTAATGGGCGGCGCTTACATTGGCCACCCGACGCTGCGCCCGTTCAAAGTACGAATTACCAATCACGATCATCCGATTACAAACGGCATTCAGGATTTCATCGTCAACGACGAGCAGCATTACGTCGCCTACGACAAAGATCCAAAATATCTTCTGGCCGAATCGGAAAACATCGACGGGTTGGACTACGACGGCCACGGAACCAAATCCCACGCGGTCTGGGCCTACGACTACGGCAAGGGCCGCGTGGTCTTTACTGCCGTCGGCCATACGATTCATGCACTCTGGGTCCAGCAGCATATGGAGCTTCAGAAGCGAGCCATTCGTTGGGCGCTGAAAGAAATATGAAGAGCGCTTTCTTAGGATTACTGGCGATCGCGGCGCTCACGGGAGACACGGCGGCCAAGACGAATCAATACTACTTGTATGTAGGAACTTACACTGGACCGAAAAGCAAGGGCATCCACGCCTTTCGCTACGACGCAGCGAAAATGACGTTCGATCCGCTGGGAACTGTCGCTGAAATGGCCCGCCCGTCCTTTCTTGCTCTCTCTCCGAATCGGCGATTTCTTTATGCTGTGAGCGAATTGGGGAACAGCGGCAAGTCCGACGGCTATGTATACGCGTTTGCGATTGAGAGTAAGACGGGTAAACTCGCATTCTTAAATCGCCAGGCTTCCGGCGGCGGAGGCGCTTGCCATTTGGTTGTAGACAAAGCGGGAAAATTTTTGTTCGTTGCTAACTACGGCACAGGCAGCGCTGCCTCATTCCCTATCCAATTCGATGGTTCCCTGGGCGGCTTGGCATCCAAAGTACAATTTGCGGGCTCCGGACCCAATTCCGCCCGCCAAAAGGGACCGCACGCCCATGCGGTAGTTCTCTCTCCCGACAATCGGTTCCTGTTTGTGCCCGATCTCGGAGCCGATCGCATTCGAATTTTTCATATCGATTCCAAGAACGGCATGCTCTCGCCAAATACGCCAGCCGATATTGCCGTTAAGCCAGGCGCCGGGCCGCGTCACTTCACGTTCTCGCCCGACGGGCATTTCGCCTATTTGATCTGTGAGATGGGGTCGCTGGTGGTCGCCTACCGCTACGATGCTTCAGCCGGCTCTCTAACCGAGATACAAACCGCTTCCACTCTTCCCGGCGGCTTTTCCGGAGAAAACAATTGCGCGGAAATCGAAGTAGATTCGACTGGTCGCTTTCTCTTCGCCTCCAACCGCGGCCATGACAGCATCGCCGTTTTTTCCATCGATCGCAAAACCGGCAAGCTGGAGCGAATCCAGATCGAATCCACGCAGGGCCGCACGCCTCGAAACTTCGCTATCGATCCCACCGGGCGGCATCTGCTCGCTGCCGATCAGGATTCCGATCGAATCGTCGTGTTTGATCGTGACCCCCGCAGCGGAAAACTTTCTGCCGCAGGGAAAACGGTAGAAGTTCCTTCGCCGGTATGTCTCCTATTCAACGCTGCGCCATAACAGGCGTTCACATTTGTTCTAATATTTTGAATGCCCGATTGACCCTGCCAAGCGATCTCATTACGCTCGGGTAACAAGAGGTGGTCTGACATGACTACACGGGTTATCGTTCTCCTCCTGCTGCTCTCGTTGGGGTCGGCCGCGCAAAATAGCGGCGTAATATTCGGGACCGTTACCGATCCCTCCGGTGCCGCGCTTCTTCGTGCTGATGTTACCGCTACGAACCAGGCGACCGGCGATACAACAAGAGTGCAATCCAACGAAGCGGGCGATTATATATTCCCGAATTTGCCGCCGGGGACCTATAAGTTGACCTGCCAGGCGCCGGGCTTTCAAACGCTCGAGCAACCAGGGGTTGTACTCGAAGTAGACAGGCGCGCACGCGTAGACCTCCGCATGAAGATCGGAGAAGTGAAACAGGTGACGGAAGTCGAAAGCACCGTCACCACCGTGGACACGCTCAGCTCGGCGATCAAAGAAGTCGTCGACACGCATCGCATGGACAATCTGCCTGTAAATGGACGCAATGCTCTTTCCTTACAGGCACTGCTTCCGGGAGCGGTTCAAATGGGCTCGGGATCGGCCGCAAGCGGCATCGCGCTCAATACCGATCTCGTCTTCAGCGTTAATGGCTCGCGTTCCGATCAATCTGCCTATGTCCTGGATGGCGGGCTGAACATGGATATGTACAACAACGTGCCGGCCGCTTTCCCGAATCCAGATACGCTGCAAGAATTTTCCATGCTGCAGAACAGCTATAGCGCTGTGAATGGACGCAACGCCGGCGCTATGGTCAATATGATCACGAAATCGGGAACCAATCGCCTGCACGGCGACCTCTACGATTTCTTCCGCAACAGCAACATGGACTCGCGTAATTTCTTTTCGTCCGGAGTCTCGCCGCTGCATCGCAATCAATTTGGCGGCACGGTAGGCGGTCCTGTTTTGTTGCCTCACTACAACGGCCGTGACCGCACATTCTATTTCTTTGCTTTTGAAGCGACCCGACAGCGCCTCGGAACCACCAACTCCTCCACGGTTCTTCCCAGCGCTCTGGAGCGACAAGGCGATTTCTCTCAAAGCCGCGCCGGCGGCCGTCCGGTAACCGTAGCGCCGCCTTCCACGGTGACCGCGGCGAATCCGGTCGGCAGCCCGTTTCCGGGAGCCGTCATCCCCGCCAATCTGCTCGATCCGGTTGCCGTCAACTTTACGAAGGCGTTCCTCCCGCTCCCGAATCGTTCCGGCAACACGTATTCGTACAACCTTTCCGTGCCTACCAATGACAATCAAGTGGTCACGAAAATCGATCATTCCTTCTCGAACGCCAATAAATTCAGCATTCGTTATTTCTGGGACGACACATTCAACATTCAAAACACGGTTGTCCCGGCCTTCAACTCACAGAACAACTGGGTAACTCATAACGGAACCATTAACGACACGCATATCTTTACTCCGCGGCTCGTGAACGTGGCCACACTCACGGTTGCGCGCAACACGTTCATCCGCAGTCCGCTCGTTACCAGTCCCGCCAACTTTGCGGACCTTGGCTGCCAGTCCTGCATTCCGCTTTCCCCGCCGAGTGTCCCGACCGACTGGGCCGTCAGCGTCGCCAGCGGAATCGGGTTGCGTGTACCGACGAACTATTTCAGCTACATGATGAATTACCAGTTCGTGGATACTGTCTCCTGGACGTTAGGAAATCATCTACTGCAGTTTGGCGGTGACATCGCAAAAGTGCGGCGTAACGGCCGCGAATATTTCCAGAAGGATACTCAGTTCGCCTTCAATGGCCTGCGGTCCGGTAACACCGGCTCCGGCTACGCCGATTTCTATCTGGGAGCAGCTTCTAGCGTCTATCAAAATTCACCGATCTCGTCCTTCCAGTACAAATGGACGCCGTTTCTCTATTTCCAGGACGATTGGCGCGTCTCTCATCAATTGACGCTCAACTTAGGCGTGCGCTGGGAGCCGTACATTGCTATAGAAGATTCCTTCGGCCAGAATGCGGCGTTTCGCGCCGGCCAGCAATCGACCGTCTATCCACTCGCCCCGCTCGGCTACGTGTTTCCCGGCGATGCCGGTATCAGCAGTGGAGTAACACCCAACCGCTATCGCCGCTTCTCGCCGCGCATAGGGTTTGCGTACGATCCCTTCGGTGACGGCAAAACCAGTATTCGCGCCGCATACGGGATTTTCTCCGATACGCTGCAGCTCGTTGCGCTGAATTCAAATCCCACGGACCAACCCTTCTCGTACGGCCTAACTACGTTCAACGTGCCGTTCTCGAATCCCTACGTAAACAATCCGGCGCAGCTTCAACTCCTCCAGTCCTACCAGCGCCCCACAAGCGCTTCCCAGCGAGCCACCTGGCCGTTCTATCTGCCTCTCCAGGTCATCTCGATGAATCCGGATTTCACGAGCGGCTATATCCAACAATGGAATTTCAATGTGCAGCGCGAATTGCCCGGTAAACTCGTGCTGACGGTCGGCTATCTCGGCAATAAAGGTACGCGTCTGCACGTCAACGAGCAGGTCAATCCGGCCATTTACAAGCCGGGACAATCGACAACCGGCAATGTTGATTCGCGCCGCATCTATCCCGGATATCAAACGATCGAGAGTGTCCAGTCGACCGCCAATTCGACTTACCACTCCCTGCAGGTGAGCTGGAACCGGCGTTTCGAGCGCGGGTTTACGTTTCTCGGCTCTTACGTCTGGTCCAAGGCCGTCGATCTCGCGTCTACCGATGGCAACAGCGGCTTGGGAAATCAGGCCTCAAATCCTTTTGATTGGAACCGGGACAAAGGGCCCGCTAATTTCCATATCAAGCACCGCTTTGTGACCTCCTTCATCTGGGATTTGCCGTTGTTAGGCAACGCGCCTAAGCTGGCGCAAACGCTGCTCGGCGGCTGGCAGTTAAACGGAATTCTCACGCTACAGTCCGGCAGTCCGTTTTCGGTGACCGCCGGTGTGGATCGCAGCCTAGCAGGGGTCAACCTGGATCGCGCAGATCTTTTCGGACCGGTCGCCACTTACGGCGGCTCCTCTCATGGCGCCGAAGTAGCGCGCTACTTCGATACGTCCGTGTTCGCTCTCCCGGCGCTGGGTACTTTTGGAACCGGCGGCCGCAATATTTTGACGGGTCCGAGCTTCGCGAACTTCGACGCCGGCCTGTTCAAGCAGTTTCGAATTGATGAAAGCCGCCGCTTTGAGTTACGCTGGGAAGTCTTCAATACGCTAAATCACGCGAACTTCTTGAATCCGACCGCTTCTTTCTCCAGCCCCAATTTTGGGCGTATTCTTTCCGCCCGCGATCCGCGTATCATGCAGCTTGCCGCCAAATTTTATTTCTAAATCCATGTTTAAGACCTGTTGCTTCCTCTCTTTCGCAGCTCTGCTGCTTACCGCCTGCTCATCGAACAAGCCCGCTCAGGAACAATTTCCCGCCGTGGGTTCCATCCTGCGCCTCGATCCGGCGCTCGATGCGCTCGTACCTCCGGACGCGAAGATCGAAAAGCTTGCCGGTGGATTCAAATTCGTAGAGGGCCCGCTGGCGTTTTCGAATGGTAACGTCTGGTTCAGCGATGTCGTCGGCAATGTCGTGCGGCAGTGGTCGCCCGATGGCGCCGTGACGGAGATTCTTAATCCGGGCGGCGCCGATAATCCCGGGTATGCGCCTGCCGGTTCTTACATTGGGCCGAACGGGATGGTCCATGGCAAAGATGGCGTGGTGTTCCTGTGCCAGCACGGCAATCGACGCATTGTGCAAATCGACAAGAATCGCCAGGTGTCGACATTCCTCGATCGCTGGGAAGGCAAGCGCTTCAACAGTCCTAACGACCTCGTGTTCAAAAGCAACGGCGCGCTGTACTTTACCGATCCGCCATACGGCCTTGTCAAGCAGGACGAAGATCCCGCCAAAGAGATTCCGTTCAACGGCGTGTTCCGCTACGCCGATGGCAAGCTGACTCCGCTGATCCGCGATATGACGCGTCCGAATGGGATTGCATTTTCCCCCGACGAAAAATACCTCTACATCAGCAACTCCGACGACAAGCACAAAGTCTGGATGCGCTACGACGTCCAGCCGGACGGCTCGCTAACGAACGGAAAAGTGTTTTTCGACGTGACTGCGGAAAAAGATCCCGGCGAGCCGGATGGCATGAAGGTAGATTCCAAGGGCAATCTGTATTGCGCCGGCCCGGGCGGCCTTTGGATCTTTTCCCCCGAAGGCAAGCACCTGGGGACAATCAAACCGGGCGAAACACCCGCCAACTGCAATTGGGGTGGACCTGATCGCAAAACGTTGTATATTACTGCCGAAACCGGGCTCTATCGAGTACGCTTAGCGGTGGAGGGCGAAAAGGCTCTCTATAACGATTAATTTTTTGGAGGCATCGAAACTTGAAACGGCGAACTTATCTGACTTCTATGTTGGGCGGCGCTCTTGCCGGAGCGCATCTTGCTGCTCCGCATCTGGCCGGCCAAACGAGCGGTTCCTCGATTGCGCTGCATGTTGATCTCGAAGTAGATCCGGCAAAAGAGAAGAAGATGCTCGAAATTTTCCATGGCCCATTTCATGCCGCGGCCGTGAAACAGCCGGGCTTTATCGACGTGCAAATGTACAAGCTGCGCTCGGCGTTGCAAGGTCCAGCCCCAGGGAAGGCGAACTACCGGTTTGTATTGAAGTACAAAACCGAAGAACAACGCCAAGCCTGGGTAGCCACGCCCATCCACAAGAAGCTTTGGCCGCAAATCGAAGCGACTTTCGTTTCCAAGGACTACACCGTTTTGCTTTACGACTTGGCCTGACGTCCAGTTCCTGGGGCATACTGGGCTGAGCCACATGAAACTTCTGCCCCTGCTCCTCATCGCCGTACTGCCGCTTTGCGCTCAGGAAACGCGCCGCGAAATCGTCAATCCTTCGAAGACTCCTGCCGACGACGCCAAGCCGAATAGCAGCGCCGTCCCGGACGTTTACGCCATCGACAGCCATTTCGAGCGAGTCGTCATTCTGCGGTTCAAATACGATACGGACTTACTCGCCGGAATTCAGAAAATGGTGAAGCAGGAAAATATTCGCAATGCGGTCATACTCTCCGCAGCCGGCTCCGTGCGCGGTTATCAGGTTCACCAGGTTTCGAATCGGACGTTTCCTTCCAAAAATACGTTTGTAAAAAATCCAACCGCGCCGGCCGATTTGATCGGAATGAACGGCTATGTCATCAATGGCAAAATTCACGCGCATATGACTCTCGCCAATCCCGACCATGCCTTTGGCGGTCATCTCGAGCCGGGAACAAGCGTATTTACCTTTGCGATCGTGACGCTCGGCGTTCTGGATAAAAACGCGGATCTAAGCCGTGTAGACGACAAAAGCTACCGCTAGATTCTAGCCGAGCAATTTCCTTGCGGAATTGTCGGGCTAGAGCTTCAGCAATCAGGCATCAGCCTTTAGCTTTTAAAAGCCGTGAGCATGCGGCTTTTAAAGCTGAAAGCTAATCGCTAAAAGCTTGGTTACGAATAGCGAAAGATCGCCGCTAGCGCATTACCGTTCGGCATCTTCGCGTGCGGAGCGACCAAAACATCCCCGGCGTGCAGAATCGTTTGCACAACCGCATCGTTCACCAGATCTTCGTCTTCCGTACTCCCGGTCGCGCGCCCTTTCACCTGGTGTGTCGCTTCATTGAAGGTGCCGGTCTGTTCCTGTGAGTCCGAGACCAGCAGAGTAACGACTCGTCCATCGTGAGCTGCGGTAACCACGTCCTTCAATCGGTTCGATGCACCGCCGCCGGCTCGATGGTTCCATTCCGCGAGAGCTTCGTCGACTTTGGCTGCGTAAGCTGCCTGCAGCGCCGCGAGCGCGCGGCTGTGCATCTCGCCGGATTTGAGACCATTAGCCGCACCGCGCACGTCGATTGGCAGAAGATGCGGGTAATGATTCACCTCGCGATAGATGGGAAGTTCATATTCCACGCCGCAGAGCACCAGCGGCGCTGCTCGCCCCTTCAGAACCTGATTAACACCCCGGTCAATCTGCTTGAAGAAGTGAGAAAGATACTCGTTTTTCGCCTCCCGGTCCGCGCCTTTGGGAGCGAGGGCGTTTGGACCGGAACCGCCCTGCGCCGCCGCGGCCATGGCGTTGTTCACGGCGGTATGATCGGGTTTCGCCTGATTCATCCAGCTCTCGAAATCGGCCTTCACGTCCGCAGGAAAGCTTACTTCTTCCGAAGACCGCGTCGTACAGCGCAGAAGGCGGACGTTCTTCTGGCTTAACGCAAGCAGGTAAAATCGCCGGGCTTTCGCCAATTCCGGCAACAGCGGACGGATGTAGAAGCGAGGTCCGAGCACGGCGCGCGCGGCGACTTCTTCGTCCAGAAGTACAATCTGAAACAGATCGGCGCTCCGGAAAACCGCAATAGCAGCACTTGGGCCTGGCTTTCCGGTCTGATCGGGTGCAATAGCATCCCAGTTACTGACAGAATCGACTAACTCCCGCCCGGCTGGACCAAACTGCTCGGCCCGTTCTTTGAGGGTGCGGATGCCCTGTTCCCAACGTAATCCGTTTTCTTTGGGATTCATGCCCGCGGCACTGGCTGTGCTCAGGGGCATGTAGACGCTCAAACAAGGGCCGGCTGCCGATAGAAGTGTTTTCAAATCGTGCAGATGTTGAAAACCAGCCAGCTCGCCTTTTAAGGTGGTCATACCTTAAAGACCAGTTTGCGGGCACGGCTGTTTCGGACTCCCGTGGGATCACGGGCGTAGGCTAAGCGAAGATCGCTTCGGGCCCCGTGAGCGTCAACGCGCTGCGACTGCTTGCTGCTTCCAGGCGTACAGCGGAAACTTGCGCGTCAGTTCGCCCACGCCGCGCCTGGCCTGCGCCAGCGCCTGCTCCGATTTCACGTCGTTCAGCACGCTCGCAATCAGCCGTCCCACTTCCTTCATCTCCGCTTCGCGGAATCCGCGCGTAGTCACGGCCGGACTGCCCAGGCGGATTCCGCTCGGATTGAGCGGCGGGTTCGTATCGAACGGAATTGCGTTCTTGTTCGCCGTAATGTAAGCCTCGTCAAGCGCCTTCTCCGCTTCCTTGCCTTTCAGCCCTTTAGCAAAGACGTCGATAAGCATCATATGGGAGTCGGTACCGCCACTGACAACGCGAAATCCTTGCTCCTGTAGGGTCGCCGCAAGCGCCCGGGCATTTGCCAGCACCTGCCGCTGATAGGCGCGGAATTCCTCCGATAGCGCTTCCAGAAAGCACACCGCTTTCGCGGCTATGATATGGACCAGCGGGCCGCCCTGGGCTCCCGGAAAAACAGCTTTGTCGATCGCCGGGCCGAATTTTTCTTTGGCGAAAATTACGCCCGCGCGCGGGCCGCGCAAGGTCTTGTGCGTGGTGGACGTCACGATATCGGCATGTTCGCAAGGATTGGGATAAATGCCGACCGCCACCAGCCCCGAATAATGCGCCATGTCGACCAGAAACACCGCGCCCACACTGTCCGCAATCTGGTGGAAGCGCGCGAAATCGATGACACGCGAATACGCGCTGGCGCCGGCGATGATCATTTTCGGTTTGTGTTCCTCTGCCAGCCGCGCCAGTTCTTCGTAATCGATCAACTCGTCTTCACGGCGCACGCCGTACGGCACCACCTTGTAGAGCTTGCCGGAAAAGTTCAGGGGATGCCCATGGGTCAAGTGCCCGCCGTGCGCCAGGTTCATTCCCAAAATGGTGTCGCCCGGCTGTAGCACCGACGCGTAAGCGGCTTCGTTGGCCTGCGATCCGGAATGCGGCTGCACGTTGATGTACTCGGCGCCAAAAAGTTTTTTGCCGCGTTCGCGCGCCAGATTCTCCACGATGTCCGTAAACTCGCAACCACCGTAGTAACGTTTGCCAGGATAGCCCTCGGCATATTTATTGGTGAAAACGCTGCCGGCCGCTTCGAGCACCGCTTCGGATGTGAAATTCTCGCTGGCAATTAACTCCAGGCGGGTATTTTGCCGGTCGACTTCCTGCTGAATCGCATCGAAAATCTCAGGGTCTACAGTTGAGAGGCTGCGCGCCATGCGTTGCTGTTCATTCATGGTGACGGATACTTTATTGTCTTACACGGCGGCTAAATATACCGCCCTCGGCGCAACCGCGAGGCCGACAGCGCTCCTAAAAGCGCAACCGCTGCGCCCGCAATGAGCCAAAGGCCGATCCGGAATGCGTCTGCTCCGTCAAAGTGATACGGGCCAGCCAACCAACCCGTCGCCATCAGATAAAGCGCCCACGCCGCCCACAACGGAAACAAATACCGGAACACACGCAACAAAGCGAGCAGAGTGGAAAACAGGCCAATCGAGCCGAGAATGGCGACGCCCGAGACCATCTCGTCTTCCCCGAACGGCACCACGCCCAATGCGGGTGGCCGGTGGCTTGCTACGGCAATAACAGCTACACCCAGCAAAAATGCGCTCAAGGCGAGATGAAACGCATAGCTATAGAGCCGAAGCAGAGTTCCAAAAAACCTCACAATATCTTTTTTCCCATGGCCGACATTGCGAGTTCCACTCCAAGCAGGGCAGTACGGTTTGCCTCATCCAACACGGGATTGACTTCCACGATCTCCATGGAGAGCATATATCCCGAGTCGCAGATCGTCTCCATCGCCAGATGGGCCTCGCGATAAGTCATTCCGCCGCGCACCGGTGTGCCTACGCCGGGTGCTTCATCCGGGTCCACGGCGTCCATATCGAGTGAGAGATGAAATCCGGCCGTGCCCGCGGTAGCCGCTTGGATCGCGCGCTCCATGATATTGCGCAACCCGCACTCATCGATATCTCGCATCGTGAACGCCGTGACGCCGGATTCGCGAACGATCGGCCGCTCGCGCAAATCCACATCGCGTAATCCGATCAGAACTGCATTCCGGCCTTCCACCTTTGGCGCATAGTCGAATATATGCGTCAGCTCGCGCGGTCCGTAACCTAGACAGCAGGCCAGCGGCATGCCGTGCACGTTGCCGCTGGGACTCGATTCCGGCGTATTCATGTCGGCGTGCGCATCGATCCAGATGAGGCCGATTTTTTCCCCGCGCGCGCGAAACGCGCCGGAGACTCCCGAGACGGTTCCCGAAGCAACCGAATGATCTCCGCCCAAAACCAGCGGCACCTTGCCGGCTTCCGCGATCTCTTTCACCATTCGGGCGAGCTTCTCGCAACTGTGCGCAATTTGCTCGATATATTTGGCGTTCTGCGGTCCGGTCGGCGTGCTCTCCGGCTGCGCCACGGAAACGTTGCCCAGATCCTCCACCGTATAGCCCAGCGATTCGAGCTTTGCATTCAATCCGGCCAGGCGCAGGGCAGAGGGACCCATATCCACACCGCGGCGTCCGGCGCCTAAGTCGAGAGGCGCGCCCAGAATGGCGATTTGCGATTGACGCATAGCAGGCTCTAAGGCCGCGTACGATACAACATGCGCGGGTAGGGAATCGTTTCACGTACGTGTTCGAGCCCGCACATCCAAGCCACAAAGCGTTCCACGCCCATGCCGAAGCCTCCGTGCGGCACGCTGCCGAAGCGGCGCAGATCCAGATACCATTCAAACGCCTCGCGCGGCAGCTTGTGTTCATCGAGCCGCTTTTCGAGCAGCGCCAGATCGTGGATGCGCTGGCCGCCGCCGATGATCTCGCCGTAGCCCTCGGGCGCGATCATGTCCACGCCCAAGGCCAACTCAGGCCGCTCCGGGTCCGGCTGAAAATAGAATGCTTTGATCTCTGCCGGGTAGCGATCGACGATTACGGGGCGATCGAAATCCTGCGTCAGTAAAGTCTCGTCTGTGTTTCCGAAATCGCCGCCCCAGCGGATTTCGCTCCCTTTGGCGGCGAGCGCCTTCACTGCTTCGTCGTAACTCATGCGCGGGAATGGCGACTTTACGTTCGCGAGCTTCGCCGTATCGCGCTCCAGCACTTTCAACTCTTCCTGGCGCGTCTCGAGAACGCGTCCTACGAGATAAACCACCAGCTCTTCCGCGACGCGCTTCACTTCTTCGAGGTCGGCGTAGGCCATCTCGGGCTCGACCATCCAGAATTCCGTCAGATGGCGGCGCGTTTTCGATTTCTCCGCGCGAAACGTCGGCCCGAAACAATACACCTTGCCGAACGCCATGGCGTTCGCTTCGTTATAAAGCTGGCCGGATTGCGTCAGATACACTTTTTCGTCTTCGAAATAATCGACTTCGAAAAGCGTCGAGGTGCCTTCGCACGCTGATGGCGTGAAGATCGGCGTATCCACCAGAATGAAGCCGTGCGAGTCGAAATAATCGCGGATGCCCTTGATCACTTCGTGCCGTACCCGGATTGCCGCATGCTGTCTCCGGCTGCGCAGCCACAAATGGCGGTGATCCATCAAAAAATCGACGCCATGCTCTTTGGGAGTGATCGGATACGGCCGCTCTTCCGGAACGCGCTGCACCACGTGCGCATCCGTGACGTCCAGCTCATAGCCGCCGGGAGCGCGCGCTTCGGCGCGCACTGTGCCCGTTACGGAAAGCGAACTTTCCTGCGTCAGATTTTTCAACGCTTCGAAAACCGGCTCGGGCAGGTTGCTTTTCACGGCCACGCACTGCATCAATCCGCTGCCGTCCCGAATCACCGGGAAGATGATTTTGCCGGATTTGCGAAGGTTGTAGAGCCAACCTTGAATCTCCACCTGCTGGCCTTCATGGGCGCGGGCCTGGTCTATGCTGATTCGTTCCATCACTCGTGATCGCGATCCAAATCGTCTGCGGCGCGCTTGGCCTCTTCGAGCGGATGCTCGAGCCCGGCCACCGCTTTCAGCTCGAGCAGCAAGGGATATTGATTGGGCCGCGAGCGCAGCAACCGCATCGTCTCCCGCCAATCGATCGTGCCGCGCGCCGGGAACAAGTGCAGGTCGACCTGGCCGTCGTTATCGTGCAAATGCGTGGAGCGGATGCGCTCCTGCATAATCTCGAATTCCCGTGCAATACCGGCGGCCAGGTGGGCGTGCCCCACATCGAAGCAGTAGTTCAAATTCAAGTGAGTCAGCGCCAGAAAATCGTGTAACGCTTCGGCGGACGAAAGTCCGTTCGGAGTATTCTCCAGAAGGACCTCCACACCGCGCTGCGCCGCGAACACGCGAATTTCATCCAGCGAGGAGAACGCCGCTTCGATTCTCCGCTCATCGCGCTCCTGGCCCTCTACTCCAAGATGTTGCACCAGATAACGGAACGGCACGACTTCGGCGATCTCCAGC
>JAICIH010000050.1 GCA_025924475.1 Bryobacteraceae bacterium
AAGATTGCCGAAAATTCGGTGCCCGTTCATCTGGCTGTTGAAGCATGCCGCCCAACCTACCGGCCGCCCGCCGTGTTCCAAAAGAAACCGGATGAGCCGCGCGTCTGAAGCGGGATAGAGTTCCGTCAGAGTCCGGCGGTCCCGCAAAACGCCGAAAGAGCAAGTATTCCGAAAGCCCTCCCAAAGGACGTCGGCCCAGGAACCCCACTCTGCAACCTGCCGGATCCGATATTTTCGCGCGGCAATGCCGGCCGGGATTCCGCGAGACTGCAGTGTGCGAATTCCGAGCCAACCCGCGCCTGTCGCTGTCGCAAGCTTTGCCAGAATCCGCATCTTCGGGTCGCCTTTTAACAACTGCAATTCCGATAAGAAGCGATTCGGACGGCACACACGAAAAAAAAATGGAATCGGCTCGACAGACCAGCCAGCCGCTTTGAGCAGGCGGGGCAGCGGATTGCCGGCGTCGCCCATACCGACGACGAAAGAGCGGCTGCCAGCGTGCTGCATGAACTTGACTAGGACCATCGCGGTCAAGCTTTGTTTTCTATCGACAATGCCTTCCGAGATGGGCGACTGATAGTTAGTTGCCGAAAGGAGCGATCCATTCAGCCACGCTGGGTACTCCACCTTCAGTACGCCGCCGCGGACTGCCTCGCCATCCACGACCACGTACTGCGTTTTGGTTATCAGGGCGCCGGCTGCCGTCGGATATACATGTTCGGCGACAAAATCCGACGGGGCTCTGGCAGCCGCCATGCGCGCGTTAAATGCTTTGGCCGCTTCCACTTCCGCCTCGGTAAGAAGGATAGTTTTAGCCGCCACAAGGAGATCCAGGATGAGAATGGCACCGCATCATGGCCACTGTACACTGGAGACGATTGACCGCTTTTGATGTCCAGCCTGCCAGTCCGGCCGTAGAGCCGTTCACGCGCGATAAAAACGGCAAGCCCGCCATTCCGCTGGAAGCTTCGGCCCTGTACTCGTTTGGCAGCTTAATCCGCCAAGCCGAGGAGCTACTGCTGAGCCTATTCAGCAAAGGCCTGCTTTCGGGAACAACGCACACTTGCCTGGGGCAGGAGTTCTGCCAGATGGCGGTGGTGCGGGCTCTGCATGACCCGAACGACGCGGTTTTTTCAAACCACCGGAATCACGGCCATTTTCTGACCTATTCGGGCAATTTTATCGGTCTGATTGCCGAAATTATGGGCCGTGCTGCGGGGGTATGCGGAGGAATCGGCGGGAGCCAGCATCTTGCCTTTAGAGGCTTTCACAGCAACGGCGTGCAGGCCGGCATGACGGCCATTGGAGTGGGACAGGCCCTGGCGCGGCGATTACGCGGCGAGAGCGGAATTGTGGCGATCGTCGTCGGCGACGGCACGCTCGGACAAGGACTGCTGTATGAAAGCCTAAATCTGGCGTCTATTTGGAAGGCGCCGGTGCTGTTCGTAGTAGAGAACAACGGCATCGCGCAGACGACACCGACCAGCGACACCATCGGCGGCGGCTCAATTCTGCCGCGCGGCGCGGCGTTCGGACTCGAAACCTGGCGATTGAACGACGCGGAGCCAAATTTTTTCGGAGAAGTGGAGCAGATTGTCGAACGCGTGCGTGAGAGGCGCGCACCCGGCTTTCTGGTTATCGATACGATGCGGCTGGGGCCACACAGTAAAGGCGACGATCTGCGCGATAGCGAAGAGATGCGGGCGATTCGCGAGCGAGATCCGCTCGCCCGGCTGGGCGACCGGCTTCCGGCATCAGTAAGGCAAGAGATCGAGCGCGCAACGCACTCATTTATCGCGACCGTGGAGCAAGCGGCACACGCCTCCCCGGAAGCCCGCTACCGCAACCCGCCTGTTCATTTGTTCACTAATACTCCCGCGGTGGAGCTCGGGCGCCCAGAGCCAGCGCGGCAGGAAGGTAATGTGCGGTCGGTCTTGAATCGTTCGCTGCGCAAGCTGCTGACCTCCGATTCGCGCGTGATCTTGCTTGGCGAAGACATGCACGATCCTTACGGCGGCGCATTCAAGGTGACAGCCGGGCTCAGCTCCGAGTTTCCCAAGCGGGTTATCTCCACACCGATCAGCGAAGCGGGGGTTGTGGGTTCGAGCATTGGATTGGCGCTCGCCGGATTTCGTCCAATCGCTGAAATCATGTTCGCGGATTTCGTAACGCTGGCGATGGATCAGATCTACAATCACGCGGTGAAATTTCCCGGCATGTTTCCGGGAGCGGAAGTACCGCTGGTAGTGCGCACGCCGAGCGGCGGCCGGCGCGGCTATGGGCCCACGCATAGCCAGAGTCCGGAAAACCTGATGGCGGGCGTACCCGGATTGACAGTGGTCTTTCCCAGCAACCGGCATGCCGCGGGCACGCTTCTGGAACGAGCCGTCCTGAGCTGGCCGTATCCCACGATCTTTTTTGAGCACAAGCTGGTGTATGGCCTTCCGTGCGATGCGGGATCCTATCGCGAGGCCGCGGCGGATGCCGGCGATGCGGCAGCCGGTCTTTTCCCCACGCTGATCTCAGGCAGCGCACGACCGGACATCACCTTGGTCGGTTATGGAGGCATTCTGCCCATCCTGGAAAAGGTGGCCGCCACACTCGAGGAGGACGAACTGGAGGTGGAAATTATTGTGCCGTCGCTGCTCGCGCCTCTGCCACGGCGCACTTTGACGGCGCTGCTTCTGAATCGCGAGCGCATTCTGGTTGCCGAAGAAGGACATTCCGAATACGGTTTCGCCGCCGAATTGGGCGCGGCTTTGCTCGAAGCCGGACATAGCGGCAGTTTCGTACGCATCGGGACTCCTCCGGTTCCTGTGCCGGCGGCGCGCAGTCTCGAAGCCGATGTCATTCCGAGCGAGAAACACATTTTGGAGAAGGCGATTTCGCTCGTCAGCATTTAGCACCAATGCCAGTACCGCTGCGGACGCCCCGCATAAACAATAACGACGATACAGTTCGATTAAGCCAGATCATCGCACGGCCCGGGGCCAGTGTGCGCGCCGGTGAGCAGGTGGCTGAAATCGAGACAGACAAGGCCACGTTTACGGTCGAAGCCGAGCAGGATGGCTATGTACTTTCCGTGCATGGCAATGAAGGCGACATCATTGAAGTCGGATCGATTCTGATGTGGATCGGAAGCAGCCCGGACGAAGCTGTGCCGTCCGAACTGCAAGTCTCTTCGGATGGGCCGTCTAGTGCGGCCATAACCGCTTCCTTAAAAGCTTCTCTGCTTCTGCAGCGCTATGGGTTGGATGCCTCACGCGTACCCGCATCGGGAAACCGGCTCTCAGTGGCCGATGTGGAAGCCTACGTTGCCAAAAACGGGCTGCAAGCAGTGAAGCGTTCCAGTGCGATCACGCCGCCATCACCGCAGGCTTCCGTACCTTCCGTTCCAGGAACTCTCGGGCGCCTGTCGCCGGAGGACCGTGGAATGCTGCGTACCGTGCTATGGCATCGCGACGAAGCGGTGGCGGGGCATGTCGAAATTCAGTATGATCCGCGCCCTTGGGCGGAATATGCGGCCGCCTTTCAAAAATCCGAAAATCTGCTGCTCAGCCCTCTGCTCGCGCTCATGGCATGGCAACTCGTGCAGATTGCAAAGGAAGATCCGCGGCTGAACGCGACGATTGCAGGCGATCAGAGATACACGTACGATCACGTGAACCTGGGCTTCACGATCCAAAACAGGAACACGCTATATCTGGCGGTGGTCGAAAAGGCTGAGCAGCTCGCCGCGCGCGAGTTTATCGACCGATTGAGCGAATTGCAGCGCAAGGCGATGAAAGATTCACTAAAACCCGAGGAAAGCTCCGGCAGCACCGTTGCATTTACCAGCATGGCGCGTTGGAAAGTATCCCGGCACGCACCCATTCTGCCGCCGCAGAATTCGCTGATCGTCGCACACACCGCTCCCGTTTCGCCGGAAATGGCATTTTTGGGGGCGACGTACGATCATCGCGCACTGAGCGGTGGCGACGTGGTGCGGACGTTGCAGAAAGTCAGCACGCCCCCGGAACTCTGAAATTATGGCCTCTACCGATACTAAAAGCGTGATCCACGCGAAAATCGTCGAGCTTGCGCGCGAATTGGGTAATGACGCACGCTCGCTGCGTAACGACCAGGTAATCCCGGACACGGGGTTACTCGATTCACCGGCGCTGCTCGAATTGATTCTGTTCTACGAGCAAACATTCAGGCTGGATGTGGACCAGGAAGATTTGACGCTCGACAACTTCGGAACCATCGACGCAATGGCGGCCTATCTAGAGAAGCACAAGCCCGGGCAATCATGAGCGTGCGCTGGCCGGACGGCAAACGGTTCGCTTTTTCCATTTTTGACGATCCGGACGCACAGACGCTTTCGGAGGGGCGCCGCGTTTATTCCTTTTTGGCGGATCTGGGTTTTCGCACCACGCGCGGAGTTTGGCCGCTCGGCGCGACCCGAGAAGTGAACTCGCTAGGCGAGACCTGCGCGAATCCGGAGTATCTGGCCCACAACCTCGAATTACAGAAACTCGGGTTCGAGATGGGTTACCACAATGCGACGCCGCATTCCGTCGTCCGAGAGGAAACGCGGCAGGCGCTGGACCTGTTCAAAAACTACTTCGGCCACGACCCGCGCGCCATGGCCAATCATTACAACCGGGACGCGATCTATTGGGGTTCGGCGCGCTTGACGGGCAGCCTGGCCCGCGCCGTCTATAGCGCTTCCACACTCAGCAAAAATAACAACCGGTTTCGCGGCGAAGTCGAGGGCGAACCCGAATTTTGGGGTGACTTGTGCCGGGAACGCATCGAGTACTGCCGCAATTTCGTTTACGCTGATATCGACACGCTTGCTGTTTGCCCGTGGATGCCGTATCACGACCCGTTGCGGCCGTTTGTGCGCAACTGGTATTCGGCCGCCGATGGAGCCAACATCAAAAACTATATCCGCATGCTGTCGGAATCCAATCAGGACCGGCTGGAAGAACAGGGCGGCGCATGTATCATGTACACGCACTTCGGCCACGGTTTTGTAGAAAACGAAACGCTCGATTCACGGTTTTCGGATTTGATGACACGCCTGAGCAAGAAAAACGGCTGGTTCGTGCCGGTGAGCACGCTGCTCGATTATGTAGCGGATAGGCGGGGGCGGGTTGAAATTGGCGCCAGCGAACGCAATCGGCTGCAAAGCCGGTGGCTGTGGCAGAAGATCTTCCGCGGAACGTCGTAGCTGCCGGATAGGGATTATGGCCTACGCGCAACGATGTTCGTGTATTTCCGTCCGGAGTAGCGGTCGATGAAAGCTTGTTTATCTGCGATTGGCAACAGAGAACCATTGGGATGCAATTCGTGTATGTGCAACCCCAACTTCTCGAGTATGTAGAGAAATTCCTGCGGTTCCGTGCCTGCCTTGCGCAGTCCGTCGGGCCAGAACTCTGTGAGGAGAGTGACTGGCTTGGATTGCGCAAGCGTATCTTTCATTCCTTGCAGGACGCGGCCTTCAGCGCCTTGCACATCCATCTTGATTACGTCAACTGAGGTAATCCCGTTTTGTAGAAGAAGGAGATCGATAGTGGTCGTGTCGACCGTCACGACGTCGGACGCGAGTTCGTTCGCATAGAGGCGATTGTCGCCGCGATTGCTGTCTGAAACATGCAACTGAGCCGATCCAACCTGGTCCGAGGCGGCCATCTGAAACGGTGTGGCGTTCGAGAATTGGTTGACCTGAATGGTTTCCGTTAGATAACGATAGCTGTCCGGATCCGGTTCGAGCGCGAGCACTCGGCCGGTATTTCCCGCAGCGTGGCCTGCCAACGCCGTGTAATACCCAACATTCGCCCCAATATCCAGGAAGACCATTCCCGGAAAGAATGTTCGTTTCAGGAACGCTGTCTCGCTCTTTTCATACACCCTAAATGCGAGGGCTCCAGAAACGACTGGATCCTTTGGGTTAAGAACCGTAACAGCGGAACCGGATCGAACCTGCTTCGGCAGAATACTCTTGATAATCGCGTTCGCTGTCTTCCTCAACGGGCCGGGTTTCAGGATAGTCGTATAAAGGAACTCAGCAATACCCATACCGGATTTTCGTTACTCCTCGTCTGGCACACCTGTGTTCGGCACGGGATCCCACACGAAGCTTTTCTGAGTATCGCAGACGACTACTGCGCAGCTAGCGCCAGCGGCCCGGAGAGGCTCGCCGATCGATGGAATTTCGGGCGCGCCCAGGGACTAGTTGTTGTCCGTGGGACCGTTGCTCGGGGTGTCGCCAGTGTCCGAAGGACGGCGTTTTAGCTTCGGACGGTCGCTATCGTCGCCCTTGTTCTTCTTCGACGGATCGGTTTCGTCTTCAATCGGCGTGTTGGAGTTCGGATTACGTCGCAGCGTAGGCTTGTTGGGATCTTCGCTTGTCTTGTCAGGCCGGCGCTGGTTTTCGAGCATCGCCAGACGAGCTTTGACGTCATTGAACTCTGACGTTGTAACCACGTATTCCGGCTTGGCCTTCAGAGCTTCGATCTCTTTCTGAGATTTCTCGATGCGGTCGTCGGTCGGCGGATGAGTGGAAAAGAGTTTCGACATCGTGCCGGGCTTGCGCTTCTCGAGCGTCTGAATCTTTTCGAAGAAATCGACGAAAGCCGTCGGATCGTAGCCGGTCTTGTACATGTACTGGATACCGAGGTAGTCCGCTTCCGATTCGAAGCCACGGGAGAACTTCAGGAACGACAGAGGCACCAGAAGCCCGGATGCCTGATAGATGCCGTAGGCCGCCGCTCCACCAATGAAGATGAGCGGCAGAGTGGCCAATTGTGCGATCTCACCGCGTGTGGCTTGACGGGTGCCGTGCCGGGCCGCTACGTGAGCGATCTCGTGCGACATGACTCCGGCGAGTTCTGCTTCGTTGTCCGCGTTCAGAATCAGGCCCGAATCCACAAAGAAGAACCCACCCGGAAGCGCGAATGCGTTCACCGTGGGATCTTCTACCACCTTGATGGTGAAGGGCACTTTCGCGTCAGAATTGCGAACCAGATTTTGACCCAGCCGATTCACGTACTCGGCGATCACCGGGTCGTTGATAATTTTCGACTGCCGTTCTACCTGCTGGGCGAGCTGCTTACCAAGGGCAATCTCCTTCTCGAGGGAATACCAATTAACCTTGCCGCTTACATTCCGGTCGCCGATGGCGTCCGGATCGGATCTTTTGTTTTCTTTTTTGTCTTCTTTTTGGTCGTCGGCTTTATTGTTGTCGCGGGGAAATGCATTGAATGGAACCGCGAGTAAAATCGCCAGGACCAGGCTAATGGAAGATCTGAGAGGAATGACGCGCCGCATAAAACTCCTTGACCAGCAGCAAGAACTAGAACGCACGGGCAGACGGTCATTGGAAAGGCCGTCTATTCCAGTATAGGGCCAAAACCGCACCCCCTGCAGAACCAACTCCAGGATGCCTCTCCCCGGCCGGCCGGGGTTACAGGAGACCTAACAGAGTAACGTATGCTCGGTACAATGGGTTGCGAAAAAGTGACGGCTGCGGAGGAGACGGCTTCCCTTGCAGCCAGGTATCGTGACGAATTTCCCGTTACGGAGCAATTAATCTACCTGAATCATGCTGCGGTGGCCCCCCTTTGCCGGCCGGCTGCGGAGGCGATGAAGGCGCTGGCCGATGACGCCTGTCGTTTCGGCTCGCTCCATTACGACAAGTGGATGGAGAGCTACTCCGGGCTAAGGTATGCTGCCGCCCGGCTCATCGGTGCCTCGGCGGACGAAATCGCCATTGTTAAAAACACTTCCGAGGGCATCGCCACGGTAGCCTTGGGCCTGGATTGGAAGGCGGGTGACCGCGTAATTGCCTTCCGCGAAGAGTTCCCGGCCAACTACTATCCCTGGTTGCGGCTCGAACGGCGGGGTGTTGAAATCCACTGGCTTTCTATTTACGATCCGGTCGAGAAAATTACGGCAGCCATCCCCGGGGCGCGGCTTCTGGCGATCAGCTATGTGAACTATCTCAGCGGCTATCGCGTGGATCTCGAATCCATCGGCCAGGCATGCCATCGCCAAGGCTGTTTTTTCTTCGTGGACGCCATTCAGGGGATGGGAGCGTTCCCCATCGATGTCGAAACGATGCATATCGACGGCTTGGCCGCCGATGGACACAAATGGATGCTCGGGCCGGAAGGCAACGGCGTGCTTTATGTCCGCCGCCACTGGCTCGACGCGATTGAACCGGTGGAATTTGGCTGGACGAACCCGGCTAACTATGCCGACTATAGTTCGCGCGATATGACATTGCGGGCCGACGCGGGCCGCTATGAATGCGGCACCCTGAACACAGTAGGTTGCTACGGGCAGCGTGCGGCCATTGAATTTCTGCTCGAAATCGGGATCGAGAACATCACTCCGGCAGTGCTGGGGATTACGGACCAACTCGAGCGCGGCGTGCGCGCCAAGGGATACGAAGTGATGGTCGAAAGGACGCACGAAAACGGATCCGGCATTTTCAGCTTTCGGCATCCTTCTATCGACTGCCGAACATTGGTAAGCGATCTGCGGCGCAACCGGATTACCGCGGCGCCGCGACAGGGATGGGTGCGTGTGTCGCCGCATTTCTATATCGGGCAGGAGGATATTGAACAGGTGCTGCGAGTGCTGCCTGTGCCGTGATGAGACGTGCAGCCGTTACAAGAAGCAAGAATCATTTTCAGATAGAGGGGAAATAATTTCGTGAAGGCGTTCTACATTACCGAGCCTGGGAGTACCGCGATCGGCGAGCTGCAGCAGCCGCGTCCGGAGACCGATGAAGTGCTGCTCAAGACACGGCTGATTGGAATGTGCGGAACGGATCTCAGTACGTTTCGCGGCAAGAATCCGCTGGTCAGTTATCCGCGCATACCGGGTCACGAAATCGCCGCCACGATCGTGGAAGTAGGCAGCAGCGTGCCCGCCGAATACCAATCGGGAATGAATGTGACGGTGTATCCCAATACGCATTGCGGGAAATGCGCATCGTGCAGGCGAGGACGCACGAACGCCTGCAAATTCAACGAGACTTTGGGCGTGCAGCGCGACGGCGCGATGAAATCATTCTTCACGGCTCCCTGGCAGAAGGTTTACCGCGCGGAGGGACTATCGCTCGAAGAATTGAGTGTGGTGGAGCCGCTCGCCGTCGGATTTCATGCGGCCGAGCGCGGGCGCGTAACGGCCGCCGACGTGGTTGCGGTGATCGGATGCGGCATGGTGGGTTTGGGCGCTATGGCTGCGGCTGCCGCTCGCCGCGCTACGGTGATCGCTATTGATTTAGACGATGCCAAATTATCGTTGGCAAAACTCGCGGGCGCGCGGCACACCATCCATTCAGGTAAGCAATCTCTGCACGATGCCCTTGGCGAGTTGACCGATGGCTTAGGGCCGGACGTCGTGATCGAAGCCGTAGGCGTACCGGATACGTATCGCATGGCAGTGGAGGAAGTGGCGCACACCGGCCGCGTAGTTTACGTGGGCTGGGCGAAGGAGCCGGTCAGTTATGAGACCAAGCTATTTGTGCATAAAGAACTCGATGTGCTCGGCTCGCGCAATTCACTTGCTGAGTTCCCAGCGGTAATCGAGACGCTCGCCAAGCGCAATTTTCCCGTCGCCGCGACTATTTCGGCGAGGGTTCCGATCGAGGACGCCGGCGGCATGCTGCGTAAATGGAGCGAATCGCCGCAAGCGTATTCGAAAATCCTCGTCGAGATGGACGCTTAACGAGTGAGGTACAAATCTCTGGGCCGTACCGGCCTCCACGTATCCGTAATTGGATTCGGCGGTTCGCCGCTTGGCAACGAGTTTGGCGCGGTTGATTCGAATGAAGCGAAACGCGCTGTTGCCGCCGCGATCGAGCGGGGGATCAATTTTTTCGATGTCGCGCCATATTATGGGCGGACGCTCGCCGAGGAGCGGTTGGGCGCAGCGCTTGAAGGAAAACGAGACAAAGTGGTTTTGGCGACGAAAGCCGGCCGCTACGATATGGCCGCATTCGATTTTTCCGCCAAACGAGTGCGCTCGAGCGTTGAAGAATCGTTACGAAGATTGCGGACAGACTACATCGATGTTTTAACCGCGCACGATATCGAATTTGGCGATCGCGAGCAGATCATCCACGAAACAATTCCGGAGATGCGGGCGCTGGCGCAGGAAGGGAAAATAAGAGCGGTCGGCATTTCCGGCCTGCAGTTGAAAATGTTGGCCGATGTAGCAGTGCGAGCGCAAGTCGATACGGTGCTCTCCTACTGCCGCTACAATTTGATGCTTCGGGATCTGGACAAATGGCTGAGGCCGGTATTGCAGGAGCGGCAAATCGGGCTGATCAACGCATCGCCGCTACATATGAGACTGCTCACCAAGGCAGGCGCACCCGCGTGGCACCCCGCTCCGCAGGCGGTGAAACAAGCGGCGAGCGAAGTGGTTCGCCTGTGCGGAGAAAACATCGCGACCTTCTCGCTGGCCTTCTGCCTGGACCATCCGTATATCTCGTCCACGTTGGTGGGCATATCGAATGCCGCCGAGGTAATGTCGAACCTATGCGCGCTCGAAGAGCGTTTCCCGGCAGCGCTACTCGAACAAGTCGATCAAATCGTAGCGCCGGTGAAAGACATGGCGTGGGGCACCGGCCGGCCGGAGAATCATGATTCCCCGAATTGACTCCCACCAGCATTTCTGGAAGTTCGATGCGGCGCAATACGGTTGGATTGGCGCAGACCAACACGTGCTGCGAAGAGATTTTTTGCCCACCGATCTGGAAACCGAACTCGCGGCGGTAGGAATCGGCGGGACTATTGCAGTCCAGGCGCAGCAAAATATCGAAGAAACCCGTTGGCTGCTGGCGTTAGCAGACCAACATCCGTTTCTTCAAGCCGTGGTGGGTTGGGCGCCTCTCATCGATGTCAACGTGGCCGCAACGCTCGAGCAGTTGGCCGCACATCCCAAGCTGCGGGCCATACGGCACATACTGCATGATGAAGCCGACGACTACTACATGTTGCGCGAGGACTTTAATCGCGGCGTGGCCGAATTGAAGCGTTTTAATCTGGCATACGACATTTTGATCTTTGAGCGTCACCTGCCTCAGACAATCGAATTTGTGGACCGTCACCCGAACCAGGTTTTTATTGTGGATCACCTGGCGAAACCGCGCGTACGCGAAGGGGTGGTCTCGCCCTGGCGAGAAAATATGCGAGAACTGGCGAGGCGATCCAACGTCTACTGTAAGGTGTCCGGATTGGCAACCGAGGCGGACCATACAGGGTGGTCAGAACAGCAGCTACTCTCTTACCTGGATATTGTCCTGGAGCTTTTCGGCCCGAAACGCATCTTGTTTGGCTCCGACTGGCCGGTTTGCCTGCTCGCTATCGGCTACAGCAAATGGGCGGAGATCGTGGCCAAATTTGCCGGCCAGCTAACGGAGGAGGAAAGGAAGAGAATCTGGTCGGCAAGTGTACGTGAGGCGTACCAGTTGAAATGAAGTCTACCGTTACAAGCGAATTAGCGGTCGTTGTACCGACGTTCAATGAGCGCGATAATGTGGCGCCTTTTCTGGAAGCTTTGGCGGGCGCTCTGGGGCAAATTCCCTATGAAGTGATTTTTGTCGACGACGATTCTCCGGACGGCACCGCAGATACGATTCGAGAGATCTCGCAAAGAGACCCGCGCGTGCGCGTAGTGCATCGCATCAACCGGCGCGGTCTCGCATCGGCATGTGTCGAAGGCATGCTAGCCAGTTCCGCGCCTTATGTGGCGGTGATGGATGCCGACCTGCAGCACGATGAAGCCCTGCTACCGGAAATGCTCGAGCGCTTGAAGACGAAAAATCTCGACGTCGTGGTGGGCAGCCGCAATGTCTCCGGCGGGAGTATGGGAGAGTTCGCGCAGCATCGCGTTCGTCTCAGCATGCTCGGCCGCCGCTTCAGTCAATCCGTGTGCCGTTGCGAAATCAACGATCCAATGAGCGGATTTTTCGTCCTGACTCGGCCATTTCTGATGGAAGTGGTGCATGGCGTCTCAGGAATCGGCTTCAAGATTCTGGTCGATCTGCTGGCGTCCTGTCGCCGCCCGGTGCGTCTGGAGGAAGTTCCGTACCGATTTCGCAATCGCCAGCATGGGGAAAGCAAGCTCGACATTCTGGTCGGTGTCGAGTATCTGCAACTCCTGCTGGATAAATTCATTGGAGACTACGTCTCCCCAAGCTTTGTGTTGTTTAGCCTTGTAGGAGCTTCGGGCGTGGTGTTGTATCTGGCCGTTCTCTGGATACAGCTATCCTGGATGGGCGTTCCTTTCCTGCAGGCCCAGGTGGTCGCCACCCTTACCGCCATGACCGTCAATTTTCTGCTCAACAACGCGATCACTTATCGCGACCGGCGGCTGCGTGGCTGGAATATTCTACGCGGCCTCATTCTCTTCTACGTGGCGTGTTCCTTTGGCGTGCTGATCAATCTCAAAACAGCGGAATTCGCCCGCGGTGAAGGATTTCCCTGGTATGCGGCCGGCTTGTTGGGCCTGGTTCTCAGTTCGGTTTGGAACTATGGAGTGACGCGCATCTTCACCTGGCGAGCGATTCGGAAAGTGCGGGCAATTCGCCAGACGAGGCCAGCGACGGCGCGTGCTACCGCTATTCCCGAGCGCTGACTCGGGATCGCTCCTCGAAAATGTCGTAACCCGGATTCGAATAGACGCGCACGTATTTCTCAGCCAGCAGACGATCGAAATAACTGGCCTTCGGCTGCCCTTTCATACGATAGCCGCGCAGGAATTGCTTGTAGTTATTGCTCATGGCAATGAAGACCGGCGCCTTATGCGTCACGTAGGTAAACGAGTTATCGTCAACGATGTTGCTATCGAATCCCAGCGCGAAGCCGAGTTCGGAGCCGCCAAGAATCAAATCGCTCGGTTGAGCGGTGTGCTTCAAAAACAGCGCGGCGGGCAGATAGATCTTCTCATAGTCGCGCTGAATGAGAGAAGTGTACAGTAAGCCGCCGACGCCAATAGTGACAAATACTGCTGCCCCGGCGGCGCCAATCATTCGCTCCACTCCCCCTTTTCGCCACCAGCTCACAACCCACACGGCCACTACCGCGTCGAATAAGGTCACGATGTGAATCGCGTATTTGACTTCTTTGGTGTTGTCGTAAAAAGTCATCGTCAGGAAGTATACGGTCCACAGCCAAAGCAGTGTGCGAATACCCTGGTGTTCGCGCGTTTCTTTGCGGGCGAACAGACATGCGACGGCCACAAAGTACACGAGGATAACGCCAAGTTTGATGCGATACAAGTGCTGCATGCCGGGTTGGAATCCGGCCATTCCCGCATAGCGCCCCAATTCCCGCACGATTGCCTGTAACGGATGGGAAAAGCCGCCCAAACGATCGATGTCGCTTACATTGCCGAAGAATTGAGCCCGGAACAGGTCGGGAGCAAAACTGATGTACCAGCCCCAAAATGCGACGCCTAACAAATACGGAACAAAAGCCAGCGCAATCGATTTCCAGCCAACGCGCCGGCGGTCCAGATAAAGCGTCAGAAAGGCCAACGCAACGAATGCCGGTACGCCCGCGGTGGGATGGGTAAGCCCGCACGCCACGACGGCGAATTGCGAAGTGAAAATCGCCCATGCAAAGTGCGATTCCCTGAGCCACAGATAAAGCAGCACGGCGAGGGAAGCAAGCCCGAGCGCCATGGAATCCATCCTGGCGAGCGCAGTCTGCGAAACGAACTGGTAATCGCAGGCAAGCGCCGCTACCGTGGCAAATGCCATGAGCCGGTCGCCAGTGAGCTTATCCACGATCCATCCCCAGGAAAACAACGTGACCAGGCCCCAGGCCATGGCATGCAGGCGAGCGCTTAACAAACTGAAGCCGAAAATCTCGAACCATGGCACCTGCTCGTAAAACACTAGCGGTACGACCCAATAGGTGCGCTGGTCAATGCCCTTCCAGAAATGTCCGACTGGCTCGATCAGCGGCGTGGCGGTGGTCCCATTCTTGATCAGGCTGAGCGAAGGCGAGGTATACCAGGCTTCGTCATTCCAGGGTTGAGTAGTTAAAGCGCGGCCGGTTGCAAGCCCGAGATAGAGGACCAACACTCCTACCAGCGCGAACCACCACGCTCGCGATCGCGGAAAATTAAGCATCCGCTTGCAATTATAAGGGGCTTCGGTGCTTCGCTATCCTGTGGCTGAATGATTGTATGCAAACGGGAACTGCGCGCGCCGCTTTTAATCGCTTGTGCCGCCACGGCGCTGGCATTCTGCTGGCAATTTGCGATGGTCCATCTTACCTATGACGGCAACTGGACGAGTTTGTTTTACACCGGCGACGCCAGGATGCATCTGCCGGACGAACTAGCGAGCGAACATATTTACCGCTTTCCCGGCGTAGTGGGTTACGACGGGCAGTTGTACCATCTGGTAGCGCACGATCCACTGTTCCACCGCAACTTTGCACGATATCTGGATATGCCGACGGTTCGATACCGCCGCATTCTGGTGCCAGGTTTGGCAGCTCTCTTATCTTTTGGGCACGATCGCTGGGTAGACCGAGCCTATTTTGCGACGATTCTAGGATTCGTTTTTCTTGGGACTTTCTGGCTGGCGCGCTGGAGTGTGTCGCACGGCCATAGCGTCTATTGGGGGCTTTTGTTTCTGGCAATGCCGGCCACTTTATCTTCTGTTCCGCTTATGGTCATCGATGTATCGCTGGCGGCATTGACAGCAGGTTTCATCTGGTATGCCGGACGGAAAGCGCCCGTGCAACTCTTCGCCGTATTGGCGTGCGCCGTTCTAGCAAGAGAAACCGGAATTCTGTTGCTCGCCGGTTGGTGCGGATGGCTCCTCTACCGCCGTCAGATCTTGCGGGCGATACTGTACGCCGCCGCGGCCGTCCCGGCAGCGTTGTGGGCTTTGTTCGTTACGATGCACACCGGGCAGCCGGGTCCGGTTTGGCTTTCTCCCATTCCGTTGTACGGAATCGTTTATACGTTGGGCCATCCGTTCCACTATCCACCCGGCCTGATGGAAAACTTGCTTGTGCCCCTAGACCGCCTCGGGCTCATAGGGATGCTAGCAGCCCTGCTCTTCGTCTTCCGCGACGCGATGCGGCCCGCGGTACGCGATCACAACACATTTGCTGCGCTCGCCTTCGCCGCCCTGGCGTTGTTTCTGGCAGGCGGGGATGTATGGCCGGAGGTGGCCGCTTTCGGACGTAACTTTACGCCGCTTCTGTTGATCGTGACCATCTCCGGCATCCGCCGGTCTAGCTGGCTGAGGTTCATCCCTTTATTGCTGATCGATCCACGCATCGGAATTACTTATGCGACTCAAGCGGGAAGAATCGCTAGCGCGATTCTCCACCGCTGATATTTTGGTTTAGCGCGTACGGAATTGGCCAGTAGGCTGCTCGACCGCGCAGTTCACCCGATAGTGGTACACGGTTCCCAGCGTAAGCCCTGAAAGTGTGATATTTCTGGACCTTGCTCCGCCGCCATCGGACACGCGCGTGAAGCTGGTAATCACATTGGGATCTGAAGCGCTGTAATCCACCGGGCAGCCCATGCTATCGGGAGCGACGAAGGATACAACGGCCGAGGTAGAAGTGAGATTTGCCTCGGGAACACCGATCAAAGTGACCTTGCCCTGTGCGGCCTGCAGCACGTCGATATCGGCGCCGACATCCCTGCTATCAGTCGCCGGACTGGAACAGCCAGAGCAATATTTGGAAGTTACATGAAAGTCTTTCTTCGAATACGATAACCAACCCGCGCTATTGAGACTCATGTCGCTTGGTATATAGTTATGAAGCGAAGGCCACCAGCTTTGAACAGTCGCTTGACTGGCGTCCGGACTCATCATGACATTATTGGCCCATGTGTAATTAGGCGTAAATTTGCAGTCTGCAAGAGCCTTCCCGAATAAGTTGAAACATGCATTGGCAGGTACGCTTCCATCCTGTGCTACACCTTGTGTATTGGACGACAGGTATAAAAAATTATTAGTGACCTTGACGCCTTCAACGTTTGTATCGAAGAGCCAAAAGACGGCCGATCCTCTACCTGTATTGCCGGCGATCGTGTTGTGATCGACAATAACATCTTCACCGCCTTGCGGCCCTTCAAATAGCCAACCAGTAGGAGCGCCGGCTCCACCTTGGGGAACCCAGTAGGCGCTCGAGCCTATGTCCCAAGCCAGGTTATTTTTAAAACGGAATCGCACTGGTGGAGGCGTGAGAACGGCCCCTCCGTCTACCAACGTGGGAACATTTGTGATTCCCGGTCCGTGCATGAACGTATTGTTTTGGAGGTCGACATCCGTGATCCCCTGCCCGGCGACGCTGGTGAAAGCAATAAATACCGACGCGGGAGTGACCTCCACCCAGGCTCCATCGAAGATATTTCCAAAGAGACTAATCCTTCTACCAGATTTCCACTCGAGCGGCTGGCGAAGGAAGTAGCGCAATCCATCCGATTCGGAACCGCCATACATATACTTAAACGGCGTTTTGAACGTGTTGCGTGTGTAATTGTAATCCCCGCGAATCCAGGCGGTCCCGCCGCCATCGTCGTGATGCCAAACGAGGCCCGCGCCCTCTATCCAATTGTTAGTGGCCACATAAGGTCCGGGGCCCACACCCCCAATCATGAAGCTGCTGCCCTCGGTGTTCCATCGCGAAGTAGCAGGATCCGCATTACTCACGCCGCTGATGGCGCCCCCGCTAATATCTACGCAGGCGATGAGGCCCGCGGTTGGATTGTTACTGCTGTCCTTCGGCCATCCGTCAGAATAGTTGCATGTGCCATTGTTCGATCCGGCTGCAGCGCTGGCGCAGGTCGCGCCGGAGCAGGATACGCCGATATTCGGCGGAACAGAAACTGTGAACGCATTCGAGTTCGCCATATCGAAATAGACAAAAGCCCGGCCGCTTCCGGAGCCGCTGATCGTCCCGGTTACCATCGCTGGCAGGGATACGGGGCCGCCACCCATGTTCTCTACGCCCGGCGCGATCGTAAACGTTGTGCCGCTGGTCTTCGTAGCGGTTAATCCCGTGTACATGGGATGAAAATAGGTCAAGTTCGACAAATAGGAATCGACCAATCCCATATTCGTGCCGTTCCAAAACCAATCCGCCGTCATTCGATTAGGTGTCCCTTGACCGTGAATATATGTACGGTCAAAAACGATATTGCTATTCCAGGTGTTGCAGAAAATCAGCCGGAACCAAGGAAGCGGATCACTCGATTGGTGCGCTTCAGGACTATCCGCGGTTGTGATCTCGATACCGGGACCAATCCGGATATTAGAAACCATGTAATGATTGTTTCCGTCGGTATCGCCAAACGAGATAAAAGTCCCTGACCCTCCGCTATTGCCGACATTCACAACAGGATCGACAAGCGAGGCCATCTTAGGTAGCCAGGCTGGTGTAATGCGCGTGTGCTCGGGCGGTAACTGAGAATCCGGAGTCGCGCTTCGGATGATGATCCACTTCAGTTTGCGAGGAAACGAAGTAAGCGCAAAATAGTTGGTCACGTTGCCCTGATTGGCAAACGTCATCAGCGTAGACTTATCCGGACAGTAGATGCGGAAATTATTAGCGTCGATCACGTGTACGGTATACGTCTGCCCCTCAATGAGTCCGTTTCCGAACTCGCAGGATGAGCTGGCCGGGAAACTGCTCAACGATCCATACTGTTTGCCGAATGTGACCATCTGCCCTTCCGTGAGCCCATGGTTATTGATATTGATAGCCCCGGTGCTCGTATTAATGGCGGATGGCTGGAATTGAACGATGTCGGCGGCCGGCCTGGCAAATTGTATATTTGGCTGGCTGCAAACTGTGCCGGCGGGGATTTGGATAATCGTTCCGGTTGTGGCCTGGACGGCAAGCGCCCCGTCGATACGCGACTGCAGGTCGCTGCAATCGCTCGCAACCGTCACAGTGTTGTATCCGGTTGTATCGGGATAGTTGGTGTTGAACGTAGCAGGAGCAATCGGAAGCGCAGGATGCACCGCCGGTAACGGCAAGGTTGTTACCGTAACTCCCGCCCCCGTGCTCCAGTTCACGCCATCAGTCGTCACCTCCGGACAAATCTGGTAAGTCGTATTTGGAGTCAACCCGCCAATGACATTCGCCATGCCGGAAGTGAAGCGCGCCAAATTACTCGTGGAAGTTTGGACTGTGCCGCCAGTGCCGCTCGTGCAACTCCCCGGCGCGGCGATGTAACGTGTACGCAGCGCGCTATAGTTCGACGAAACGTTGAACTTTACCCGTACGACGGAATGTGACAGACCATCGGTTCCGGTAATGGTGACGGTAGGCGTTTGCGCGGCTGCAGAAAAAACGCCTAGTAGAAAAATAATCCAGTAACGCATCTTAGTACAGGCTCACCCAAGAATAGGCCGATCCGTTATACACACAGACCTGCAGGCCGTCTTTGGAGGCTCCATTATTGAGATACCAGAAGGTCCCCCGGTAACTGGCGGCGCAGGTGGGCTGCGCATTTGTGGTCAGCAGCGAAAGCCCATTAGCAAAGGTATTAAAACCCGAAAATGTGTTTGCCGCAGTGAGTCTTGGCACGATTGCCAGATTCACGTCCAGAGAACCTCCGGAGACTGCCAGAGCGCCGGAACCGCCGAGGTTCACTTCTTGCGTATACGTGTTGGCCGCCGAGCAGGTATACAGCTGTTGGCCGGCTGGTTGATCGGTGGCGAAATAGAGTGTACCCACAGTGCAGGAGACAGGAATGGCTGCCAGCGTGCCGGATGCGATCGATGCGCCCCCGCCGCCGCTGATGCCGATCTGGGTGACCGCCGTGATGCGGCCCTTCGCGTCGACAGTGAGCTGCACCGCGTGCGTCGCATCGCCGTAGGAGCCGGGATTTGAATTGACGCTCGCGAGAGTGGTCGCGGTGCTGCCGGCCGAAGTCGAAACATCGCCGGTGAAGGCCGGCATCTGCGCACCCGACAAACTGCCCGAGTTGATCTCCGATGCATTGATACTTTTGTTCGTCAAGGTCTGTGTGTCGCTTGTTCCCACGATAGCTCCGGCGGGCGCGCTCACAGCGGAAGTGGTGTTAACACCCGTGCGGACAACGATGCCGTTCGACCCGGGATCGCCGAGTCCCGCAGGCGAGCTGGTCGACTGGACCACCCAGGTATTCACCGCCGTGCAGGCGTATAAATTCTTCCCGGCCACAGCGTCCGTTTTGAAGAACAGGTCTCCCGGCGAGCAGGTAGCCGGCAGAGCCGTTCCCGTTTTCAGAGGACGCGTAAAAGGCGCACTCGTAAAATCGATATTCCTGCCTTGGGTAGCGAGATTAATTTGCGTGGTTTGTCCGTATGAAGCCAGGGCCATGGCCACCGGCAGCCAAACGATTCGCAGCGCGGCATTCCGGCTGGAGTTTCTGATTACATTCATGTGATTTCTTCCTGTAGCGGTATGTGCTACTCGGCTAAGACGGTAAAATGGGGAATTCGCCGGCTTGGCTCGCAAAGCGTTTAAGCTATTGAAAGGATGGGGGATGGAATTTTTTTGGAACGCTGTGACTCAGTTTCAGAGCACATGTATGGTGGAAAGATGACCGCTGCTTCCGATGCGGGGTAAACGGGAATTTGCTGCGCGAGCGTGCGCGCGGACGGGGATCACCAAAGTACTCGAGAAGCTGCCCCAGCGGAGCGTCTTAATCATCCTGAACTACCACCGTGTGGGAGATGCCACGGCGACACCCTTCGACTCCGGAACATTTTCCGCCACGGCCGCGGAGCTCGATTTACAGATCCGCTACCTCCAAAGCCGCTTTGAGATGGCAACTCTCGAGACGGCCCTGGCCATGCTGAACGGCGAAGCGCCACGCCGCACCAGCGTGTTGATCACTTTCGACGATGGCTACCTGGATAACTATATGCTGGCGTTTCCGATTCTTCGCAAGCACGGTGTCCAGGGCGTCTTCTTTCTGCCTACCGGGTTTATCGGCGAGGAAAAAGTGCCGTGGTGGGACGCGATCGCCTACATGGTTAAGAAGTGCCGAAAACAGAGCATCCATCTGGACTATCCCACTCCTGCGACATTCGATCTGGAGAAGGATGGGCACAGGCGAGTGAGCATGCAGATCCTGCACGCCTTCATTCAGCCGGAGGTGAAGGATTCGGCGCGTTTCATCGCGAAGCTGGAAGAAATCTGCGAGACGCCGCGTCCCCAGCGCAGCGAGGAACGCCTGTTCCTGAACTGGGACGAAGCGCGCGCGATGCAAGATCACGGCATGGCGTTCGGCTCGCACACCCACACACATGACATCCTCAGCAAGCTCTCGCCCGAACGGCAGCGAGAGGAGGTTTGCCAGTCCCGCGAGATCCTGGAAAGCGAGCTCAAGCAGAAGATCGATACGCTGGCGTATCCAGTAGGCCAGCGGTATTGTTTTTCGGCCGATACAGTAGAAGCGTTGAAAAAAACCGGATATCGAGCGGCCTTTTCCTTTTATGGCGGGTTGAATCGCCCGGGAGACATTCGGCCTTTCGACATCTGCCGCTTTAGCGTAGGCGATCAGAGCTACGCGCGGCTGCGGCTGCAAACTTCGCTTGCGGCGCTCAGCGGGACGCGTTGGTTTTGAAATCATCCATTTTCAGGCCGACAACGGAGGCCGACGAACATCGCCTGATCGAGTTCCTCTCGCGTGCATTTTCCGTGGATGCAGGGACGGCGTTTCTCGATCCAACGTTATTGCGCTGGAAATATTGGACCCCGCGCGAGGATTACCCGGAATCACGAAGCTTTGTCCTGGAGCGCAATGGGGTAATTACGGCGCACGCAGGGATCTGGCCCGTCTCGATCGGGACAGGCGAAGGCCGCACGCGCGGCGCCCATATGATCGATTGGGCCTCCGATCCGGCAGCGCCGGGCTCGGGCGCTTCGCTGGTGCAGAAGTTCATCCGGCAGTTCGATTTCCTCTATTCCATTGGCGGATCCGCCATGACTCAGAGCGTTCTGCCGGCCTTTGGGTTCCAACGTGTGACGGAAACCTGGATGGGCGCGCGGCCGCTTCGGCCACTCCGCCAGATGCTGGTTCATCAGGCAAAGAACTGGAAACTGCCGCTGCGGCTGGCGCGTAATACCTGGTGGTCATTGAGCCCGGCGCGCCTGCTAAAGAGCAGCTGGACGGCTGTTGAAGCACCAATCGCCGATTTCAATCCGCCGGCTTCCTGCCCGCGTGGCCGCGCGTTTTTCCGCTATCTCGGGCAATGTCCGGCAATACAGCAATCTCTCTATCGACTCCTCAATAATGGGCAGGAGGAGGGCTGGCTGGCGCTGAGCCTGATACAAAAGCAGGCGCGCCTGGAAGGTGTTTGGTTGCATAACGGTTCTCCGGCACGCCTGCGAAGCGCCTATCTGGCGGCGCAGCAAGCAGCGGCCCGATTGGGAGACGCTTACGAAATCGTAGCGGAAGGGTCCGCCGGACCGAGCGAAGCGGCGGCGCTTGAGACTGGACTCCGGATAGCGCGCCGCACGCCGGTATATCTACTGCAGAAAAGCGGAACGCCATTGATGCCTTTTGAATTTCAGCTCGCCGACAACGACGAATTTTTTCTGAGCACGGGCGTGCCGGCGTTCTTGAGCTAAAATTGGCGGCTTACCAAGCCTCCCCGCAACGCAGCCGAGACGCAACCAACGCCGCTTGCTGACGCGCGCGGTTCTTTCACTCGGCGTAACCAAGGAACCCCGACCGGTCAGGGAGGGCATGAAATCGTCGCAAGCAGCAAAGAATCTGAGACAACGCAGCCGAGCAGCTTTCGGAGCCACGACCGCAAGGGAGTGGTGGTGACGGAATTTGCGCGCCTCACTAATTGGAGTTAGATGAAGAAAGGCGCTCCCGCAAGCGCGCGAGCATTTCGGAAAAAGAATTCGCGCCTTCAAACTCTTCGAAATCGATATCGATCGCGAATTCCTCACCGATGAGATTCAGTAAGGTGATCTGCGCCACCGAGTCCCACTGTGGAACGCTATCCACGCTAGCGGAGGAGATGGCGGCGGGATCTAGATTAGGAAAAGCAATCTGAAAACACTGCTCGAGCTTGGAAGCGGTTTCATCCATGCCCTTTCTTTGTAGCACCCTCTACTACACTGCAATATGGAGCCGCTAGCACCATTATTTTTGCACCACGTCGGTTTCGTAGTCGCTGAAATACAAGCCGGGATGGAAGCTTTTGTTGCCTCGCTGGGGGCAACCTGGAATGGAACGGTTTACCAGGATCCGCTGCAGAAAGTCAGGGTGGCTTTTCTGACAACGCGCGCCGGGGATGCGCAAATCGAGCTGGTAGCGCCGGATGGGCCGGATTCGCCGGTGCGCCGCTTCTTGGAGGAAACCGGCGGGGGCCTGCATCATGTCTGCTACGAGGTGGACGATCTGGAAAAGCAAATGACGGAAATGAAATCGCGCGGCGCATTAACGATGCGGCGGCCGAAACCGGCCGTAGCGTTTGAAGGCCGCCGGATCGCCTGGATGCTCAC
>JAICIH010000051.1 GCA_025924475.1 Bryobacteraceae bacterium
CCTCGATACCCGAAAGTACGCGCACTCATTTTCGGGGTTGGCGGCGTATCAGGAAAAAAGTGTTTCTCTGCGTCTGCCTGGTGGCGAACCGGTCCATGCCGCCGGGGTAGCGGCTAGCGCGAATCTTTTCGATGTCTTTCGCGTTGCTCCTATGCTCGGCCGAACGTTTCTCGCCGGCGAAGATCAGCCCGGCAAATCCTGCGCTGTTGTATTGAGTGCAGCGTTTTGGCGGGAGCATTTTTCAAGCGATCCCCGCATTCTCGGACAGTATCTTACGGTGGACGGAAAAACGTGCCGCGTCTTCGGTGTAATGCCTGCGCATTTTACATTTCCTTCCCGCGACGTCGGATTCTGGATGCCGTTCCAGCCAACTTCGGATATGGCGCAACGCGGTGCGCAGTTTCTAGATGTCATTGGAAGATTGAAGCCCGATGTAACCCTTGCTGCTGCGCAAAACGAGCTGAAAGTTCTCGCGCAACGCCTCGAAAAAGCCTTTCCCGGCGAGAACAAAGGCAAGCGCATCGGCGTACAGTTGTATCGCGACACTCTCACCGGCGATGTTCGCCCCGCGTTGCTGGCGCTGCTCGCTTCGGTTGCCGTACTCCTGCTGATTGCGTGTGCCAATATCGCCAATTTGCAGTTGGCGCGCGCCCTCGGACGAAAACGCGAAATGGCCATTCGCGCCGCGTTGGGTGCGGACAGATTGCGCGTGGCCCGGCAGCTCCTTACGGAAAACCTGATGCTAGCATTCGCCGGGAGTGGCATTGGCCTCGCTCTCGCTGCCGGTTCGCTCGATTTGTTGAAGCGCTTGGGAGCGAATGTCATCCCGCGTGTGCACGAGATTGCTCTACGGCCGGAAGTTTGTTTGGCAATGCTGATGGTGGCAAGTATTTCCGCAGTGCTGTTTGGGCTCGCCCCCATTTGGCAGACCGCGCGGCAAGACATCGAGACTGCTTTGCGGGAGAGCGCCACTTCCGCCAGTGGCGGCCGGCGCCAACAACAATTCCGGGATTTACTGGTTGTGGCGCAATTGACCTTGGCGATCGTACTGCTTGCCGGCTCGGGTCTGCTGCTTCGCGGGTTGTACCTGCTGCTGCACACGGATCGAGGTTTTACAACGGAACACGTGTTGACTCTACAAACCGCGCTGTCGGGCACGGAACCTGCGGATAAAAATATCGCCGCCGCGATCTATAGTCCGGAATTGGATGCGATTGAGCGAATTCCTGGTGTAAAGGCCGCCGGTTTCATTACCTTTCTGCCGTTGTCCAACGGACATGCCACCGCATCATTTCTGATCAAGGGAAGCCAGGACCCGGGCCCTGACGCCAGGCCGCGCGTGTCCCTGAACGCCGCTAGCGACGATTTCTTCCGCGCTCTACGAATTCCGCTGCTCGCCGGAAGATTCTTCGCAAAGACAGACACTCTTGGCAAACCGCGCGTCGCGATCGTCAACGACATTTTGGCGCACCGGTATTTTGCCGGCCAGGATCCAATCGGAAAGCAAATCGCGTTCGACGATCCCGATTTCCAATCCAATCCGATCACGATTATCGGAGTAGTAGCCGGAAGCCGTCAAATAGGTTTGGCTATTCCGTCTGACGCGGAACTTTATCTCAATTTCAGGCAGGTGCCGCCGGCAACACTCTGGTCGGAATTTCTGCTGAAACAGATCATGACCTATGTAGTCCGCTCGAGCGGCGATCCGGCCGCGATGGTGAACGAGGTGCAGCGTGCGATCCGCCGAGTGGATCCCGAACAAACTGTGTTTCATGTGGCCACAATGCAAGAGATTGTTTCCGCATCCGTTGAGGGCAGACGGTTGGCCGCGCTACTTCTGAGCGTGCTAGCCGGATTGGCCATAGTGGTTGCGGCTGCCGGATTGTACGGCGTTCTTTCCTATCTGATTTTCCAGAAGCGCCGCGATATCGCTGTTCGCATGGCCGTTGGCGCAAGAAAAAACGATGTCCTCTGGATGCTGGTTTCACGCGCGCTGGCGCTATACGCAGTAGGCGCCGGCTGCGGGTTGCTTGGTGTAATTTGGTGCGGCCGCCTGCTGTCGAATATGTTGGTCGGCATCCGGCCGTGGGACCCCGGCGCATTGGGAATCACTACCGCCGTTTTGCTGGTGATCGTGGTTTTAGCCGCTTGGTTACCGGCGCGGCGCGCAGCTTCTATCGATCCATATCGCGTGCTGCGCTCGGAATGAGCTCTTGCAACTACGCGGTCTTGTGTTCCACGGCGTCCTCGACTTCAAAAACCAGTTTGTCGCGTTTAGTCACAATGCCGCCCAGCCATTTTTCCTGTCCGTTCAATGTTCCCTTCAGCTTCTGTTCTACCGATTGATCGAACATCAGTACATCGCCGGCCTTTAGATCGAGAAGCGTGCGCGCGGGAATCTCGCCGCCCTCGAGGAACGCCTCAAAATTCAAATTTACGCCCAACATGACCGAAGCTAGATGCGCCTGATCGTGCTCGTTGGCGTGTGATCTCCGGACCTGCTGCAATTGCTCGAACTTGTGGCGCAGCCGCTTAATAAAAATCGAAGGAATCGCGAGATTCATTAAACCGGAGACAGAGCCGATGCGCACGTCGACTGCGATGACAATGACAGCCTCGGCTGGATCCAAAACATGCATCAGCTGTGGCTCGCTGGCGAGTGACTGCACCGAAAAGCCGACCTGTGCCACGCTCTTCCAGGCTTCGGCCAAATCCTGAAGCACAACGCGCAGCAACGTTTGCATGATCGATTTTTCGATATCGGTGATTTTGCGCTGCGCGGGCACAGATGAGCGTCCCTTGCTGCCCATCAGGAGTTCCATAAAGGTGAACATCAGCATCATGTTCAGTTCGAGCACTGCTGTTCCTTCATAGGGGTTCAATCCGAGATAGGCGATACAAGTCGGAAACGATAGACCATCGAGAAATTCCGCATACGAAATTTGCTCGAGGCTAACGAGATTGAGCGCGACGTAGGAGCGCAGATATGCGGACAAGCTGGACCCGAGGTTACGCACAAAATTTTCATGCACCAGGTGCAGCGCACGGAGCTGGGATTTGGGAATCCGGTCGAGATGATTAAGGTCAAAAAGTGCTATTTCCGGATCGCTATCCGGACCGGCTTCCATTTCGGCGCTCGGCAGCACGGCGTCCGTTTCTTCTGACGATTGCGTGCTATTCATGCTTACGCGGCGTCCTGCAGGGCGATACGATCCTGCCGGCTGATGATCTCCTTAATTCGTACGCCATAGTTACCTCGCACCGAAACGATCTCGCCGCGCGCGACAACCGTCCCATGCACCATGACTTCCACGTAATCGTTGATCTGGCGATCCAGCTCGATCAAGGACCCGGAGGAAATTTTCAGTACATCGCGGATGGGAAGCACGGCACGGCCCAGCAAGACCGTTACCGGGAGCTGTAAATCCATCAGCCGGCTTAGCATGGGCGACGCGCTAGTGGCGGATAACGTAGAGATTTCCGAGCCGGACGCGCCAGGTTCAAGCGCCTGCGCTTGTCGCTCGATCCCAGCCAGCAAGGAAGGCAGAGTCTTTCCGCCCAAGGTGATTTGGACTTCAACTAATTCGAGCGTATCGAGAGCCGGCGCTGTTTGTTCCATCGATCCATCGCGCCACCGAAACGGTTTGGAGAAGCCTGTCGCCGCCACGCCTGCCAAATTCCGGTTAGCTTGCTTCAGGAGTTCAAAATAAGCTTGCTTTGGCTCGCCGCCCGGTTTCGAGGCGCCCGCCAGTGCCGGCCAGCAGTCTTCCTCGGCTCCGATCCAAATTGCAAAGTTGTCAATGCCTTCGGTTGTTTGCTTCCACCAGAGCGCATTGCCGGCGCGTTCTTCCCAGCTTGCCGAATCCACCACGCCCACATGAATAGCAGGCGCTTGGCCGCTTTGTGATTCGATTGCCCGGCCGAATTCGTCTGTCCAGCGCGCCAGGAAGCGCTCTAAAAAAGGAGATGTGTGTTGTTCGCTAGCCATAAGCTCTCGTTTCGATTAGGACGCGGGATCGTTCGTAGCCTCAGGACCGGCCATGTAACGGCCGTGCAGGAACTTACCGCCCAGATCGGCCATGCGGACCGCCAGGTTGGAATCGATTACCAAAATCTCGCCACAGCCGATCAGGACGTCCCCGGCATATAAATCGACATTTTCGCCGGTAGGCCTGGTCAGCTGAAGAATGCTTCCTACCTCGAGGCCAAGGAGCGCCGGAAATGAGATCGTGCGCTGATCCAGCTCTGCGTGCAACGTTATTTTGACGTCCTCGACCACTCGAAAATTCGGCGTCTGGGATTCGCCGGGCACAGGTTGGTTAGTAGACATATTGGTCGCTCGCCGAAGCGCTCAGGCTGATGACTCCTTCCTTTTCCAGATCGCGAGCCGTAGCGATGACTTGCTGCTGCGCGGCATCCACATCTTTCAGCTTCACGGGCCCTAGAGAAGCAATATCCTCGAGCATCATCTCCGCTCCGCGCGTGGATTGCGTCTGCACAAATTTGTTCCGCAGCGATTCATTCGCTCCCTTCAACGCCACTACCAGCACCTTGCGCTCCACTTTCGTAATGAGCGTCTTAATCGATGTATCGTCGAGAGTTTCCAGATCGCGAAACACAAACATGAACCGCCGGACGTTTTCAAACAGCGGCGGATTCTCGGCTTCCAACGATTCGAGAAGCTGCGAGCACGTGGTTGGATCGAGACGATTAAACATATTCGCCACGGCGCGCACGCCTCCAAATTGCTCGCGGCTAAGCTCGCCGAGATTTCTTAGTTTCTGATCGATCACGCTTGCAATATTGCGCACGATCTCGGGCGAAATTTCGTTCAGATCGGCCATCCGAACGGCGATTTCCCGGCGCATCTCGGCTGGCAGCGCGCTGATGAGACGCGCCGCCTCCTGCGGGTCGAGACGCGAAAGAATGAGCGCGATGGTTTGCGGATGCTCGTCCTGGATGAATTTAGCGAGCTGCTGCGGATCGACCTTTCGGAAATTATCGAATACTGCCAGATCGCTTTCCAGCGATTTGCTCAATCGCGAAATCAGCCTGTCGGCGACTTCCTCGCCGAACGCCTCTACCAGCAGCTTATGTGCATATTCGATGCCACCCCGCACCAGCAGTTTTTCCGAAGTGACAAATTGAACATATTCGTCCAGCGTATATTCGACATTTTCTTGTGTGATCTGATCGCAGCGTGCAATCGTCCTGGTTAACCGGTCGGCATCATCATCCGGCAAGTGTTTGAGTATGCTGGCGCTATCTTTGGGGCCCAAGGCGATCAATAAGATGGCCGCCTTTTGTACACCCTTTAGCCGGACCTGGCTAATGTCGTTATCGGGCATGATGGTTCTGCTAAAGGCGCAACACGGACGGCGTGAGCGCTACTCATAGTCTTAGCGGCTGGAAACGTGCCGAACGACAGTCCCGAAACCCACAAAACGGCATGCATTCGTGCTGCCAACCTTACCCGGCCATCTATTCCCGTACAGCTTGGCCACGAGGAATGATTTCATCAAAATGTTGGCTTTCCAGGTTAGATCACCGTCAAAATTTCGACATAGGCCTAAAAGGTTCTAGGACTACGCTGCATCCCGTACGGTAATGAACGATCCTGGGGAAGCGGAAGGAATCCTTTGGTTTTTGACTATTGTGTCGTGGGCGGAGGCATCGTTGGGCTTGCCACTGCAATGGAATTGTTAAAAAGGCGGCCTGGCTGCAGTCTCGTCCTCCTCGAAAAAGAAAATAGTCTGGCGCAGCACCAGACCAGCCACAATAGCGGCGTAATCCATGCCGGAGTCTATTATGCTCCGGGAAGTCTCAAGGCGGACCTATGCCGCCGCGGAGCGGAAGCCACTAAACGCTTCTGCCGGGAGCACGGTATTCCGTATGAAATCAGCGGCAAAATGCTTGTGGCAACGAACGCTTTCGAACTCGAACGTATGAACGCTCTGTTCGAGCGGGCAAAGAAGAACAACATCGATATAGAGCGTATCGATGTTGCGGAATTGAAGCGTCGCGAGCCCCATATCCGCGGCGTCGGCGCACTTTTTGTCAGATCGACCGGAATCGTCGACTACCGTCGGGTCGCCGAAGCCATGGGCGGCGTGATCCGCTCGTTAGGCAGCGGGATCGAATTCGGTGTGCATGTCGATTCGATCCGGGAGAGCGCCGCTGATGTCGCAGTTGCCGCCGGAGAGCGGCGCTGGACCGCGAAACAGCTCGTTGTTTGCGCCGGTTTGCAGTCGGATCGTCTGGCAAGAGTCGCCGGATGTAAGATTGACCATCAGATTGTTCCTTTCCGGGGTGAATACTATCGGCTGCCGGCGAATAAGAGCGGCATTGTCCGGCATCTGATCTATCCCATTCCCGACCCTGCTCTGCCGTTCCTCGGCATTCACCTGACTCGAATGATCGATGGCGGTGTCACGGTAGGGCCTAACGCCGTACTTGGGTTCGCTCGCGAGGGCTATAGAAAATTCTCGTTCAACCTTGCGGACGTGCGCGAATATTCCGCCTTTCCCGGATTTTGGAAAACCATCGGTGCCAATTTGAAATCCGGTCTGATCGAGATGCGAAACTCGCTCCTGAAACGTGGCTATTTGAAAGAATGCCAAAAATATTGCCCTTCTCTACGCTTAGAAGATCTGCTTCCGGAAAAGGCCGGGATTCGCGCTCAAGCGGTGTTGCGCGACGGCACGCTGGTTCATGACTTTCTGTTTGTGCAGACCGATCGCATGCTCCATGTCTGCAATGCACCTTCTCCTGCCGCAACCTCGGCGATCCCCATCGGTGAAATGATCGCCGATAAATGCAACAGCGCGGCGTAATGTTCGAAAGTGAGCCGCGCACGCAAGTAAGCGGTTGTACACGCTAATGAACTCGCCGCGTGGCAGCAGTTTCCAACATATTTTTCCCCTTTAATCAGAGACTTACATCCGAAACACCTCACGGCCACTTCACCGTTCCATCAAAATAAACCACTAACGGTTCCCAATCTTCTTCGGCGTACGGCCTTAAATCGGCTTCGTTTTTTCACTTCGCGCTGCTCATTGGCTGTTCGAATTGGCTTTCGTTTCGCAAAATGCGCATTTTCTTCGCCTTCGACCAACCATTGGGTCTCGTTTGGAAAATTTTCATCCGAGCCTCGCAATTGGGTTCGTTTCGCAAAATGCCCATAAGCCGGCCCGCGCCACCTCCGCTACTGCATTCGGTCTCTCTTCGCCACGGACTCCGGTAACGCCCAAGCGTAAAGAACGCGATTCGAGCCCACCAGAATATACTGGCGCCCATCGAGTTCATACGTAATCGGAGCGGTTGAACAACGGTGGTGGGCGCCGGCTTCATCGTGCGGGATGTTCAGCTTGTGGCGTACCGGAACGCCGGATTCAACGTTTGCGGGCTAGTATCCCGCACGCCGGAGATCGCGCGCGAGGTCGGCGAATTGCGGGGCGTTCCGCACGTTTTCGACACGCTTGACGCCATGCTGGAGAATCCTGCCATTGAGATCGTCGATATCGCCGTATCACCGGACCAGCAGCTTCCGGTTATCCGGCAAATCGCCGGAGCGACGAGAAAGCCAAAAGGAATTCTCGCGCAAAAACCATTGGCAATGGATTATTGCCAGGCGCTCGATCTGGTCAAAATTTGCCGGGACGCCGGCATACGGCTCGCTGTCAATCAAAACATCCCGACAGCCCGGCGTGTGGGTTACACCCAAGTGAAAAGAAGCCTGGTTCCTGGACGCCTTTGGAGTCTCGTGAGATTTTTGATGGATGCCATTGCCTGCAACCGCGAGCCGGAACACAGCGGCGATGACAATGTCAAGACCATGGTCTTAATTGAAGCATGCTACCGCTCCATAGCGGAGAAGCGGTTAGTGCGTCTGTCCGAAATTTTCTCGGCAAGGTGAACGAATCGTGGGACGGCGTCAATCGACTACACCAACCGTAAAAGATGTCGCCAAGCGCGCGTCCGTGTCTATTGGCACCGTCTCGCGCGTATTGAACGATCACGCCGATGTACGGGTAGCCTTGCGCGACCGGGTGCAAGCCGCTATCCGCGAGCTCGGGTACCAGGCGAATGGACGGCCCGAAGCGGCGCGCCGCCAGTCGCGCGCCATCGGATTTCTACTTTGTAACGGCGCCGGCATCAACCCGATACACGCCCATTTACTACTTGGCATCGAGCAGTTTTGTTGGATGCCGGTACTACACGATTTTCATTCGATATATGTATTCTCCGGACCAAAAGCCGGAAGATTTCGAATTGCTGGAATTTCTACTGCAGCCGCTTTGGTGAATTGCGTGATTGTGGCTGGAATGAACCACCCGAATTTCTTACTCGCGCTGAAGGCCGCCAAGATCCGCTATGTGTTGCTTGGTAATCATGTGGTGGGCCTTCCTCCCGGAGAGAAACGTGTGAATCAAGTGCGTTATGACGATTACGGCGGCGCTTTTCAGGCGGCGCAATATTTGATTCAGCTCAGGCATAGAAACATTTGGGTACATCGGTGATACGTCGCTGCCTTGGCTTCTGAACCGCTACGACGGATTTTGTGAGCGCAATGAAGGCGGCTGATTTAGAGCCTCACGTACATGCGTATTCTCTTGCCGACGACCCGTTTGAAAACGGTCACGCCGCGGTAACGTATATTCTCGAACGAAAATATCCGGCGACCGCCATGCTTTGCGGATCGGAGGAACCGACCTTGGGAGCGCGGGAAGCGCTGCATCAGCACGGCCGGGATGTACCTCGGGACGTAAGCTTGATTGGCCTTGAACAAAAGCTCACTCTGTCGCGCTTCAAATGTGACGTCCGTCTCGATCGATACTCTCGCGGTCGGCCGCGAGTTGGCTCGCATGGCCATCACGCTCAACGAATCATTCGGAAAAGATCAGCCCGAAGCCATCGTTCCTTCGGCGCTAGTGAAGCGCAGCACCTGCCGAGCCGTTCCGGCAAGACGACGTGATGGTCCTCTAAACTTCAAAGGTATTGGGGGTTGGGGATATTGGGGCGGCTGGAGGGATTCGAACCCTCGACATCCAGAACCACAATCTGGCGCTACTACCAGCTGAGCTACAGCCGCCGTATCAACTTTGAGTTTAACCGATGCGGCGGATCTCACATCAAATTCACAGGATCTACATCGATCGTCAGAGCAGCTGCCCGCCATTTCTCCTTTTCGGCGTAGGCCCGCAACACCCGGAGAGTCTCTCGCAATGTCGATCGCTTTATCGCTTTGAGCAGAAGCTGGTAGCGGAACTCACTGCGCAGCCGCGCTACGGGCGCTTCCGCCGGTCCCATCACGCGCACGCCGTCCGGCGGCGGATTGAGCAAATAACCCAATTCGGTGGCCATACGCAGCGCTTCTTGCTGTTTTTCGGCGCGCACCAAGACGTTTGCAAATGCCGCGAATGGCGGATAGCGCAGCCACTTACGAAATTCGAGTTCCTTTTCGTAAAAATGCTCGTAATCCTGTTCGGCCGCAAAGCGAATAGCGTAATGATCGGGATTCAACGTCTGGATAACCACTAGACCCGGCGTATCTCCCCGGCCCGCGCGGCCGGCGGCCTGCGTCAAGAGCTGAAAACTTCGCTCCGCGGCGCGAAAATCCGGCATGCCGAGACCGATGTCGGCCAATACGACCCCTACCAGCGTCACGTTTGGAATGTCGTGACCTTTGGCGATCATCTGCGTGCCCACCAGAATGTCAATATCGCCATTGCGAAATGCATCGAGGATGTTTTCAAACGATCCTTTTCCGGCTGCGGTATCGCGATCAAGCCGTGCAATGCGAGCGGTCGGTAGATGGTCGTGCAATTCGTTTTCGATGCGCTCCGACCCGGCACCGAGAAATTGAATGTGATCGCTGCCGCAGGCTGGACAGGCGCTCGGGACTCTTGCAGCGAAACCGCAGTAATGGCAGAGCATGCGCCGGTCGCGGCGATGATGCGTGAGAACTACCGAGCAATTTTCACAAAGCAGGCGCTCGCCGCAGGCGCGGCATACCATGAAACTGGAGAAGCCGCGGCGATTCAAGAGCAACATTACTTGTTCGCCTTGGCCCAGGCGCAACCGCATCTGCTCGAGCAACTCGCGGGAAAAAGTCGCCTGCCGCTTCGTCTCGAGAAACTCGACACGCATGTCCACGATCTTCACCGCGGGCATCGGCCGCTGCGCAACACGCTCGGGTAATAACAACCGGCGATATTTATTATTCCCGGCATTGAAGCGCGTTTCGATTGCCGGTGTAGCCGAACCGAGAATGGCCACCGCGTTGGCATTGCGCGCGCGAATGAGCGCCACGTCGCGGCCATGGTAGCGCGGCGTTTCCTCTTGTTTATAGCTGCCGTCGTGTTCCTCGTCGACGATCACCAGCCCCAGGTTTTGTATGGGTGCAAAGACCGCCGACCGCGTCCCGGCGACGACGCGCGCCTGCCCGTTGCGAATGCGGCGCCACTGCCCCGCCCTTTCGGCATCACCAAAAGCGGAATGGAGCACTGCCACCTGCTTGCCGAATCGATGAAAAAACTGGCCGGCCATCGCCGGCGTCAGCGCGATTTCCGGAACCAGTAATAGCGCGTTTTTTCCCCGCGCCAGCGTAGCTTCAATCGCGCGTAGATAGACCTCCGTTTTGCCGGAACCCGTCACGCCTTCCAGCAGAAACGTTTGAAAGGCGCCGGTCTCGAGGGCCGAACGAATCTCTTCAAAGGCGGCTTCTTGATGCGAATTGAGAATGGGTGCTTCGCGTGCGAAACCGTCCGGCGGCCGCAGATTCTCCACCTCAAGGCGGATCAAGCCACGTCTGGCGAGCGCTCGCGCCGCTTCACTCGCCCGCTTCACCTGCTCGCCCAGTTCCGCCACATTGTGCTGGCCTGGATGCAGTTCGAGAAAAGCAAGCAGCTCCCGCTCGTGTTTTTTGAGCTTCGTTCCCTCTTCGCCGCGCGATACGAATTCCGCTTGCAGCCGTTCCGCCGACGCGCGCAGCGGATTGCGTTCCTCTTCGCGATCTTCCGCAACCACCCAGCCGCGCTGAACCAGCGGCCGTAACCGCTCGCGGGGTTTATCGACCTTCGAGGCAAGATAGGACAAGCTGCGCGCGCGCTCTTCGAGCAAACCCAGCAACTGCGAAGCCGCATCGCTGTCCGGCCGTATAATCAATTGCCGCGCAACCTGGCGGCCGGCGTCTGTCAAAGAATAGCGTGTGCTGCGCCGCATTTCGCCGCCCAACGGCAGCATTCCTTTGACCACTTCTCCGATAGGCGCGCAATAGTATTCAGCAATCCAGGAAGCCAGGTCCAAAAGCTCCTGGTCGAGCACCGGCTCTTCATCCCGCAGGCTCGAAATCTGTCGGACTCCGTGCGCGAGGAATTCCGCATGCATCCGCATGACTACGCCCGTGAGGGTGCGGCTGCCGAACGGAGCCTGCACTCGGCAGCCCGGCACCACACGATGACGTAGTGTCAGTGGAAGCTCATACGTGAAAAGCCGGTCGACGGGAATCGGCATGGCGACTTCGCAATAGCGCGGAAGTTCACCAGCCGTCGCGTTTACCAACGGCTTGTCAGCCAGTGAATTTACCAATGGCTTCTCAGCCGACGACTTTACCGATGGCTTCTCAGCCGACGAATTTACAAATGGCTTCTCAGCCATTAAGTTCGCCAATGGATTCAAAAGCGGATTTGAGCGCTGGATAGAGAGAGCGATAGATGGCATACCGCCGCGAGTAAAATGCAGCCGCGTCAGCGTTGGGCTCCTTCGCCTCTGTTTCGTGCAGGATTCTTTTACAGACTTCGACGACGCTCGAATACTCGCCCGTGCCAACGAGCGCCAGCAGCGCGGCCCCATATGCCGACCCTTCCTGCGTTTGAAGCGTCACCACCCGTTCATTGAAGATGTCGGCAAAGAGCTGGTGCCAGAACGGACTTCGAGCGCCTCCACCGGAGAGCCGCACCAAATCCGGCCGCGCACCCAGGCCATTGATGATCTCGAGCCCGTCCTTCTGGCTAAAACACACACCTTCGAGGATGGCGCGCACCAAATCGGCGCGCTGATGCTTGGCCGTTAATCCCACCCATGCCGCGCGTGCGCTGGCGTCCAAGTGAGGCGTTCGCTCACCCATCAAATAAGGAAGCCAGAAAAGACCATGAGCGCCCGCGGGCGATAGCGTCGCGTCGGCTGTGAGGTCGTCGTAGGCGGCTTCCGGAGCGAAACGGGTACGGAACCACTGCAGGCTGAGACCCGCGCCCTGGGTCACACCCATCACGTGCCAGGCGCCCCGCACCGCGTGGCAAAACGTGTGCACGCGCCCGGCGGGATCATACGCCGGCTTTTCCAGGTAAGCAAACACAACTCCCGAAGTGCCGATCGTACAGGACACGGAACCCGCCGTAACAATACCGTTGCCTACCGCGCTCGCCGCCTGATCCCCGGCTCCGGCTATCACCGGCGTCCCGAGCGCGAGTCCTGTCGCCGCCGCGGCTGACGCATGAATTCTTCCGGTAATGGAACTCGATTCGTACACGTTCGGCAGAATCGATCGCTCCAATCCCAGACCGCTCATCATTCCTTCCGACCATTGCCGATTCGCCACGTCGAACAGGGCCGTGCCGCTTGCGTCGGAAACATCAGTCGCAAAATCGCCGCTGAGTTTGAAGCGTAGATAGTCTTTCGGAAGGAGCACCGTCCGCACCGCGGCAAACTTTTCAGGCTCGTAATCGCGCACCCAAAGCAATTTCGGCAGAGTAAACCCGGTGAGGACAGGATTCGCCGTATAGCGAAGTACGGAGCCGACGCCGAGCGTCGAATTGATGAAATCTACCTGCGGCTGGCTGCGCTGATCGCACCAGATGAGCGCCGGCCGGATCACTTTGCGCTGCCCGTCCAACAGCACCAGCCCGTGCATCTGGCCGGTCAGGCCCACACCGCGAATCTCGCTGCCGTCGATTCCCGCCTCGCGCAGCACGCCTTGAATCGCAATCTGTCCGGCGCGCCACCAGTCCTCGGGCGTTTGTTCGGCCCACAACGGCCGTAACATGCGCATCTCTTCATGAGGGGCCACAAACGAATAACACGGATGGCCGGCGGCGTCGATCAATAAAGCGCGGGATCCGCCAGTGCCTACGTCAAGTCCAAGCCAGTACATGATATAAAAAGACCGCCGCTTCAACTCGAAGTTGGCACGCGATAGGCCGCTTCCCGCTGGAATGGCAGGTAAGCGGCGCCGTAAAGGCCCGCATCGCTGCCAAGCAGCGCTTTTTCGATTCGCGTCTCCGTACGGCTAAACACGAATGATCGGCTGTTCACTTCGGCAAGCATAGCCGGCGCAAAGTAATTCCAGGCTGGTAACGGACCGCCGCTGATTAGGTAAAGCGGAAAATTGAAAATATGAATTAAGTTCGCGATGGCAATTCCTAAGGCCCGACCCATGGATTCAAATACCATCTTCGCGCGCTCATTTCCCTGAAGCGCCAACTCGTAGACTTGTTCCGCCGTTACATCATGGCCGAAGTGCATCATGCTTCCCATCGCCGCAATGGCGCTCGCCGAGGCATGTTTTTCAAGGCAGCCGCGATTCCCGCAACCGCACGGATTTCCTTCCGGAATCACCGTCATATGGCCGAACTCGCCCGCCATTCCTTGCGCGCCATGCAGGATCTTTCCATTCATCACGATGCCGCCACCGATGCCAGTTCCTAGCGTCAGGAGAATTAGATCCTTGACGCTACGGCCGGCCCCCATCCACAGTTCCCCGAGCGCGGCGGCATTTGCGTCATTTTCAAGAACGATCGGAATTCCGAGCCGCTGTTGGACTTCGTCCCGGACGGGGAATCCTTGAAAGCCCGGAAGATTCGCGGAGCCGACAATCAATCCAGCATCTATGTCGATAAAACCGGGAACGCCGATTCCAACGCCGCAGAGCTCGTGGCCGGCGCAGTTCTCACGCGTCCGCTCGATCGTCGCGGCAATTCTGTTCACCACCTGCCGAGGACCGCCATCGAACGAAACGGTCGCCGTTTCCCGCCGCAGAATTTTTCCGTTGGGATCGATCGCCGCGACACGAAGATTGGTCCCACCCAAATCGACGCCTATGGAATAGGAGCCCATGCGCACTGCATCATAGCAGACGGTTTATTCGCGCGAGTGAGAGGTTAAATCGGGAGCCAGCGAAGCGATGTCCAGCCAAAAATGCGCAGCCGAGCGAATGATGCGGAAGAAACCATCGAGATCGCCTGCCTTGTTGAGATAGCAATTCGCGTAAAGCTGATAAGCGTCGCGCACGTCTTTATCGGAGCTGGAAGTAGTTAGAACAGCGACCGGAATAATGCGAAGCTGCGGATCGAGCTTGATTTCCCAGAGCACTTCACGGGAATTCGATTTCGGAAGATTGAAATCGAGAAAAATCAGGCTCGGCATTGGAACGTTCGCATAGCTGCCCTGCCGGCGCAGAAATCGCATCGCTTCATCGCCATCGCCAACCAGGTGGACGTGGACGGGCGGTTCCATCCCGCGCAACGCCTCTTGCATAAGACGTACGTCCGCCGGGTTGTCCTCGATGATTAATATCTCGCGGCGATTGAGCACTCGTTATCCAAGAATAGACGACTCGTATTCCGAGGGATAAGGAGAACGCATCCTATGTCACTATATCGCCTCAGGCGCAGGCTTCCTCGCATTCGGGCGTGGCGAAAACTCCAGCCAGCGTCTGAATGGCATCCAGCAAGCTGCTTGCGGAGAAGGGGCATGAAAGAACATGCGTGCGCGCCTGGTTCGGAATGGAAGCGGCGTGGCGGCGGGAATCGGCGAGAAGCAGAAAACCCATCGCCGGCGCCGAGCGGCGGCAGCTTGCAATGAGATTCTCAATTTCTAAGCTGTGGGTGCTTTTTCCTTCCTCTAGTCCGGCGGCCGCCATGAGTACACTGATCTCGCGATGCCAGGCGTCGACGAGTTCGAGAGCTTCCGACGGGGACGCCGCGTGAAGCAGCCGGAATCCACTTTGTTCGAGAGTTTTCGAGATCCATTGCCGCACCGGCGTATCGATATCGAGCAGCAGGACGGTGGGAACCGGGGTGCGTTCGGAAGCGGGCGGACGCCGCGGCGGCGCTTTCTCCTCTTGCGATCCCATGCGTTCACCCAGGCTTTTCATTTTCGCGAGCAAGGTTGTGCGCTTAATCTTGAGCAAGTCAGCGGCGCGCGCCTTATTGCCGCCGGAGAGAACAAGCGCCTGATTGAGCAGAGAGAGCTCGATGCCGCTCATGACTTCATCGAAATCCAAACCTTGCTGCGTAACTCGAATAGGTGCAGCCTCGATCGCGGCCGGCGGCTGTGCGGCCGCCGGTCTGCGAGCCAGAAAATCGCTGGGGCACAACAGGGTCCGATCACCGCTCATGGCAAAAGCCATCTGCACAGCATGTTCGAGCTGGCGGATATTGCCGGGCCAGTCGAGTTGTTGCAGATACTCGACCGCTTCCTCGCTGACATGCTTGGGCGGCGCGTTTTCAGCGCTGCGGATCTTTTCAAGAAAATGTTCGAGCAACAGCGGGATATCCTCACGCCGCTCGCGCAAAGGCGGAAGCTGCACCGGAACGACATTCAGCCGGTAATACAGATCCTCTCGAAAACGCCGCTCACGAGCGGCCTTTTCGAGATCGACATTGGAAGCCGCAATCACACGGACATCCACGCGCACCGTCTCCGAACTGCCCACGCGCTGGAATTCCTGCTCTTGCAGCACGCGCAGGAGTTTGGCTTGCGCGTCCAGCGGTAGATCTCCTATTTCATCCAGAAAAATAGACCCACGATGTGCTTGTTCGAACCGGCCAATCCGGCTCGCATGTGCGCCGGTAAAAGCGCCTTTTGCATGGCCGAATAGTTCGGTTTCGATCAGCGTGGCCGGCAAAGCTGTGCAGTTAACGGATACGAGCGATGCCGCTGCCCGATTACTGGCCGCATGTACCGCTTTGGCCACTACCTCCTTGCCCGTGCCGGTCTCGCCCGTGATGAGAATGGTGCAACGCTTGGCCGCAACCAGCTCGATGATCTCGCAAACCTGTTGCATCGCCCGGCTCTGCCCGATTAGGAAGCGCCGCCATGGCGCATTTGCTTCTTCTAATCCGACTTGAGATTTGCGGGCCGCGTTCGCTACGACCGTAGCAAGCGCTACCGCATCGAGTTCGCCGAGCAATACGTAGAACGCCCCCTGCCGGGTTAAAGAAATGACGTCATCTATACCGCCTTCGCGATGATGAACGATCACCGGCACGCCAGACGCGACGCGCTGCAGCTCCTCGAGCGCCCGACCGCCGGAACACGGCAACGCCGATAGGCTAAGGACGATGGCCCCAAAATCCGTGGCCTTAAGACGAGCTAGCCCTCCGGCGAGGGAGCTTTCCGCCAGAATTTCTACGGCTGACAACGCGCCGCGCACGTGCGGGTCCGTGACCGCTAAGTCCGCACCAATCCAGAGAAGTTTTATTGGCAAAAGGAATCCGCTGAAGCCGGGTGAGCGCTATTTTCGACACCCATCCCTTACATGTCACATCGTCCCCGGATGGCAAGAACTTGAGCGAAAAACGGCAATTTCTTGGCGGAGCCGGGATTCCACCTTAGTGCGGCCGCGAGCCCTGGCGGTGCGCGGCGAGCCACGATTCCTGGGCCAGCGTTTCGAGTTCCCGCTCCGCCTCGATGCGCCACTCGGCGAGCTTCTTCTCTTTTAGTTTCACCAGCAGGCGCTCATTACGATCGGCCCGCAGAACACGCGCACGCTGCCCGGCGATCGTCTCCTCCAGGCGCTCAATCGAACCGCGCAACGCCGCCGCCCGTGCATTGGAGCCTAGCAGGAACGCCGATAACGCGCGGAGATCTGCACTCTCCGCGCCTTCTCGCCTCCGGACAAAGGCATGCGCCTCCAACCGCTCCTCGGCTACCGAAGCAAGTGACCGCTCCAGACGCGCGCGTTCGGCAAGCAACTGATTGAGCTTTTCGCGTTCCACACGAACCTCGACTTCCCGCAAGCGGAGCACCGCAGCAAGCCGAAACTGAAACTGAGCCATAGGTTTCGCTTAGAGCGCAGCGGCAATTTCCGTCAGCGAGGACAAGGTATCGGCAAGCGTCGATGTTTCGTGTGAATCCTGCCGCAGAAACTGCAGGATGCGCTCGCGGGCGCGGATGCTCGCATCGAGCTTCGCGTTGGAACCGGAAACATACGCGCCTAACTGCAGCAGATCCTCGGAATGGTGATAACAGGCGAGCGCCTCCCGCAGCTTCCTGGCCGCCTTAAGGTGCTCGGGCGGTGCGATCTGCGACGCCACGCGCGAAACGGAGTTCAAGATATCGATGGCCGGATAATGTCCGGCAGCCCCCAGCCGGCGCGACAGGACAACGTGGCCGTCCAAAAGCCCGCGCACGGCATCTGCAACGGGTTCGTTCAGGTCGTCGCCTTCGACTAGCACCGTGAAAAAGCCGGTGATGCTGCCTTGGCGGAAATTTCCGGCGCGTTCAAACATTTTCGGCAAAATGGCAAAGACCGACGGCGTGTAGCCTTTTTGGCTGGGCGGCTCGCCTGCGGCCAAACCGATTTCTCGCTGCGCCATCGCCAGGCGTGTGATGGAATCGGCCACCAACAGCACGTTTTTACCTTGATCGCGAAAATATTCGGCAATAGTAAGGGCGACAAAACAGGCGCGTACGCGCAACGGCGCTGGCCGGTCGGAGGTAGCGGCCACTACTACGGTCCGTGCGCGGCCTTCCGGCCCCAGCTCGTTTTCGAGAAAATGGCGCACTTCGCGGTTGCGCTCACCGATCAACGCAACAACGGAAACATCGGCCGAATTCTGGCGCGACATGGCCGCCAGTAAGGTGCTTTTTCCGACGCCGCTTCCACCGAACAATCCGATGCGTTGACCCATACCGCACGGCAGCAAGCTGTCGATGGCGCGAATGCCAGTTACCAGCGGCCTTGTAATATGCTCGCGTTCGAGCGGCCCCGGCGGCGCCCCGAATAGATCGTATTTCGCGACGGGTTCTAACGGCGGTCCGCCATCAATCGGCCGCCCAAAGCCATCGAGGACGCGTCCCAAGAGATCCGGCCCGACATCGACGCGCGCATCTTCGGTGCGCGCATAAATTGCATCGCCCGGTTCCAATCCGTCAATCTCTTCGAGTGGTATTGAAAGAATGCGGCCATTGCGAAAGCCGGCTACTTGTGTCCGCACGCGGCGGCCGCGCGCCGTTTGGATCTCGCAGAAACCGCCGATAGCGGAAGCCGGGCCCTGCGATTCGATCACCAAACCGGTAACGTCAGTCACTACGCCGCGCCAGCGCAGCGGATCCATTCGCCCCAGATCGGCGCGATAACGATCCAAAGATACTGGTGTCATCGGGAACCCAGCCTGTCCGCAAAACCGCGTTGAATTTCCTGAAGCTGTGTTTCGATCGAGGCGTCCAGTTCGCCCAGCGCTGTTTCAAACAAGATGGCGCCGGTAGCCAAACCCGTATCGGCCACAATTTCAACGGCTGCGGCGTTCGGCAGGCGCTCGAATGCCGCGCGCACCGCCGCTGCGGCTGCCGGATAGACGCGCACGCGGGCGATCTCACGGTTCTGCAACTTTTGGAGCGCCGCGTGTACGATGCCATGAATGGACTCCGGATCGGTGGCAAGTTCCCGATAGAGAATCCGCCGCGCGATCGCAAGCGATAATTGCACCAGTTCCTGCTCCGCTTCGTTCCGAATCTTGCGCTTCAGCAGCGCCAGTTCGCGCAGCGTTTCGCCCAACCGATCGAGCGTCCCCTGGAGCTGTGCGGCTGCTTCCTCGCGACCGCGCCGCATGCCGTCCTCAAATCCCTTTTGACGCGCTGTGGCAAGTTCGGCCTCGCCGATGTGGGGAACTTCCGCCGGAACCAGCGCTTTCGCCATGCTGGCCGGAGTGCGCGCAATACCCGTAGTTCCAGGCGCGGGCGCGAGTTCACGGGAAACGCCAACGGCTCCGGCGGGCGTGACGCTCCGCCAGGACATCGGCTGCGCCAGTTCCGCCGCATCCGCAATCCGGCAGCGCAACTAGTCTTCCTCCATCCAGCCCCGAACAACATTGGCGGCGAACGCCGGATCTCTGGCCACTGTCTCCTGGATCTGGACAAGCAAGCCTTGCGCTTTGCTGGTAATCGGCGGCAGATAGGGTTTCCCCGGAGTCATTTCCGCAACCGCCGCAGCGGCCTCCACTGTGCCGGCCGGTGTCCGGCCCGTTCCTTCTTTGCCGCTATGTCCGGCGGGAAGTGCCGCCGGAGCTTCCTCGATGCTTACTTTCTTCTTCTTTTTGCGCATCACAAAGACCAACCCAGCCAACAGCACGAGCGCCGCTCCGCCGCCCATCCACACGCGCCGGTCACGCAAAAGTTTGGCCGGGGAAAACGGAGGTTCCACAGGCGGCTTCGTAGCCCCTCCGCCGTTATCATCCAGCATGCGGGTCTGTTCAAACGGCAGGCTTTCGATGACCAACTGGTCGCCACGTTCCTGCGCAATGCCAAGCACACCGGCCACCACATCGTGAATGGCCTTCAATCTCTCGGCCGACGGTGGAACCGGAACCCGCTTCCGCGCTGCGCCTTTGCCTTGCCACTGCATATCCTGGTCGAGTAGCAGCGCGGCCGAGATCCGCTTGATGGAGCCGCGCGGCATTTTTACCTGACGCACTGTCCGCGACGTTTCGAAAGTTGTATTTTCGGTTCGCCGCGAGACCGTCGATCCCGGCCCGGCCACCATCGGGCGAATGGTCGATCGCGGTAGATTCGAAGGCGTGCCGGGCACACCGCCCGCGCCGCCTGAGCCGGCCAGATCCTCCGACTTCTGCGACGATGCCATCACCGACTTCGTCGGGTCGAATGTTTCATCGGTCTGCTCAGTGGTCGAGAGATCGCATTCGGCGGAAACGCCTATGCGGAATCTCCCTTCCCCGAGCAGCGGCTCCAGTGTGGATTCCACTTTCGCCGTCAAATCTTTTTCCACCTGGTGCTTGTATTCGAGCAATGCATCGGCCGAATCGGAGGCATCCGGCGAAGTCTTGCGCGGCCGGCTGAGCAGGTTCCCTCGCATGTCTACCACGGAAACGAACTCCGGCGACAGACCTTCCACCGCGCTCGCCACCAGGTTCGTGATGGCAGTAACGTTTTGCGGAGCCAGCGCTGCCCCGGGACGCAAACGCACCAGCACGCTCGCTTTGGCCGGCTCGCGCGCGTCGAGAAATACGGAATCCTTCGGAAAACTTACGTGTACGCGCGCGGCTTCGATCGCACTCAAGGCTTTTACCGAGCGTTCCAACTCGCCTTCGATCGCCCGCCGGTAATTCACACGCTCTCCGAAGTCCGTCAAGCCGATGTTCGTCTTATCGAACAGCTCGAACCCGATCCGTCCACTTTTGGGCAGACCCGCTCCGGCCAATTCGAGCCGCACCTCATCCACTTTTTCCGCAGGTACCTCCACTGTCGTGCCGTTGTTGGTCAGCCGGTGCTCAACGCCGCTCTCCTTGATCTTCTGCACCACGGCGCCGGCATCCTCCGGCGACATCCCGGTGAACAGCGGCCGGAAATCGCGCTCATGTTGCCAATGAATAAAAGCCGGCAGAGCGGAAGCCACCAGCACAATGGCCAACCCAAGGGCGATCTTCTGTTGCAGCGTCAGCGCGCTCAGGAGCTTTTTGATTTGGTCCATCTTTGGCGCGCCGCTCAGACTTGCATGCGCATGATTTCTTCATACGCCGAAACCACTTTGTTGCGGACCTGCAAAAACATTTCGAAGTCCAGTTCGGCGCTCTGCGTGGCGAGAATCGTGGAATGCAGTTCCTGCGGGCCTCCCGCGAGATAATTTTTCACGGCGGCCTCGGCCGAAGCGCTCGATGCCTCTACATGCTGGATCGCCGACTGCAGTACGTTCCCGAACGACGAACCGGCTGAGGTTGCGCCGCCAGAGGCCACTCCGGAAACAGTTAGTGGCTCGGGCACGCTAATTGGGCGTATTGACGAAATGGGAGTCATTAGCGGAACAGGTCGATCGAACGCTGAATCATGTCCTTTACCGCGGAAATGGCCGACACATTTGCCTGATAGGCGCGCGAGGCGCCCAGCAGATCCACCATGTCTTCGGCAGGATTCACCTTCGGCACGGCGACATAGCCGTCTTTATCGGCGTCCGGATGTCCGGGCAGATAGCGTCGCTCCGGCTCCGATTGATCCACCACCACCTGGCTGATCGCCACTCCGGTCGCCTGCGGGTCTAACTGCGACTCGAACACCGACGAGAATGGCGAAGATACCTGCTGCGCTTGAAACACGACATCCTGCCGGCGATATGGCCCGCCGCCCGCGGTTCGCGTGGTATCGGCATTGGCGATATTCTCAACCAGGACCTCGGCCCGCTGGCGCTGCGCGGTCATGCCGGAAGCGCTGACGGAAATAGTGGAGAAGAGACTCATGATGCGGCGCCTCCTCCTTCAATCGCCATGCGCACTGTCTTCAGTTGCGTACGGAGCAAGTTGGACGCCACGCTAAAGCGCAAAGCGTTTTCGGCAAGCAGCCGCGCTTCGCGATCCAAATCGACATTGTTGCCGTCGTTTTTGACACGCAATCCCGGAACGGTGTTGACCATCGGAGATGTTCCGGCTGCATTCCGCAGCTCCGTCTCAAAGTCGATATCCTGTGTTTTGTATCCGGGCGTATCGGCATTAGCGACGTTCGACGCCACCAGTTTCTGACGCACGCTCACGAGCGTCATGTAGCGGTCCAGACTATGCGAAAGCGGGTCGAGCATAACCTCGCTGAGTCTAGAGCAACTGGGGGGCCAGAGAATCTAGCGCTTGGCTTTTAGCTTTTTAGCTGTTAGCTAACCGCTAAAAGCCAATCGCCTTATTGACAGCTTCTTCGCTTCTGGCGTCAGATTTCTGACGCGCCGAGCTAGGCTTCGATTTGCCAACGCCGGTTTTTGTCTACGGCAGGCTGATATTCAACCGCCAGCGAGTTAACGCGCACTTGCTCGGCCAGGTGAGCGCGCAAAACGCGCGTCAGATGCAGGCAATCGTTGAGCATATCGAGCGCCTGCCGCAACACAACCGCGTTGCCGCCCGCCATCGCGCTATCGCCGTAAGCCGTAGCGAGGCGTTCCGCGGCCTCGAAGTCACCTGCTGCGAGGGCGCTGGTTAGTTGCTCCACTTGCATATCAACTGTTCAGCGATTTGGCAGCCTGCTGCATCGCGCTGAACAGGTTGGTGATTTGCGTGACCTTCTGTTCCATGGCGGCGATAGCGGCATCGGCTCTCGACATCTGCTGGATCAAATTGGTTTGCATCTGTGTGATCGTATCCTGCTGCCGGCTGATCTTGTTGTTCAAGTTCGTCACCGATGATGCAGTGGACGAGATATCGCCGGCTACCAGA
>JAICIH010000052.1 GCA_025924475.1 Bryobacteraceae bacterium
CTGAATACGTGAAGACGGGACAAGTCCATGCATCTGGCGGCGGGAAGACCAATACCGAACCAGTAACCGTCCCGAAATCTCCTGGTGCCGCGTAGTTACCTGTTAGGGTCCACTCGGAAGAGGAGTCGTCTTCAATCCAGGATCCGCTCACATAGGTCGCCGAGACCGGATCAACGCACGACGTGTAGGGCGGCCCGCAGCCGGCGTAGACAGCTCCTGGTGGCAGCTGGGCCATCGAAAGCTGTAACGGAAATTCCCGCAATGAATGCAGTTGTAAAAAATTTGGGCCGGATAAGACCTGAAATTTTCATATGCTCCTGCCTTTTACAATATTGCCACGTTTGCAGCGAGTTCAAATATATAGTTAATACGGCACAATGTCAAATAAATAAACTGGTATTTTAAATTAATTACATTTTATTATTAAGGCAGCGCTTTAATAGTGGCCGATATCATAGCCCGCATTAAAATATTTGGTCGGCAAAGGGGTAATTTCATCCAAACCCCTGGTGAATCGAAATTACTACAAAGGAAGAAAATAGCTGCAACTCATATCAATCAAGATAGGCCTTCGCTTGGGAGACGAATCGATCTTCAGATCTTCTTTTTTCTGCGCGAATTTAAATTTGCCGAAATTCTTAGAAGGTGTTCGGGGTAGTATTCAACTGAGGCGGGGTGGAGTAACGGACTAGTGCAGAAGAGTCGGCAGCAAATTTCTTGCCAATAAAGGCTAAGTTGGTACCGTAGTATGCATTAAGTGATGGGATAAATAGGCAAATTAGCGTCCACTGCCGTCCGCACTGCCGCATGTTCTTCGAGAATGCTGGAGTACTGAACAGGCATGTTCCAGCCGCCGAAATCGACCATTTTGGCCTTGCATCCCGTATGCACATCGAACAGCGGTGTCCTCTTTAGTTCGGCGGCAGGCGTCATTCGTGGCGGGGGAAAACTTCAGGCTAACATGGGGCGCGGTATTGACAGACAGCCGTGCCTGTTACCGCTCCCTCGCGGTCGCGGCTCGGTTAACGGCGCTTCAGTCAGTCCCCAATTTTTAGAAAACGGGCGGACCACTGCTCGTCTTCTTCACCGCCCGCTTTCGAGGCGCGGCCGCCTTCTTTGACGCGGTCTTACGCGGAGCCGGTTTCCGCCGTGTCACTCCTAGCGCTTCCTCGAGCACACCTTCCAATAACTTTTTCTCCGCCGCCGTCACTTGTTTGGTGAATTTTTCCGGCCGCTCGCTCACCAGTTGCCGCAGTTTTGACATCCACTCGAGCGAGGCGGCCGCCGGATGTTCGCCCATTTCGCACACGAGCTTTAATGCCGCATCCAAATCCGGCACGGCGCGGTAGCATGTCAACGCTTCCTTCAGATTCCCGGCGTTCACGTGACATTCCGCGGCTTTGCGGTACTCACCCAAGCCCTCGTAACAAACCGCTTCGAGCTTAGGCTGCCGCTCCTCCATCTTCAGCAGCGCGGCCAATGCCGGGTGGAATTGTTTGTCCTTGATCAGAAACTGAATGGCGCGCTGCTCGAAGCGCTGCGTGCGCGCCTTCCGGTCCGGAACATCCAGCAATTCATAAAAGGGCGGCAGAAGGCGGCTGATGATGGCCGCATTGCGCGTATTGAACATGGCGGCTTCTAACTGCTCGATCCAGCCGTTCGCCCGGCTATGGATCTCCATCATCAGCCAGGGCTCCATCTCTGCCTTGTGCGCCGGAAGAATCTCTGCTACCTCCACCAGGGCCGGCAGGCGAGTATCGAGGGTAGCGCGATGTAGCCGGCCGATTGCCATGATCATCGCGCCCAACCCCGGACGGCCTGCATGCGACGTCGCTCGCGCGGCTTCCTGAAACAAGTCCGGGCGGCCCAATTCAGGCGCCAGCCGCGCATTGCGCAAACCGAGCACAAAGCACACCTCAGCTAGCGTTAAGTAAGCGCTTTTGCGCGCCGCTTCGTCTGTAACGGCTGTCAACGTGCCCGGCCGCCCCAACAACGTCACTGCTTGCTGCGCGCGCGACCAGGCGATCTCAGGCTTTACCTCCAATAGCTGCCGCGCGTCGGTCTGACAGCGCTGCACCCGCTCTTCGGGATCCAGTTCGTCCTCTTCGAGAGTCTTCAACAGCGCGGCGGGCACGCAAGCCGCTACGCCGCCCTCCTGGCTATGGCCATTCAGAAATTCGATGCTATGGCGCACGATTGAATCGTTCGCGTTAATATCCAGCCAGAACAGCCGTTCTGTGGGCCGGCTCAATGCCACGCGAAGCTGATCGATGGCCAAGCGTCTTCGCAAGCCTTCGATGTCATTGCCCCAGCGAAAGCGTCCCTCATCGCGAACGATTTTCTCCACATGCTTGCCGCCGTCCAGCACACACACCGAATGGAAATCGAGTCCCTTCGCTTCACCCACCGTCAACACGGCTGCGCGCGCTGCCTCCGGAACGTAAGCCGGCGCCGCATCATCGAGAGTGATGAGCGCCAATCCCTCCCGCGCCGCCAACGCTGTCAGCAGTTCATTTAATTCCGGCCCGGCGCTCGCACTGCAGTACAGAATTTGGTCGGTTGCGTCGTCTTCAATTTCCGCATGCCCTGTTCCGCTCGGGCGCTCTTGCTTCTGCACATACGAATACAAGTCCCACACGCGGTTGACCAGCTCCGCGATTCCATGCGGGCTGCGCAAGTTGGCCGATAACTTATATTCGGTGGGCGTGCCGAGCTGTGTGTGCAGAAGATCGTTCAACCATCCCCACTCGAAATCGGTGGGCCGCACCGTCTGCGCTTCGTCGCCGGAAACCAGCAGCGGTATGGGCATGCGGCGCCCGGCATTGATCCGCATCGCTAACTGCACAATGAGGTACGCCTCAATGGGCGTCAGGTCCTGGCATTCGTCTACCGCGATGCAATCGAAATCGAGCAGCCCCGCCGGCATGGCTGCGGAGCCGCGCAGCCGTTCTACCGCCCGCCACGCCGCCGCCACCTCCGGGAAATAGCGCTCCGCCAAAGTGGCTGTTTCGAGGTGTTCCAAGCGGGCCGCCGCATCGAGCGCGCTCGCGACCGGCGCTTCGCCCAAATAACGTATGCGTCTTTGACGGTAAGCCTTCTCCGATACGCGCGGATGCTTGCATGCGGTGAAACGCCCGGCGGCCACCGGAAGGGCATCGCCCGCCAGGTGAGCGTACATCTCGTCATAAAGCGCAGTCTGGGCATTGGCCCAGACTCCCAGCGTGCGGGAAAACGCCGCCAAGTCCCGCTTGAACTTTTGCCGCGCTTCTTGCGCGTCGGGGCCTTTCCGCTCCGCGCCCAAAACCTGCGCCACGAGGTCCGGAAACGTTACTACTTGAAACCGCTTGTGCGAAGAGCAGAAACGATCGAAGTAATCGCGCGCGAGCGCCGCCAGATCGCGCGAATATGTTACGTACAATGGCCGCTCTGCGCCCGAGGCGTCCACGGCGTGCCACAACGCCGTTGTCTTACCCGATCCGGGATGGCCTTTCAGAAGCCGGATCGATTGGCGAGCCGCCGCGAAACGCTCTTGCGGCTGAGTCCACGGCAGCGGCGCATACTCCTCACGCCGCAAATCGCGCACCGTGACCGCCAGATAATTGTTCTCGAAGGACTGCGCAGCTAGGGGCGAGTGGTCGTCGTGATGGCGAATGTCGCGCAGAAAAACCGCGCCTTCCGGCGTCGCCGAAAACTCATCGGATTCTTTCAGCGGCAGGGCATTCTTCGGAGCCCACCAGGCATAGAAGTGGCTCCCGTGATTGCCACCTAATCGCGACCGCCGCCATCCGCGATTCGCGCCTTGCGTCGCCTTGTAATGCAACCGCCGTGCGTCAACTGCGAGCCGCTGCAGTAAAAAGGCGCTTCGTCTGCCTATTGGATCGCGGCTGTGGTCGGCCAGCTTTTCCAGAAATTCCTGATGGCAAAAAAGCGCGTTCGCCGGCCGCGCGGTTTCGAAATCATTCCCCAGTAAATCAAGCTGTCCTTTGGAAGCCACGAATTCTAAGGATAAGCCCCGAGTCTGCTTACTGCTTGACGCTTCGCGCCGCACAGGCTATTCTCAATCTATCTAAAGTCGATAGGAATAGTATAGAATGTCGCCGAGAATACTGATTTCAGCTCTGTTTACGGTCGCCTTACTCCCTGCTCAAAGCGGGAACAGCGTCATTTCCGGCGGCGTCAAGGATCCCTCCGATACGCCTATCCCCAACGTTCACATCCAGATAGTGAACCTCGATACCGGTACGCAGCTCGACACCGTGACGAACGAAACCGGCCTGTATCGCGCCACGGCGCTGGTTCCAGGTAATTACAAGGTGGAAGCGGATTCGCCGGGATTCGAGCACCTGACGCGCAGCCCGGTTGTTGTCCAGGTCAGCCAGACCGTTGCTCTCGACCTGACGCTTTCGATCGGCAAGCAGGACCAATCGATCACTGTCAGTGAGGCGGCTCCGCTGATCGAGTCGCAATCCTCGAATGTGTCGCAGGCCGTCAACCGCCAGATGCTGGCCGGCCTGCCTCTTCCCAATCGCGCGGCTTCGTCTCTGGCTTCGCTCGCGCCGGGCGTCATCATGATCGATACGGGGTCCGGAACCGCGGAGAATTATCCGGTCTTTAGCGTGGCCGGCGGACGCGCGCGCAATCAGAATTTCATTCTCGATGGAGGCAATGTCTCCAACGCGGTCGGCTTGACTCGCCCGCAACAGCTCACCAGTCTTCCGGTCGACGCGATGCAGGAGTTTCGCGTCATCGCCAACAACTACTCCGCCGAATACGGCCATTCCACAGGCGGCATCGTCAGCATGTCCACGCGCGCGGGAACTAACCAGTATCACGGCAGCTTATTTGAATCTCTGCAGAATACGGTTCTCAATGCGCGCAACTTTTTCGCAGCCACGCGCGCGCCGATCCGGCTGAATCAGTTCGGCGGAACGTTCGGCGGTCCGATCCGCAAAGACAAGACATTCTTTTTTGTGACGTGGGAGCAGACGCGCCAGTTGACAAGCAATACGATCACTTCTACTGTCCCTACATTGCTCGAACGGGCTGGCGATTTTTCCGATCTGCGAAATAGTGCCGGCCAAAAGGTCGTCATCTACGATCCCTTAAGCCATCAGCCCTTCTTAAACAATCGAATTCCGGCGAACCGCCTGGATTCCGTCGCTCTTGCCGCGCTGAATTACTTTCCGCTGCCAAACCGCGCCGGCACCATCACGAATGCAAACAATCAAACCGGCAGCAGCGCGGACACGCTGCAGCGTAATATTGTGGTGGCGCGGCTCGATCATCAGTTTCGCGCAGCCGACCTGGCCACCGCGCGCTACTACATCAACGACAGCGGCACCAATGGAACCGGCACTTACGGCATCCCGGCGTCGGATCCGAATGGCGACCACACGGACGTACGCGTGCAAAGTTTGCTGCTTGCGGAAACGCATATTTTCAGTCCGGCGATCGTAAACGACTTGCGCTTCACGTATTTGCGCCGCAAGTTTATCGATACTCGCCCTGGCGCCGGAGACAATTTGGCCTCCACGATAGGGCTCACTGGTGTCAGCGACGCCGCATTCCCGGCTTTCGTCATTCCGGGCTATGGCGCGCCCAGCTCGATCACGATCGGCAATTCCACCGCGGCCCTGGGAAATTCCACCGCCGTCGCCCGCTTCCAAACGCCGATTCTCGACCGGCAGATTCTCGATACGCTCTCCTGGCAACGAGGCAAGCACGCTCTTAAATTCGGTGGTGAGTTCCGCGCCGGCGCGAACGACGAGATACGCGATCGCAGTTCGGCCGGGCTCTTTTCTTTCAGCCCGCTGATCACCGGCCTCAACTCGACCGGCGGAAACGGTCTCGCCAGTTTTCTTCTGGGCGAAGTGAACTCGGCGAGCATTCAGGTATCGGATAAGATCCGCACGCGGGCTTCCTACCTGGGTTTATTCGTGCAGGATGACTGGCGGGTTACCGATCGGCTCACTATCAACGCTGGCCTGCGCTGGGAAGCGGAGTATCCGCGCAAAGAAGCCAATAACGAAATGAACTCCTTCGATCCGCTTGCGATCAATCCGGTTTCCGGCACTCCGGGCGTGGTTACATTCGCGGGAGTAAATGGCGTTCCGGTGCGAGCGTTCGCTACCGATTTCAACAACGCCGGCCCGCGCCTCGGCTTTGCTTATCGCCTTCCCGGTAAAGGCAGCACTGTTATCCGGGGCGGAGCCGGTATTTTTTATGGGCCGACCGTCAGCAATACGATCGGCGACGTTGCCTCACTCGGCTTCTCGACGGCCGCGTCATACACGACGGCGCAAGCCGGTACGCAAATTGTGTTTCCGCTCGCAAGCGGTTTTCCGGCCTATACTCGTCCGGCTCTGACACCGGCCTTTGGCGCGGCGCCCCTTGGGCAGGCGCCGAACACCGCTGTTTCTTACTTCAATCCGAATCAGGTCGCGCCGATTTCGTATCAGTACAACCTGGATGTGCAGCACGAAATCGGCGGCGGCGTGCTGATCGAAGCCGGTTACATCGGCAATGTGAGCCATCATCTCACCGCGAACGACCTGACGCTCGATCAAGTCCCGCCGCAGCTTCTGCGCGCGGGAAACACGCAACTGCTGCGGCCGTTCCCCCAGTTCAGTAATGTGACGTGGATCAACCCGTCCATCGGCAACTCAACTTACAACGCAGGCTTCATCCGGGCTGAGAAACGCTTGGGCGGCAGCTTTTCGTTCCTCGCCCACTACACGTTTTCGAAGTTCATTGATGATGTAGAATCCGCGAATGAATACGGTTCGGCCGGCAGCTACATGGATGCCTACAATCGCCGGCTCGATAAAGGTCTGAGCGGGAGTGACGTGCCGCAGCATGTCGTAGTCTCGCTGCTATATGACCTGCATAGGTTCCGCGGAAATCGCGCCGTGGACGCGTTTCTGGGCGGCTGGCGCGTGGGTGTGCTCGAGACCTACGAATCCGGTCCGGTGTTCACGGTGACAACGGCGTCGAACACCACCAACGCTTTTCCGGCAGGTGCGCTGCGGCCGAATTTGTTGTTCGATCCTTCGCTCGATTCCGATCAGCGCAGCGTGAATCGCTGGTTCAACACGTTGGCGTTCACCCAGTCCGCCAATTTCATGTTCGGCAATTCACCGCGATCGGGTCTGCGTGGCGCGCCTATTGTGACTACAGACGCCACGCTCGAAAAAAGCTTCGCGATCACCGAACGCTGGAAGTTTGATTTGCGCGGCGAATTCTACAATCTGTTCAACCATGCGATTTTCAATGTTCCGGGATCGACGCTTGGCAATGCTGATTTTGGCGTGATTTCGAGCGCCCGCGCCGGGCGTACGGCGCAATTGGCGGCACGGTTGAGCTTTTGAGGCGAAGTTTTATGTTCAGGGGCCAAACGTTACCGCTCCCTCGCGGTCGCGGCTCGGTTAAAAATGCTAGAAATTCCGGTTATTCGTAGCGCAGGGCGTTCATTGGATCTACTGTGGAAGCGCGCCGCGCCGGGATAAGCGCTGCCGCCACAGCGGCAACTAACAAAAGCAGCGTGACACCCGCAAACATCAGCGGAGTGTGTACGCTTCCTTCCGCCCAGCGCGCGAAAAACTTGCTGAGCGCCAGACTTAGGGCCATGCCTCCGATCACGCCGGCGATCACCGTGCGCGCGGTAGAAGCGAACACAAGCCGGAGCACCTGCCCCGGCATCGCACCCAAGGCCATGCGAATGCCAAACTCGTTGGTTCGCTGCGCCACGCTATAAGAAACGACACTGAACAGTCCAATCGCGGCGAGCGCCAGCGCCAGAAAGGAGAACGCGCTGAACAACGCGGCCACCATGCGGCCGTAGGCGTACGTGCCTTCGCGTTGTATCCACTGCTCCAGAACGCGCGTTTGCCCGAATATCTGCTGTTCGGGATCGATGTTTTTTACTTCGGTGCGAATACGCCGCAGCGCCGCAAGCGGCGCGCTTCGGGTGCGGACCAGAATCTGCGTCCACATGCCCATGTACAGCGAGTACGGCACAAAGACCGCTGGTTTGATCGGATTGCGCAAGCCGTCGTCGCGTGCATCGGCCGCGACGCCAATAATCCGCAACCAGCCATTGCTGTCGGGCGCCGCCAGTCCAAAGGGCGGCTCACCTTTCAGATCGGGAAATCGCAACTGTTTCCCGATCGCATCGCCGTGAGGCCAGTATTGCCGGGCCATGGTCTGATTGATGACGGCTAGCCGCGCGCCGCGCGCGGTTTCCGCGGGCTCCCAGAGACGGCCCTGCAGCAGCGGTATATGCAGCACCGGAAAATATTCGGAGCTGATAAAGTTCGTCCGCACCTGCCGTTGCACTCCCGCAGGCTGCCCAAAGATTTCGAAATAGAGATCGCGCCCGTTCGATGGCGGCGTGGCATTCGTAGAAATGCCGGCCGCAAGCACCTCCGGAAGCGCCGCCACGCGCGTGCGTATCCGGTTGAAATATTGCGAGCGGTCTTCCCAGGTGGCATGAGCGCCCTGATGCACGGGAATACCGACCGACATCGTGTTGTGCGGGTCATAGCCGAGATCGGTATGGACCAGCCGCACGAAACCGTTGATCGCGGCGCCGGCGGAAGTAAGCAGCAGTAGCGTCAGGGCAATCTGCCCGGCCACTAATACACCGTGCAAGCGTCTTCCCCGTCCGCCGGTGGAGCGGCGCGAACTGGACTGCATGAGCTGGGCGATTTCCGGCCGCGAAAACTGGAATGCCGGTGAGAGCCCGAAGAGAACGCCCGTCACAATTGCGAGAGCCACGCTGAAGCACAACACAGGAAGGTTGATGCGGATCGCTATTTCATGCGGAAACGAATACTCGGGCAGCCAACGAACGAGCAGCGGCAACAAACGATAGGCAAGGAGGACGCCGCCCGCGGCGCCGGCCAAAGAAAGCGCCAGCGCCTCGGTTAAAAGCTGGCGTTGTATGCGCCAGCGGCTGGCTCCGATGGCTGCTCGTACCGCCAACTCAGATTGACGCGCGGTTCCACGGGCCAGCAACAGAATACTGACATTCGCGCATCCGATGAGCAACAGAAGTGCGACCGCTCCTAGCAATAGGAAAAGTGATTGTCCTAGACGCGCGACATAGCGATCGTTGATGCCTTCCACGCGAACCCGAAACCTTTTGGGGAAATGAGTGGGCGTCTCTTTGGCGAACCGTTCGAGCAGCGCCTGAAACTCCGCGTTGGCCGCGGCGTGAGTGATTCCCGGCTTGAGCCTGATCAGCGCGCTGTACTGGATGTTCGGATCGCTGGTGATCTTCAAAGGAACGTACACATCTGCGTCATTCCAGGTGAAGCGCTCGGGCAGCACGCCGACAATCGTGTAGTTCTTGTGGATGAGTTGCAGGCGGCGGCCCACCACGGTTGGGTCGGCATGAAAGTGCCGCTGCCAAAAGCGGTAGCTTAAGACTACAACCGGCTGCGGATCCTGGCCTTCCGGCGTATCGGAGGGTATCAGAGTCCGGCCGAGCAACGCCGGAACGCCGAAAAAAGCACCCGAATCACCGGCCATCCAAACTGATGGAACATCTTCCGGTAAGTCCTCGTCGGTGGTCGTGAGATTCCAGGTTCCCTGGCTTGCCGACACGCTCTCGATACTTTTCGCTTGCCGGAGAACTTTAAGCTGCGGCCCGGTTACGCCGACCCACCACCTATTGCCGCTTTCGTTCAGCACGATCAAGTTGATCATGCGATCGGCGCCGCGATATGGGAAGGGATTGACTAACAAACCGTAGATCACGCTGAAAACGGCGGTGGTCGCGCCGATGCCGAGCGTGAGCGAAAGAATAGCGATGATCGCGAGACCGGGATTCTTCCTGAGCTCGCGATAACAGAAACGAAGATCGTACAGCGCGTCTCGCACGGGCTATTAGACGGGGCGGACGCGCCCGTCGTTGGGAACTATTCGTGCCGTAGCGCGGCCATCGGATCAAGGCGAGATGCCTTCCGCGCCGGCCACCAGCCCGCCAGCATTGCGATCGCCAGCAGTAAGACGACGGCGCCGGCGAAACTCAGGGGATCGGACGGTCGCAAGCCATATAACATGCTGGCGATGTAACGAGTTATACCTACCGCCGCTCCGATTCCGATCGCGACCCCGGCCGCGGCGAGCAGCGCGCTTTCGCGCAGGATCATCGTGAGCACCTGACGCCGCTGGGCTCCCAGCGCCATGCGAACGCCGATTTCGCTCGTCCGGCGAGCTACACCGTAAGCCATGATTCCGTAAATCCCGACCGCGGCCAAAACCAGAGCCAGCAATCCGAAACCGGAGGTCAACGCCGCAAATATTCGCTCCCGCGAGAGAGTAGCGTCGATCTGTTCGGTCTGGGTCCGAATGTCGAAGATCGGCAGATCTTTGTCGATGGATCGCACGACTTCGCGCACGCTTTTCACGATGCTTGCTTCGCTGGCGGCGGTCTTTATTTCAAACGTCATGTCGCGCACATCGCTCGCTTGGGAAAAAGGTTTATAAAAAGTAGGCGGCGCTGGGCTTCTGACTTGGTCGAAGAGCGCATCTCCGCAAATGCCGACGATCTGATATGTCGTCTTGTTGTTGACCACGGACTTGCCGACGGCCTCGCCATCAGGAAAGAAGCTTCGCACGAATTGCTGGTTCACCACGGCTACGGGAAGCGAGTTGGCGCGGTCTCGCGCGTCCAGCGAACGCCCGGCGAGAATCGGTATACCCATAGTTTCGAAGAACCGGTTCCCAACGAAATTGATCCATCCCTTATCCTGATCGCCAGGCCGCCCAGTGCGGCCGATCGGCCGGAATCTCGTTGTGGACCTGTTATTCGCCACGAGCGCATCTTGTGAGAGAGTGGCGGATTGGATACCGGGAATGGCAGCGACTTGCTCTTCGAGCCGCGAAAATAATCGTATTCTCGCGGCCGCCGCGTAACGCACCCGCGGCGGATCGATGGTAAACAGTAGAATGCGCTCCGGCCGAAAGCCAAGGTTCGCGGATTTAAGATTCTGAAGCGTCCGGACAAAGAGCCCCGCGCCAACCAGAAGCAGCAGTGACAAACTAATTTGCAAAACCACTAGCGAGCGGCCCGCCAGCAGTTTCGGCAAGCTCATGGTAGTTCGCCCGCCATCCTTTAAGGCCGAATTAACCGGCACGCGCGTCGATTGCCATGCCGGCGCCAGGCTGAATAGTATTCCGGTAAGGAAAGCGATACCGATCGAAAGGACCAGCACTTGAAGATCGAATTGCGCTTGAAACGGGCTGGCGCTCCAGGAGGTCGCAAGCAGGCTTGGAATGCCGTTGCGCAGCCAATAGCCCAGCAGCAATCCGACCGTGCCTCCCAGAAAAGCCAACACCAGGCCCTCACTCACCATTTGGCGCACGATGCGCCAGCGGCCCGCACCCATAGCAAGACGGACGCTGATCTCGCGCTGTCGCGCCGTTGCTCGGGCCAATAGCAAATTGGCGAGATTCGCGCAGGCAATCAGCAACACCAGGCCAGCGAGCGCTAGCAGCACCAAAAGCGGCTTATGAAATCGCTCGCGCAACTCGTCGAGACCGCGCGCGCCGGTCAACAACTGCAGACGCGGTCTATCGCGCTTTCGTCTATCGGGCAGCGATTCCCGCACCGCTTGCTGAAGCACCACATCCAGCGCCGCCTGCGCTTGCGACTCGCTCACTTCCGGCCGCAAACGGGCCATGATGAGTAGCCACCAGCTATCCGGATCGTCGAGCAGCGACCCATTCGTCCGGCTGTATTGGTTCGAGAGAATTGCCGGCTGCGCGCTGATCGGGAAGTACACATCCGGATTCTGCCCCGGCCCCATGCCGTGAAACTCCGGTGAATTCACGCCAATAATCGTGACCGGGACTTGACTCAAGCTAATTTGCTTGCCGATTACCGAAGCGTTTCGACCAAAGCGGCGCGACCAAAAGCTCTCGCTGATTACCACCGCCGCTCCGGCTCCTGGCACGTCGTCACTTGCTGTAATGGGCCGGCCCGCGATCGTCGAAACTCCGGCCGCTTCATAGAAGTTTCCGGAAACCATCTCGCTCGTGACCAGTTCGGCGTGACCATCGATGACGGCAATGATCCGACCGGCCGGCTTGAACGCAAATAGGTTGCGAACGCTCTCGCTGTGCCGCTGCAAGCCGCGGAATACCGCGTACGAAAAAGAGGTGCTGCCGGACGAGTTCGGCGTATGCGTCCACTGACCCCACGTGTTACCCATCACAGAAATAGGACCGGAAACCCAGGATAAAAGCCGTAGCTCTTCCGGATTTTTCACGGGAACCGTCTTCCAAAGCGCGGCTTCCATCAAAGTAAAAATCGCGGTGTTGGCGCCTATTCCCAGCGCCAGCGATGCAATCGCTACCGCGCTGAACGCGGGCGACTGCCGCAGCATGCGAAACATGTAGCGGAAATCGGCGCGCGCGTCGTCAACGAGCCGCAGTCCGAGCGCTTCCCGGCACTCGTCTTTGCGCGCCTCCACGCCGCCGAATTCAGCACGTGCCTGCCGCCTGGCTGCCTCTTCGGACATCCCACCGCGAACCAGGTCCTCCGCGCGACGTTCCATGTGGAAGCGAAGCTCGCGATCCATATCGCTCTCCATCCGTGCTCGCCCCAAACTGGCGCGCAGCCATGAACGAAAACGCGCGCCAATCTTCATATCTCCTCCGGCACGGTATTGAGAATGCCGGTAATGATATCCGCCATGCGATTCCAGTCGCGCGTCTCTTCCTTGAGCTGCCGCCGGCCGGCGGCGGTAAGCGAATAGTATTTGGCGTTGCGATTGTTTTCCGATTCGCCCCATTCGCTTTGGAGCAAGCCCTGATGTTCCAGGCGATACAGCGCAGGATACAGCGAACCTTGTTGAATTTCCAGCCGGTCTTTCGATATCTGCTGTATGCGCAGCAGAACCCCATAACCATGCATAGGTCCTAGCGAAACTGCTTTCAGGATCAGCATGTCGAGCGTGCCCTGCAGCAGTTCCAGTTGTTTGGCCATAACCACGCCTCCTGGGGCGTCTAGGGGAAGTATAGGCGGTGTCTCCTAGAAGGTCAAGGAGGCGACGATGCGGGCCGTCAGGCTTCGAAAAGCAACTGAACCGAAAGTACCACTCCGGGCAATGTCCCGACCGGAATATGCTCACCGACGTGATATACCCGCGATGGTTGCCCAGGCATAGACACTTCAATACACTGCTTGACGGTGTCGACCACCCAAAATTCCCGGGTACCGGCTGAAAAAGCGCATACACGCTGGCGCTCGATGCTGAACGGGCGATTGGAAGGGGAAAGGATTTCAATAATAAGCGGCGGAGCGTACACCGGATACTCGTCCGTCCGCATACGTTGCCAATCCTCAGCCGGAAGATATGCTACATCCGCGCGCCAAAATTGCAGATTGGTGGCGGGCCTATAAGGAAACTCCTGCGCGGCTCGCCCAGAGCCGCGCGCGGCCGACGTTAACCATTCCGCCAGCACGCTTTGAATGTAAATATGAATCGGTCTGGGTGGAGCCACCTCGACTAGTTCTCCATCATGGAGCTCATAGCGATCCATGCCCTCGCCGCCGGGCAGCGCGATGAAATCGTCCCAGGTGGTAAGAGCCGTGCCGCTGAGTGTGCTCATGCTGATTCCACCATTATCGTAGAAACAGCGGCAGAATACTCATGCTATCTTTGCCGCATGAAGGCCGTCCAGGTTGCCGCCGCCACGCTTGGTCTGGCGACCGTGTCCGCCGCCGGGCAGCCGCTCACCTATCCGCCGGCCCGCAAAACGCAGCAGGTCGATATCTATCATGGAGTTCGGGTGGCGGATCCGTATCGCTGGCTGGAGGACGACCGTTCCACCGAAACCGGCCGCTGGGTCAAAGCGGAAAATCAACTCACCGCCGCCTATCTCGCCAAAATTCCGAATCGCCACCAGGTTCGCGCCCGGCTCGAATTGCTCTACAACTACGCAAAGTACTCGCCGCCGTTCCGGCGCGCCGGGCTTTTGTTTTATCGGAAAAACAGCGGCTTGCAGAATCAGAGCGTGCTCTATGTCCAAAAAGGTTTGTCGGGCGTACCGCGCGTGCTCCTCGACCCGAACACGTTATCTCGCGACGGCACATCGCAGCTTGCCACCTATTCGGTCTCGAAAGATGGCAAGTATCTCGGCTACACTGTTTCGACCGGAGGCTCCGATTGGCAGGAAGCGCACGTTATAGAAATCGCCACCGGTAAGGTTCTCGCCGATCACCTGAAGTGGCTGAAATTCACCGATCTCTCCTGGGCGGGCGATGGCTTTTTCTATGCGCGCTTTCCCACCCCACAACCCGGCCGCGAGTTGTTGTCGAAAAACGAATCGCAAGCCATCTATTTCCATCGCGTCGGAACTCCGCAGAGTCAGGATGAGTTGGTCTACCAAGACAAGCAGCACCCGGCGCGTCTTTTCTATATCGCCACGACCGAGGACGAGCGATTCGCGGTTCTGACGGTCGAGGACCCGAACGAAGGCAAAACGGGCAATGCGCTGTTCTATCGCGACCTCACGAAGAACAACAAGAAATTCCGTCCCATTGTTGCTAGCGTGACCGACGATCAATACGCGGTGGTCGATAATCTGGGCGATAAGTTTCTCGTTCTGACCAACTGGAAAGCGCCGAACAAACGCCTGCTGCTATGCGATCCCGCGGTTGCGGCAGCAAAATGGAAGGTCGTCATTCCCGAAAAAATGAATTCGATCGACAGCATGGCGCAAGCGGGCGGCAAGCTCTTCGCCAACTATCTCGAAGATGTCGCCACGCATGTCTACGTCTATTCGCTCGACGGCAAATTGGAAAACGAAATTACGTTACCCGGTCCCGGCTCTGCTACGGGCTTTGTGGGAGAACGTGGCGATACCTCTGTCTTTTACAGTTTTTCGTCGCCCAATATCCCGCCAACCATCTACCGTTATGAAATTGCTACGCGCCGGAGCGGCACGTTTCGCGCGCCTGCGATTCCAGGCTTCGATCCGGATAGATTCGAAACGAAACAGGTCTTCTACAAGAGCAAAGACGGAACGCGCATTCCGATGTTTCTCACCTATCGCAAAGGTCTAGCGCTTGATGGCTCCAATCCCACCCTGCTCTATGCTTATGGCGGTTTCGACCTAATTACGGCGCCGGTATTCTCGGCGCTTCGTCTGGCGCTGCTCGAACAAGGCTTCGTATACGCTTCCGCTAATATCCGCGGCGGCGGAGAGTATGGCGAGAAGTGGCACCAGGCCGGCACAAAGCTCCGCAAGCAAAGCGTGTTCGATGATTTTATTGCAGCCGCCGAATGGTTAATTGCGCAAAAATATACTTCGTGTGAAAAGCTCGCGATCCAGGGCGCCTCGAACGGGGGCCTGTTAATGGGCGCCGTGATCAATCAAAGGCCGGATCTGTTCCGCGCCGCCATTGTGCAAGCCGGCGTGCTCGATATGCTGCGCTTCCAGAAATTCACCATTGGCGCAGGCTGGATTTCCGATTATGGGTCAAGCGACAATGCCGAGCAATTCAAAGCGCTCTATGCCTACTCTCCCTTGCACAATATCCGCCGAGGTGTGAAGTATCCGGCTGTTCTGATCACTACTGCCGATCATGACGATCGCGTCGTGCCTGGCCATTCCTTCAAATATGCTGCCGCGATGCAGGCGCAGGTGAGCCGCGCGAATCCCGTCCTCATCCGTATCGATACGAATTCCGGACATGGACCCAGCAGCACCACGAAAGTCCTAGAGCAGACCGAGGATATCTACTCATTCCTGTTTTGCAATCTAGGCATTACGCCCCATTTCGCGGCTTCCCGGCGCTGATTTTTGAAACCAACCTCCCGCTCCCGCTGTCACTTAGGCAGAGGTTATGTCTTTTTCTTTTTCTAAACGGCTTCTATTAGTCGCAATTGTTTCCGCCGTACCTGCCCTGGCGCAGATATCGATCGGTCTGAAAGCGGGTGTCCCGCTCAATGATGCTTATATAAATTCCGGCCAGGGAATTATTCCGCGAGTCGGCACTACGAATCGTTTCCTGATCGGCCCCGAGGTGGGTGTGAACCTGCCATTCCATCTGGGAGTGGAATTTGATGCGCTGTATCGTCATTACAACCTGGGCGGTTCCGGCGTCAGCGAGTGGGATTTTCCCATTCTCTTGAAGTATCGGTTCTCGAACGTGCCGGTGCTGCACCCGTTCGTCGATGTGGGTCCGATTTTCAATCACGTGAGCGATATTCCGCAGGTGACGCACAATGGATCGGCACCGGGCGTAGTATTCGGCGCAGGTCTCGATCTGCACGCGCTGTTTCTACATGTAAAACCAGAATTTCGCTACATCCATTGGATGGACCGCAATCACGACTTTGCACCGCTGAATTCGAATCTGGCATCGAATCAGAACCAGACGCAGTTTCTGGTCGGCTTTACGTTTTAAAAACTACCCGAGATGTTTGGAGCAATAAACGCTCCCAGAGATAGCTTCGGCACCGCCGCGAGCCGGGCTCGTCCCGCGGCTTCGGCCTCCGCATAGCGCTTCTTGTTTAGCGCAACTCCTTCGATGGCTTGTAACAAGTAGCGGTCGGGGTTCTCGATCAGCGTCATACCGGCGCTTTCATACGCAAAAAGGCTTTTGGCATCCTCCACTACTCTTTTCAAGTCTGCGCCGGTAAAGCCTTCCGTAGCCGTCAGTACAGCGCCCAAATCTTCCACGGAGAAGGGAAGACCGGTCTTGGCAATCTGTTGCTTGAGAATGATGCGCCGCGCTCCTGCACTGGGTAATTTCATCTCCAGCCACAGTTCGACTCGCCCGGAGCGCACTAGCGCGAGTGGAAGATTCCCGACCTCCATCGCCGTCATCATGACGCATATGCGGCCCGCACTCTCGCTCTCCAGGCCGTCCAGCATAGTTAGCAGATAACGATAAAGACCCTGTTCCTCACCGCCTTCGAAAATTGCATCCGCATCATCAATGAAAATGACCGCCGGCGCATTTTCCTTCGCTGCCTCAAAGACCTGATGGACGCGCGCGTAAAAGTCGCCGCTGCCGGCAATGAATGTCCCATCAATCAGGAAAAATTTGCCTTTCAGGCGGTGGGCTAACGCTCGACCCACGGTCGTTTTGCCGGTGCCGGGCGGACCGTATAGCAAGACGCCACGTTTGGACCGCAGATTCATTTCGCCGGCCATCCGGTCGTTTTCCAGCGGAAACGCGATGTGAATCTCGAGGCTGCGAATTACGTCATCCACACCAACCAACTCTGCGAGTTCCACCGCTTGCACCTCGTCCAGATCCACGTTGCTTGTGAGGCGCTGCGAACGCAGATACTCGATAAACACTTCCGTATGGATTTCTTGTCCTGCTGCCATAAGCCAGTCGCAGGCTGCTTTTAGTTGATGCGCATTCAGCTTCGGCGCAAATCGGAAAACTTTTGGAAAGTCGATCGGCAAGGATTTCTCGCCCAGCCAGACGCCCGCCAGCGCCTGATAGTCTTCCACCCGGAATCGTGCGATACTCGCCTTCACGGCGCGCTGGTAAAGCGGCGCGGGCAAATTGCCGCCATACGAATAGATCAGCTTCTTCCCAGCCTTCTCGGCATAGTCGAACAGCCCGAGCGCGATCGCATTCAGCCATCCCATACGTGGATACATGTGATGGCAACCCGCCGTATTTTGAAGCAGCTCGAAATCGTCAACAATCACCACAGGATGCGTCTTTAGAGCGGAGAGCACAATCTGGTACAGGGATTCTTCGAGCGCTAACGGATGATTTCGCGCCGCATGCTCCACCAGTTCGGCAATGGATAGAAAACAGCCGCCGAATTCGTCGCGAATATGACGCAGCACAGTGGTCTTGCCACGCCCGGTTTCTCCACCCAAAACGAACACGTGCCCGAAGTCGAAACCCTTAATCAAAGACTCTTTGGCGGCAGCCTGCGCGGGACTAAGAGATCGAACGGCTTCCGTGTGCATGCCTTACACGATAACCTTTCAGTTTTCGGAAAACGTTGTTATCCGACACTACCGGCGCAAACCAATCGTTACCATGGGCCTGTGAGGTTTCACGCTTCAAAGTGGCTCGTTGCAGCCGTAGTTTGCGCCTCGTCTCCGGCGTATTCGCAATTCATATCAGTGGGCGTCAAAGCTGGCGTTCCGATGACAAACGCCTATTCAACCGGCGGCGTAACCTTAGCCGTTCCTTATGATCGCCGCTACATTATAGGGCCAACAGCAGAAATCCATCTTCCTCTCCATCTATCATTCGAGGTCGACGCCCTGTACCGTCGTAATGGATTTGACTATACATTTCGGTCATTTGGAGGTATCGTTCCCGGTTCCACCGTCAGGGCGACAATTGACGATTGGCAGATTCCATTCCTGGCTAAATACGAGATGGGATTCGGGCCGCTACGACCCTTTGTAGATGCCGGCGTTGTGTACCGGCATGTAACGAACGTCAAATATGACTTTATATCCACCAATCCGAACACTACCGGTTTTACCGTCGGCGGTGGAGTAACGTTGAAGCTCCTAATGATTCGGCTTTCTCCTGAAATTCGATACAGTCACTGGCCGACACGGCCGATCCTCGATCACGTCAGTGGGTTGGTTGTCAGCGCGTCCAACCAGGCAGACTTTCTGCTGGGACTCACGTTCTAAGTACGTGCTACGGCCGGTGCAGCCAGCGCACACTCTTCGGCTCAGCGGCCAAGCAGCGCATCGTGTCGGTAACACCTGACGCAATATCGGCGCAGGCGTTATCGGAGCCCGCGCGAATCGCCGCGGCTTCGCTTTTGGCGCTCACCGTCCGGCACGCCGTGCGCCCTTCATACGCCATACACACCTCGACCCGATACCGCGGTCCTGCCATGGTCGAGTACACCATCAGGCCCAGAAATGCGGCCAGGAAAAGCGCCACTAGCCAGCCGATCTTTTTCAGAGCGCCGCCTCGCTAAAGAAATTTCCCATATTCCGGAACTTGGCCACGCGCTCCTGAATAATCTGCTCGGGTGTCTGGCCGGCAAGTTCTTTTAGCCCCTGCTTTAATGTGTGCCGCAACGCATCGATGGCAGCTTCGTAGTTCAGGTGCGCGCCGCCATCCGTTTCCGGCACAATCCCATCGATCAATTTCATTTCGAGCAGATCGTTCGAAGTGAGACGCAACGCGGCCGCCGCTTCGGGAGCTTTGCCGGAATCGCGATAGATGATCGCCGCACAGCTTTCCGGAGAAATCACGCTGTAGTAGGCGTTCTCGAACATATATACGCGATTCGCCAAACCGATTCCGAGCGCGCCGCCGCTTCCGCCTTCACCAATTACCACCGTGATTATGGGACTCGCGAGCCGCGCCATCTCGCGCAAATTGTAAGCGATGGCTTCGGCCTGCCCGCGCTCTTCGGCGTCAATTCCGGGATACGCGCCCGGCGTATCGATCAGCGTGATAATGGGCACCCGGAATTTCGCCGCCAGGCGCATCACGCGCAGCGCCTTACGATAGCCTTCCGGCTTGGGCATGCCGAAGTTGCGCGCCAGCTTTTCTTTGGTATCGCGCCCCTTCTGCTGGCCGATCACCATCACCGGCTTGCCCTCGAAAAAACCCATGCCGGCGATGACCGATTGATCGTCTCCGAAAAAACGATCGCCATGCAGTTCTTCAAAACCGGTAATGAGGCCTTCGATATAGTCGCGCGAGTGCGGGCGCTTGGGATGGCGGGCGAGCTGCACCCGCTCCCAGCTTGGATTCGGCTTCTGCGGCTCAGCTGGCGCGGTCTCGGAATTCTGCTCGTCAGCCATAGGTTAGCTCGCCAGGATCTCCATGGATTCCGGGCCGCATATCTGCTCGAGAGCCGCGCGAAATTCCCGGTCCGGCCGCACCTTGTTCGCCACATCCATCACAACCGAAAAATCCCGCGGCTTTTCAATCCGCAGGCGAACTTCCGTCTGGCCGGTCTTCCGCATGAATAATTCGCTCAAAGCTGTGGCTTTTTCGGAGGACGCCTCATCCCGCAGATAAATACGTATCAGAATCAGCGACGGCAAATCCGCGCGCGCATCCTCCAGCTTGACCATTTCCTGAATAGAAAGCTTCGGAGGGCCGCCCTCCTCAGGCAATACCGCCGCGCGGATGAAAACCGCCGCATCCTCGCGCAGCGTGTCCAGCAGCTCTTCATACCGGTTGGCAAAGACCATGGCGTCCACCGTGCCCCGGCCATCATCGATCTTCAGCGCCGCCCAGTATTTTCCCTCACGATTCGTTTTCCGGACGATATTGGTGAGCAGCCCGCACAGCGCAACGGGCGTGTTCTTCTCCAGGTCCTCCAGCTTATCGGTGAAGTGCGTCGCCAGATCGGTGACCTTATCTTTATACCGGTCGAGCGGATGCCCGGAGACGTAAATTCCGAGGACTTCCTTTTCTCCGGCGAGCTTTTGTTCCATCGTCCAATCCGGCAGTTTCGCCAGCGGATATTCCACATTGTGCGTGTCTTCAAATCCGCCGAAAAGCCCGTGCTGGCCCATAGCCCGATCACGCGAGGATCGCATGCCGGTCTCAATGGCTCGATCCAGCGCTTCACTGAGCTGCGCCCGGTTCGCTCCCGTGGAATCGATGGCGCCGGCCTTCACCAGGCTCTCCATCACACGGCGATTCACGTTAGCGATGTTCACGCGGTCGCAGAAATTGTAAATCGAGGAAAAGACACCGCCCTCCTCGCGCGCCGCAACGATCGCTTCCACCGCCCCCTGGCCGACGTTCTTCACCGCGCCCAGCCCGAAACGGATGGCGTCGCCAGCCGGCGTGAAATGCAAATCGCTCTGATTCACGTCCGGCGGCAGGACGCGAATGCCGGTCTCGCGGCACTCGTTGATGTATTTCACGACCTTGTCCATGTTACCGGCTTCGGAAGTGAGCAGCGCCGACATGAACTCCACCGCATAGTGCGCCTTCAGATAGGCAGTTACATAGGCCAGATAGGCATAAGCCGCCGAATGCGACTTATTGAATCCGTATCCAGCGAATTGCTCCATTAGATCGAAAATCTTGGCGACTTTTTTCGCCGGCAGCCCGCGGGAGGTCGCTCCCGCGATAAATTTCGCGCGCTGGGCCGCCATTTCGTCTAGCTTCTTCTTTCCCATGGCGCGCCGCAGAATGTCCGCTTCACCAAGCGAGTAACCGGCCAGCTTGTTCGAAATCTGCATGACCTGTTCCTGATAAAGGATCACGCCATAGGTTTCAGCCAAAATTTCTTCGAGCTCTGGCAGGTCATAGACGATCGGTTTGCGCCCGTGCTTGCGGTCGATAAAGTCCGGAATCATACCACCCTGGATCGGTCCCGGGCGATACAGCGCGTTCAGAGCACACAAATCTTCGATCCGGTTCGGTTGATAGCGGCGCAGAATGTCCTGCATGCCGGATGATTCGAACTGGAACACGCCGCTCGTAAAGCCGGTCGAAAAAACCTTGTCGTAGGTCAGCTTGTCGTCGAGCGGCAGGTCTTCGAGCACGATCTTCTCGCCGCGGAATTTCTCGATCAGCTTGAGGGCATGCGCGACGATGGTCAGCGTCGTCAGGCCGAGGAAGTCCATCTTGAGCAGGCCCAGCTTCTCGAGACCGACCATGTCGTACTGGGTCACAAGCTCCTGCTTGTTTGTGACGTACAGCGGCACCAACTCCCGCAGTGGGACGGAAGAAATCACCACGCCCGCCGCGTGCATGCCGGCGTTGCGGCACACGCCTTCCAGCTTGCGGCTGATATCCAGGACTTCCTTGACCCGCGGCTCCCGCGCCGCCGCCTCTTTCAGGCCGGGATCTTCCATCGCCTTTTCCAGCTTGATATTGAGCTGCTTGGGAACCAGCTTCGAGATGCGATCCACTTCGGCGAAACTCATGTCGAGCACGCGGCCGACATCCTTAATTGCGGCTTTAGCCGCCAGCGTGCCGAACGTGATGATCTGCGCGACCTGCTCGCGCCCGTACTTCTCCGTAACGTACTGGATTACGTCGCCACGGCCATGCGTACAGAAATCGATGTCGATATCCGGCATGCTGATCCGCTCCGGATTCAAAAACCGCTCGAACAGCAATCCGTATTCGAGCGGATCGATGTCGGTGATCTCCATGGCATAGCTGACCAGGCTGCCGGCCGCCGATCCACGTCCCGGACCGACCGGAATGCCGCGCTGCTTCGCGAACCGGATGAAGTCCCAGACGATCAGAAAATAACCGGAGAACTGCATCTGGTGGATCATCCGGATTTCCCGTTCCAGCCGCTCCAGATATTCGCTCAGATCGTGCTTCAACCGGCCTTGTGCGGCGAGCGCCTCCAGCCGTGGACGGCGCTTTTCGAATCCCTCCCGCGCGACGTACGCGAAAAAGCTGTCCGTTGTGTGATTCTCCGGCACCTCGAAGCGCGGGAACGGGTCTTTCA
>JAICIH010000053.1 GCA_025924475.1 Bryobacteraceae bacterium
CGAAGGCCGTTGTCGAGCGTGGCGCGGGTCACGTCGGTTTGAGGCGCTTGCCCGAACCCCGCTGAAAAGGCCAAAAGTGCAAGAAGTCCGATGGGGTATCGCATGGGTAAGGATGCTTTCAGCTTACGGCACACGGCCCTTACAGGGTCCTTACATTTCGGCAAGTTGCCATACAGATGAATGAAATGTGGTCTGATAGTAAGGAAGCGCATACACGCGCGTAACATTTTCCTTCCGAGAGGGCGTCACTCTATTGAGTTTGCCGAGACGAACCATCATGGGGCGAAGGGGGCGGTTGTGTGCCCAAGGAGCGCTATTAGGAGCCACGGCCAGTCTGGTCTTTGCGGCGCAAGCCGGTGCTCCTGACGCAGCGTTTGACCAAAATGTGGGCGCTTTCGTCAAGAAGAACTGCGCCGGCTGCCACAACGAACAGCTCAAGACCGCCGGTCTGGCGCTGACGAGCTATCACGATACAGCCTCCTTATTACGAGATCGGGCGGTTTGGGAGAAAGCGGTTGCAAGAATTCGCGCTGGGGAAATGCCTCCAAAAGGGCTACCCCGCCCGAAACCCGACGAGATTGCCACCACTACGGCGTGGATAGAGGCGCAATTTGCGGCTGCCGACGAGCATCCCGATCCAGGGCATTTGACGGCGCACCGGCTAAACCGCACCGAATACAACAACACAGTACACGACTTGCTGGGTGTGCGATTCAAACCGGCTGCCGATTTTCCAGCGGACGATTCGGGTTTTGGTTTCGACAATATCGGCGATGCGCTTTCGGTCTCGCCGGTGCTGATGGAGAAGTATCTGGCGGCCGCGAAGAAGATCGCGATTAGCGCGATTCCTTTAGCGATCACCGCCCCGAAGCCGACGCGGGAGCGCTTTTCACCGGAGCACGGCCGGAATGAGGAGCGGCTGGAACTCGAACATACCTTCGATCTTCCAGCCGGGGGCGATTACGATCTGCTAGCCACGGTTTCCGGGCGCAAAGAAGCTTTTCATATTGACTTGTCGCTCGATGGCAAGCCAGTCCAATCGAGCGATGTTGTGATCTCGAAAGACAAGCCGCGCCTCTACCAAATACATGTGCATGTGCCATATGGCGAACATGTGTTGAAAGCAGAGCTCACACCGCGCGAGCCTAGCATCGAAGAAGTGGCGGTTTCCGAGCAGCTGAAGGCGGCCGAAGAAAAAGCGATAGCGCGGCAGATTGCGAGAAATCCGAAGGATGAGGCGCAGATCCGGCTGCAACATGCGTTAGGCAATGTGGCGACGTATGTGGACCAACTCGAAGTGCGCGGGCCGTTCAATGCCCTGCCCGCGCCTCTGCCGGAGAGCTATCACCGCGTATTCATTTGCGGCCACCCGATCGGGCAGCACAACGCAAAATGCGTGCGGACCGATTTAGGAGCGCTGGCGCGGTTGGCGTTCCGGCGGCCGGTTTCGAATGCAGAGGTTGCGCGCTATACGGCGCTGGTCGCCCGGGCTCAGACGAGCGGCCTGAGCTTCGAGCAAGCGATGCGCGTCGGCGTGGAAGCAATCTTGGTTTCCCCGAATTTTCTCTATCGCATCGAGCGCGATCCGAATCCTAACGGAATGAAGGCGCATCCGGTGAACGATTTCGAAGTCGCCTCGCGATTGTCCTATTTTTTGTGGAGCAGTATGCCGGACGAAGAATTACTCCGGCTGGCGGGCGAGCACAAGCTAAGCCAACCCGATGTTTTGCACGCGCAGGTACGGCGCATGCTTGCCGATTCCAAGGCCGAAGCGTTGGTCGATAATTTCGCGGGACAATGGCTCGAACTGAGGAACCTCGACAGCATCACGCCGGACCCGGATCAGTTTCCCGAGTTCGATAATCAGTTGCGCCAAGCGATGCGCACCGAGACCGAAATGTTCTTCAGCTCGGTTGTCCATGACGACCGCAGCATTCTGGATTTTATCGACGGCAAGTACACATTTCTGAACGAACGACTGGCGAAGTTTTACGGCATTCCTGGTGTAAAAGGCAAGGAGTTCCGCCGGGTGGATCTCGATGGGACGGAGCGCAGTGGCGTGCTGACGCAGGCGAGCGTGCTAACCGTGACGTCCTACCCCACGCGTACATCGCCGGTGCTGCGTGGCAAGTGGATTCTCGAAAATATTTTGAACATGCCGCCTCCTCCCCCGCCTCCGGGCGTGGGCTCAATCGACGCACAGGCTGGGGTGGTAAAAGGCACCATGCGGCATCAGATGGAAGTGCACCGCGCGAATCCGACGTGCGCGGCGTGTCATATGCGAATGGATCCATTAGGCTTCGCGTTTGAGAATTACGATGCGGTAGGCCATTGGAGAACCCACGAAGGAGCGTTTCCGGTGGATGCGACGGGAGTGCTTCCCGAAGGCAAGAAATTCAATGGCGCGGCGGAGTTGAAGACGATTCTCGCTTCCAATACCGATACGTTTGCCGAGTGCCTTACTGAGAAGCTGATGATCTATGCCTTGGGCCGGGGTCTCGAGGGATACGACCGGTCAGCGACCAAGAAAATCGTCGCAGGGCTGGCGGCCAACGATTACCGTTTTTCCAGCCTGATCAATGGAATTGTAGATAGCGTGCCCTTCCGGATGGGAAGAGGCGATGGAGGGAATACCGAATGATTCTTACGAGAAAGCACCTTTCGCGGCGCACCTTGTTGCGTGGAATGGGGACCGCGATTGCGCTTCCGGTACTCGATGCCATGGTACCGGCGTTGGGAGCGATGACGAAATCCGCGCAGAAGATAGCGCCGAGCCGCATGGCCTTCGTCTATGTTCCGAACGGGATCGACATGCGGAATTGGCGGCCGGAAGGAATCGGCCACTCATTCAGTTTTCCCAAGATTCTGGAGCCGCTCAGCGCGGTACAGGACGACATCATTGTTTTCTCGGGATTGAAGGATCAGAACGGCAATGCGTTGGGCGATGGGCCGGGCGATCATGCACGCGCCGCGGCCAGTTTTCTTACCGGCGTCCATCCGCGCAAGACGGCCGGTTCGGACATTTCGGTCGGCGTCTCGGTCGATCAAGTGGCTGCCCAAAAGATTGGAAACGCCACGCGGCTTGCGTCGTTGGAACTTGGTTGTGAAGATGGGCACCTGGCCGGCAACTGCGATTCCGGTTACGCCTGCGCATATGTGAACAGCATTTCGTGGCGCTCGGCGAGCGTGCCGAATCCTCCGGAAGTGAATCCGCGCTCCGTTTTCGAGCGCCTGTTCGGCAGCGAAGAAGACGCCGCAAATCCTGCGGCCCGCGCTCGCAACTCGAAACTCGATCAGAGCATTCTCGACATGGTTTCGGATGACACGCGGAGTCTTCAGAGGCAGCTTGGGTCGAGCGATCGGCGGAAGCTGGATCAATATTTAACCGCCGTCCGTGAAGTGGAGCGGCAGGTGCAAATGGCGGAGAAGCAGGCCGCTGAGAACAAGATCGCGGTGCCGAGCATCGCCAAGCCCGATGGCATTCCGCTCGATTTTGGCGAACACGCGCAGCTCATGTTTACCTTGATGGCGATCGCGCTACAGACGGACATCACGCGGATTTCGACGTTCATGATGGCGCGCGAGGGGAGTAACCGGCCGTATCGCGAGATCGGCGTTCCTGAAGGCCACCACGGGCTTTCGCATCATCGCAACAACCCGACATTGATGGACAAAGTTGCGCAAATCAATCGCTATCACATGGAGCAGTTCGCGAAATTCATCGCGAAACTGAAAGCGACGCCCGATGGCGATGGCACGCTGCTCGACCACACGACTGTGGTTTACGGCAGCGGCATCAGCGATGGCAATCGGCATAACCATGACGATCTTCCGGTATTGATGGCGGGCGGCAGCCGGGTATTCCGCACAGGACGGCACATCAAGTTCAACCAAAGCACACCAGTTGCGAATTTGTATGTCAGCCTGCTCGACTCGATGGGTGTACCGACGGAGAAGCTCGGCGATAGCCAGGGTCGTTTAAACTATCTGACGGATGTCAGTTAGACGATTGGCGTTACTCGCGCTGGCTACGGTATGCGCCAGCGCACAGGTTCATCCTTTAGAACAATTAATCGAAACGGCACGGAAGGGACCGGCCGCGCCGGGGCTTGCGAACCAGATCGCGCAGACGCTTTCGCCGCACGGGGGAGTAGCCGTTTGGGGCGGCGATTATCTGTTCGTATCAGACTTGACTGCGCCGCCTAAAAATGCGCCGGTGTCGGCTTCTTCGGCGGGCGTTTCCATCGATCAGCAGGCGCCATTGGCGATGGAGAAGATACCGGGGACGCCGTTTTGGATGCGGCTGGTGAAGATGCGTGTGGGCGTCACGCACGCCTACCAGTTTTATGCGGACGGCAAGGCCGCGACGGCTCGCACGGATGTTGCAGGCTACAACCCCGATTCTTATCCAAAGCCGGGTGTTCCTAAGGGAAAGCTGAGCGAGAAGCACACAATCGTCAGCAAAATCTACGATGGAATGAAAGCCGATTATTGGATTTACGCTTCGCCGGGTGTCGATCCGAATGTGCCAGCGCCGTTAATGGTCTGGCAGGACGGGCAAGGCTTGATTGCGGGCGATTTGTCGCGCATGCGCTTGTTCACGGTGACCGAAAATCTAGTCGCGCAAAAGCTCATTCCACCGATGGTGCATGTGATGATCGCACCCGGCTTTTCGCCTGTGGGCAAGCCGATGCGGTCGATCGAATACGACACCGTCAGTGATCGCTACGACCGCTTTTTGCTCGAGGAAGTGCTGCCGGAAGTCGAAAAAGTTTATAAGTTACGGCCCGATGGCTACAGCCGCGCGATTGGCGGCGAGTCGTCGGGCGGGATCTGTTCGCTGAACGCCGCATGGTTCATGCCGGATAAATTCAGCCGTGTGCATTCAGCGATTGGCAGTTACACGTCGATTCAATGGCATCCGGAAGAGAAGCTCGATGGCGGCAACTTGTATCCATTCATGGTACGCAAGCAGCCGAAGCGGAATATACGCATCTGGATGAGCGACGGGATGGATGATTTAGAAAACACTCACGGCTCCTGGCCGCTCCAGAACATCCAGCTCGCCAACTCGCTGAAGATGCGCGAATACGATTTTCATTTCCGGTTCGGCCTGGCGACGCACGATGCCGCGCAGGTTGCGATCGATTTGCCGGAATCGCTGGCCTGGCTTTGGCGCGGGTACGATCCGAATAAGACTTCGCAAGAATTTACGATGGATCCTGCGGAGAAGGATAAGCCGTATTATCGGGTGACGATTTCGAATCGGGACGCCTGGTAGGAGCCTAAACCTGAATTCAAGAGCGTTTGCGGTTTTCGATCCCAGTTGAAATAGTGAGAAGGGCCTTTAGCGCATTATTAACGGATTTCGAATCCGGAAATGCTTCGGCCAACTTAGGTTCGAGAAAAACGGCATTCGTCCCACGACGGTATTGCTCAGCATATTACCGCGAACTCCAGTCGAGAAGTCGTATTCATCTCTCATCCCGATCGATTTCTTACGATTGATCTTCTTCGTAATTGCGTTTTTCATGCTTTGTCGGCCACGCGAGCGCTTATCAAACGCATTTGCAAGCGGTCCTTACTTCAACAAATTCTTGTTTACCATCCATTCTTTAAGGCGGTCGGGCCAGGTAGAAACTGGCAGCGATTGCGGAGCGCGCAAACCGAAGCCGTGTTTGCCGGTAGCGTAGATGTGCATTTCAGAAGAAATGCCCTGCTTCTGCAAATCGAGATAGAGATTTACAGTCGTAACCACGTGAGAGGGATCATCGTCGGCACAGACCAGAAATGCCGGCGGAGCGTCTTTGGGCACGGTGATCGCACCCGGACGGAAGCCGGGATAGACAATCACGGCGAAATCGGGACGCGAGTCCTTATCGAAGCGAGTTGCCATCAGAGCAGCGAGCTCGCCGCCGGCGGAGAAGCCCATCACGCCGATGCGCTCGGGATTGATCGCCCAATCCGCCGCGTGAGAGCGAACCAGCTTCATGGCATTGGTCGCGTCTGCGAGAGCATCGCCCGCTACTGTGTAATGTGAGCCCTTGGCGCGGGCGAGGCGGTATTTCAAAACAAAAGCCGAAATGCCGTTTTTGTTCAGCCAATCGGCTACTTCCCAACCTTCTTTGTCGATCACGAGCTGCGAATGCCCACCGCCGGGCGCGACCACAATCGCTACACCGGTGTTCTTCAGTTTGGGCGCGGGGAACGCGTAGATAGAAGGATGATTGACGACCGTGAAACGCTTCGGAAGCGGAGCGCCTTCTACGTTCTCGAAAATGTCGGGCGCGTCCGCTGCATTCCCAAGCGGGATCTCTTCGCCGGGCGCGGGCAATTTTGTTTCAGCCGCACAGATACAAGCCAATCCGCACAATAGGAGCAAGACTCGACGCATCGCGGGGAAGTCTATCACACTATTCGGCGCAGACGAGCGCTTCTTCCTGTGTCAAACGCGGCTCGCGTTTGCCTTCGAACAGGCTGTAGAGCGTCGGCACGACGACCAGAGTCAGCAGAGTAGAAGTAATCAAACCACCGATGACGACAATCGCGAGCGGCCGTTGAATTTCTGCCCCCGGTCCTTTAGCGAAAAGAAACGGTACGAGTCCCAGGGCCGCAACGGTCGCCGTCATCATCACGGGCCGAAAGCGCATCTTGGCGCCTTCGACAACCGCTTCGCGCTGTGGCATTCCGCCCTCACGAAGTTTGCGCACGTAGGAGACGAGTACGACACCGTTCAGCACTGCAATACCCCATAACGCTATGAAGCCTACTGACGCCGGCACCGACAAGTATTCTCCAGTTATGAAGAGCCCGATCACGCCACCGATGGAGGCGCAGGGGAGCACGGTGATAATCAGAGCGGCAAAGCGCAGCGAATTGAATAACAAAAAGAGCAGGAAGAAGATCGCCGCTACGGTGATAGGAACGATTATGGACAAATGGTCGAGAGCGCGGCGCATGTTTTCGAATTGCCCACCCCACTCGAAGTAATAGCCGGACGAGAGCGGCACCTGCCGGCGGACTTTTTGCTGTAGCTCGGCGACGAAGCCGCCGAGGTCACGGTCCTGAACATTCACGCCTACCACGATCCGGCGCTTACCGGTGTCGCGATTGATCTGTGCCGGTCCATCTTTGACCTCGATGCGCGCGACATCTTCGAGCGGGAGCTGCACACCGTCGGGAGTGGTCAATAAGAGCCGGCGGATATCCTGTACGCTGTCACGTAACTGCGGGGGAAGGCGCACGATAGCCCGAAAGCGCCGCTCACCCTCATAGATTTCGGTGGCTGCTTTGCCGGCGATGGCCATTTCGATAATGTCGTGTACGTCTGAGGCGTTCAACCCGTATCGGGCGATGGCCTGCCGGTCAATCGTGATGTTCAGATATTGTTGGCCGCCGACGCGATCCACTTTGGAATCGCGGAAGCCGCGAATGGTCTTAGCCACTTTGGCGATTTCATTTGCCTTCTCAATTAGTACATCGAGATCATCGCCGAACAGCTTCACGGCGATGTCGGCGCGCACGCCGGTGACCATTTCGTCTACTCGATCAGAGATCGGCTGCGCCATCACCAGGTTTACGCCCGGGATGGCCGCCAGGCGCTTTCGAATCTCCCTGGCGATTTCTTCCTGCGTCAAGCCGTCCTTCCGCTTATCGTAAGGAACGAGTGAAGCCATGACGTCCGTTTCATTGGGACCGGCCGGATCGGCGGGCGATTCCCCACGTCCGAGGCGCGAGACAACTTTCGCCACGTCGGGCGCGCCGCTTATGATCTTCATCGCGCGCATTTCCATCTTTAGAGACTCATCGAGCGAGATGTTCGGAACGCGATCGATGTTCGGGGAAATGGAGCCCTCAGCCATTTCGGGAATAAAGGAGGTACCCAGAAAGGGAAACAAAGATAGCGCGAATGCGAATAAGGCAAGTACCGACAGGATGGTGGTTTTCGGGTGGCCCAATGCCCAGTAGAGAAGCCGCAGATAAGGACGCTTTAGAAATCTGACCAGTAAAGTATCGTGCTCTGAGCCGCCCTTGAGTAGAAACGCTGCCAGTACGGGCGAGAGCGTCAAGGATAATACAAGTGAAATTCCGAGCGCAATGGCGATGGTATAGGCGAGCGGAGAAAACATTTTGCCTTCCATGCCTTGCAGCGTCATGAGCGGCAAAAAGACGAGAATGATCACGCCAACACCAAAGATTACTGGCGTGCCGACTTCGAGCACGGCATCGAGAACCACTTGCAGCTTATTCACGCCCGGACGATGGCCGAGGTGCGCAAAAACATTCTCGACGACGACTACCGAGCCGTCGACCATCAGACCGATCGCGATGGCAAGTCCACCGAGCGACATTAAATTGGCCGAAAGCCCGTAGTGATTCATGACCATAAAGGTCACGAGCGGCGTCAGAATCAGCGTGGCAATCACGATAAGGCTCGATCGCAAATCGCCCAGAAAGAGAAATAGAACCACTACCACCAAGACCACGCCTTCTTCGAGAACCTTGGTTACGGTGTGTAGCGCGGCGTCCACGAGTTCCGACCGATCGTAATAAGGAACAATCTTGAGGCCGTGTGGGATGGAGCCATTACTGTTAATTTCCGCAACGCGCTCTTTGACTCGGCCTACAATTTCCTTGGCATTACCGCCGGCGAGCATCATGACAATGCCACCCACCGCTTCGGTATAGCCGCCCTTTACCATCGCACCGTAGCGAACTTCTTCACCGAATTTCACTTCAGCCACGTCGCGAATATAGACCGGCGTGCCGTTCACTTCTTTCAGTACGATGGAGCGAATATCGTCGAGATCGCGGATCAGGCCGACACCGCGGATCAGGTACTGTTCGGCGTGCTGCGGAAGGATGCCGCCGCCCGAATTGCCATTGTTCCGCGCGAGCGCGTCGAAGACTTCTTTTACGGTCAGCCCGTAGTGGTGCAGCTTGATCGGATCGACGATGGTCTGATATTGCTTGACATAGCCACCGGTCGAATTGATCTCGGCCACGCCCGGAATTGAGCGCAGCAGAGGACGCACCACCCAGTCCTGTATGGTGCGCCGCTCTACCAGCTCTTCCTTGGAAAGCGGGCGATTTCCGTCGCTCGGTTTTTCGAGGGTGTATTGGTAGACTTCGCCGAGCGCGGTCGATACCGGTCCCAAAACGGGCACAATTCCCACGGGTAATTTCTCACGCACTTCGGTCAGGCGTTCCATGACGAGTTGGCGCTCAAAATAAACGCTGCGATTGTCTTCGAATACAAGCGTGATGATGGAAAGCCCCGGCTTAATAAGAGAGCGCATCTCGGTCATGCCAGGCAGACCTGTCATGGCAATCTCGAGCGGCACAGTGACGAAGCGCTCCACCTCTTCCGGACTTTTCCCAGGAGCCTCCGTGGCAACCTGCACCTGAACGTTGGTGACGTCCGGAAATGCATCCACCGAGAGGTGGCGCGCGGCGCGGATACCGAACGCCATCAGGCAGGCCGCGACCACGACCAGCACCAATCGCTGCTTAAGAGCGGACTGAACGATACTACGCAGCATCTATTCGGATTCCTGCTGCTTTCCTTGAAGGGCTTGCTGTTTGCGTTGGTTGTTGAGGTGGAAAGCGCCATCGACGACGATTTTTTCGCCAGGCTGAACGCCATCCGTTAATACCCGATATTGTCCAAACTCGCCGCCCAGATTGACGGGCCTGAGAACGAAACTGTCGGGGCCGGTTTGCACGAATACTTGCTCCTGATTGTCTTCGCGCACCACGGCGGTAGAAGGAATCACCTGCCTGCGCCGGGCGCGATCTTCGAGAGTGATGGTGGCGAGCATCGCCGGTTTGTAAAGCCGGCGTGGATTCGCGAGGTTCATACGAACACGCACGGTGCGCGTCTCCGGGTTTACGGTATTACTGACGAAATCGAGTTTCCCGCGTATGGTCTGCTGCGGCAGGGCCGGTATTTCCGCTTCGACCGCCTTACCGACCTCAATCGTGCCGGCTTCCTGTTCCGGAATGTCGGCGATCAGCCAAACGTTCGAGAGATCGGCGATCGTAAATGCCGCTTCGGCAGGTTGAACAATCTGTCCGACCGTCACTTTGCGCTCGAGCAGCGTGCCGGAGATGCTCGCCGTAACCCGGTATTCGGCATTCAACTGATGCGTTGCCTCAAGGTGCTGGATGGCCGCTTCGCTGAGCCCTAAAGCGCCAAGCTGTTGCCGGAGAGCAGATTTCTCAGCCGCGGCTTGCAAGGCCTCGCCTTCACGGCGCTGGAGTTCGGCGGTTCCGATGACATCGGCGCTCAGCAATTGCTTGGCCCGGGACGCCGCCCGCTCGGCCAACTGGAGTTGCGACGCGGCTTTGACATAGTTAAATTGCGCATCCGACAGCTCTGTGCTGCGGACGGTTGCGATCGTCTGGCCCAGGTGTACCCGTTGCCCCTCGACTACCAAGAGCTTGGTAATGCGGCCGGCGACCGACGAGCCCACGCGGGCCATGCGCGTTTCATCGGCGGCGACATGGCCGGCGACACGGAGCTTGTCGGCAACGTTGTCCCAAGTGGGCTCGCCTATTTTTATTTGCTTGCGCAGATCCGGAGTCACCGTGATCGCAAGCGGATCGGGCGGTTTGGCCGCATCGGCATCGGATCGTTGAGAGGCATGCGTGCTGCATCCGGCGAGACACGCTGCAAGGACCGCTACCAAGACGATTCCAAGCTGTTTCACTTTCCGTCTCCTATTCCACTTACGGCTCCCAGTTCTTCGAGATCGATCAAGGCGTCCTCTCGCTGGAAGCGCGCGTCCAGGTAATCTCCGCGCACGCTCTGCAGAACACGTTGCGCGTCGAGTACCTCGATAATGCCGCGCTCGCCGAAACGATACGCCGCCTGAGCGGCCGTGAGCGCGGCTTCAGCCTGCCGCAGAGAGCCGGCCTGAAAGGATTTGACTTGATCGTCGGCAAGCTGAAACTGGCTATAAGCGCGCTCGAGCGCCGCCGTTAGTTCCAAGCGGCGCTGGGCTTCGACAGCAACCGCGCGCCGCACTTCGGCCGCAGCGGCCTCAATCTCGCCTTTGCGCCGGTTCCATAAAGGAAGCGGGATATTGAGACCCGCGCGATAAAAAGTTAAATCGGGTTGATGTTCGTACTCGCCGTATACACCGAATTGCGGAAAACGCAAAGCCTTTTCATTTGCCAGCAGGGCCTGCGCGCGCTCCATTTCGGCCCGAGCCTGGGCTATAGCGGGATGATTCTGAAGTACTGTGGAACGTGCGGCGTCCAGAGGCGGAACGGCCACGTTTACGTCGAGCGATCCAACTGGATTAATTTCACCGGTAGCAGGAGCGCCAATCGCCACACGCAGCGCCGCGACCGCACCCGCGTAGCGCAGTTGCGCGCCTTTCATGGCGGTCTGCGCGATGGCAATCTCGGCTTCGGCGCGAGTTAGCTCCAGGCGGCCCACTTCCCCCACATCCACTTGGACGGCCACCCGGCGCCGCAGGTCCTGAACGAGTTCCAGACTTTCGCGGGTGTGGTTGATTTCCTCTTTTCTATGCAGCACCTCGAAAAACGCATGCTTTACAGTGGCGACGAGAACGACGCGGGTGCCGCGCATCCCCTCGGTGCTGCTTTCGAGTCCCCTCCTGGCCGCCTGCAAACGCGTCCGGCGGACACTGGGCGTTTCGATGGGCTGCGACACGCTGTAATGCTGCAGGAGGCCAGGCACGGCAGGGTTGGTGATGGGCCGCGCCGCCTGGTGCCCTGCGAGAAAATTAAATTGCGGATTGGGATAGGCTTTGGCCGCCACGATTCCAGCGCTCGCCCCGGCCTGGACGGCTTTCGATTCTTCGATAAGCGGGCTATTGGCGTTAGCCAATGCCAGCGCTTTATCCAGTGTCAGCTCCGCGGCCCGTCCCATTGCACACAGCGCCAGCAGCGCCATAAAGACTTTCACTATGACCACTTATGCAATCGATGTTCCGCCCGGAAACCATTGATCCGGGCCACCAACTGGCCGGATTGGGACACCTAGGGGCAATATGCTGTACCGGATCGTCCACAAAAGCCGCTAGTAGATTGAAAGGAAAGGGCGGTTCCTAAATTGCAGGTAGCATGATTGGTTTATTGATGGCGCGTTTTCTGCGAGACCAGCGATTTCAGGCCGCGGCGATCGGATTCAGCATTGTTATTCTGGGCGCGCTTTCCTGGTACATCCCGTTGGGCAAAGTAGAGGCGCACAATTTTGTCCACCATCTCCATTTCCTGCCACTGATGGCAGCCGGGATGGTTTTCGGCTGGCGGGGCGCTCTGTATTGCGTGGTATTTACAGCGCTCGTGGATTCCGCGCACATATGGCGAAGCTGGTACGTCGCCCGCCTGGAAGCCAGCGACCAAGTGTTGGAGGTATCCATATTCGGCATGGCCGGGCTCATTGCGGGCTTTCTCTCGGATAGAGAACGCAAACAACGCGCCAAGCTAGAGCAGGCCACGCGGGAGCTGGAAGAGGTTTACCAGGAATTGCAGAGGAATGTGGAGAGGCTGCGTAAGTCGGAACGGTTGTATGCGGCGGGACAGCTTTCGGCCAGACTGGCGCATGAGATTCGAAACCCGCTGGCCAGCATTTCCGGGGCGGCTGGAATTTTGAAGCGCGGCCATGCCTCGCAAGCGAATGTCGACGACTGCCTGGAAATCATCGAGAAAGAATCCAACCGCTTAAATAAATTGCTGACGAACTTTCTGCATTTCGCGCGGCCGCGAGCGCCCAAATTTCAGCCGACCGATTTGGCGACGGTTCTAGATTCCGTGATGTCTTTGACGGCGCACGATTCGGCGATGAAGGATGTGGAGCTGTACAGCGATAGGCCTTCGCATCTGCCGGAGGTGGAATGCGATCCGGAACAACTGAAACAGGTGTTATTGAATTTGCTGATAAACGCCGCGCAGGCGAGCGAGCGGCCGGGCGCGGTTTGGCTCGCCGCATCGATAGCCGGTGATCGTGTGTCGGTTACCGTGCGCGACCAGGGCTGCGGTATTTCCGCCGAAAATGAGGACCGTATTTTCGACCCGTTTTTCACTACGAAAGAAAATGGCACTGGGCTCGGGCTCGCCATTGCTTCTACGATCGTCGGACAGCACGGAGGTTTGTTGACCGCCAGGCAGAACGCCGACCGTGGCATGACCTTCCAACTCGACCTGCCGCGTGACCGGAGCCGTCCACTATGAACCAGAATCTCGTTCTCGTGGTAGACGACGATAGCAGTTTGCGCCGCGTGATGAAAATGCAGTTGGAGGAGGCGGGGTACCAGGTGGCGCTCGCCTCCGACGGCGAACAGGCGGGCGCGATTATCAACGAACAGAGGCCGAAGCTCGTTATTACGGATTTGCTGATGCCGGGCATGGGCGGGTTGGAGCTGCTGAAACAGATTCGCGACAACCGGCTGGAAACCACGGTAATCATGATCACCGCGTTCGGCAGCGTCGAAACCGCGGTGGAGGCGATGAAGTCGGGCGCGTACGACTACGTCACCAAGCCGATCGATTACGAAGGCCTGGTTCTTGCGGTGCATCGCGCCATGGAACGCCAGTCGCTGCTTGAAGAAGTACGCAGCCTGCGCTCGGCGCTCGATGAGAGATATGGATTCGAAAATATCGTCGGGCGTTCCAAGCGGCTGCTGCACGTTCTCGACATGGCGGCGCGTGTTGCGCAGCACGATTCCACGGTACTACTGCTCGGCGAAACCGGCACGGGTAAAGAGCTGCTGGCGCGAGCCATTCATCAGAACGGCCGCCGCAAGAACAAGCCATTTGTCACGATTAACTGCGGCGCGATTCCGAAAGAGCTGCTGGAATCGGAGCTGTTTGGTTTTACGCGGGGCGCCTTTACCGGCGCCCATACTGCAAAAGCGGGCAAAATCGAGATGGCGGACGGCGGGACGTTGTTTCTTGATGAAGTAGGAGAGCTGCCGCTCGACATGCAGGTGAAGCTGCTGCGGCTGCTGCAGAACGGTGAGATCGAGAAGCTGGGGTCCACTGCGCAAGCCGTCGTCGACGTGCGCGTGATTGCGGCGACCAATCGCAATCTGCCGGCCATGATCGAAGACGGCGCGTTCCGCGAAGACCTTTACTACCGTTTGGCGGTGATACCTTTGGCGCTTCCGCCATTGCGGGAACGGAAAGAAGATATCCCGGAGCTGGTGCAGCATTTATTGCGCAAGCTGAAGGCGCGGCATGGGCACCCGGACTTGACTATGGCGCCGGCCCTGATTTCGCATCTGTGCAATTATCGATGGCCGGGTAATGTGCGTGAGCTCGAGAATGTTTTGGAGCGGATGCTGGTGCTGTCCTCCGGGAACCAGATTGGCGTGTCCGATCTTCCCGATGAGATGAAACAGACACCTCCGGCGCAGGGGTCCTTCCTGTTCGATCTGCCGGAAAACGGTATTAGTCTGGAGGGCGTGGAGCGCGAACTGCTGCTGCGAGCGATCGAGAAGTTCAATGGCAATCAGACGCAAGCCGCGCGGTTTCTGGATATCAGCCGTCGGACGCTGATCTACCGGATGGAAAAACACGGCCTGCGCCGCGATTGACCCACTCCGCAAAAATAGGGTCAGACGCACATTTAATCTGAGAGTGCGTAGGATTTTTCCGTACTCGGCTTACAAATGGCTCGATATCCCCGCATAGTTGTGCCTGGGTTGCCAATTCACGTGGTGGCGCGCGGCAATTAGCGGCAGGATGTGTTCTATTCTGCCGCCGATCGACGGTGGTACCTGGAATTTCTCGAACGCCGTGCCGTCGAGTACGAGCTGGATTTGCTGGGTTGGTGTCTGATGACGAACCATGTTCATCTGCTGGTGATTCCCCGCGAGGCTAATTCACTCTCCCGTGTCATGCAGCGTGTTCAGGGCGATTATGCGCAATACCGGAATCGCCGGAATGATCGGCCCTATGGCCATCTGTGGCAAGGACGCTACTATTCATGCCTGGTTGAAGGCGATCGGACGTGGACGGCGCTGCGGTATGTCGAGTTGAATCCGGTGCGAGCCGGAGTGGTGGATCGCGCCGAACACAGCGACTGGTCCTCCGCTGCCTATCATTGCGGGACGAAACCGCCGCCGGTAAGCCTCGCGTTGGAATCCTGGAGCCGGCAATGGACTCCGGATCGCTGGCGTGATGTGCTCGCTTACGGTCGCGACGAACGAGAACTCGAAAGCATTCCGGAAGCAACGAAACGGGGGCTGCCGATAGGCAGCGACGACTTTCTGGATGCACTCGAGGCCCGGTGCGGCCGGAGCCTGCGAATTCGGCCAGTTGGGCGGCCGGCCGCCGCATAGTCCGGTGGTGGTAGTACGGTAGTAGGAAAAAATGTGCGTCTGTCCCTATTTTTCGGAGGAGGAGCGGCTGTTTCAGGGCTCGGTGGCGCGGTTTGCAAATGAGCGATTGCGGCCGTACGTTCGTGCGATGGACGAGGCCGGGCAATTTCGGCCGGATTTGTTGCGCGAGCTTTTCGAGCTCGGCCTGATGGCGATCGAGGTAAGCGAGGAGTATGGCGGGCAGGGCGGTACGTTTTTTCAGGCCATACTGGCGATCGAGGAATTGGCCAAAGTAGATCCGGCGGCTTCAGTGATCGTCGATGTGCAGAATACGTTGGTCAACAATGCTATCGCCGCCTGGGGAACGGAGGAGCAGAAAAAAAATTATCTGCCGCGTCTGGCTAGTGGCAGCGTGGGGGCGTATGCTCTTTCCGAGGCAGCTTCGGGCTCCGATGCGTTTTCTTTGACAACTCGCGCTACGAAGGATGGCCTCGTCGGCCGGAAGATGTGGATCACCAACGCGGCCGAAGCGGAAATCTTTCTGGTCTTTGCCACCATCGATCCGGCGGCCGGGTACAAAGGGATCACGTGCTTTCTAGTTGAGCGAGGCATGCCGGGATTCAGCATCGGCAAGAAGGAAGACAAGCTCGGCATTCGCGCCTCCTCTACATGCGAGCTGATTCTCGATGGCGTCGTTGCTCCGGTATTGGGAGAACGCGGAAAAGGCTATAAGATCGCGATAGAAACCTTGAACGAAGGCCGTATCGGCATTGCGGCCCAGATGCTCGGCCTGGCAGAGGGCGCTTTGGATCACGCCTTACGCCACGCACGGGAGCGCAAGCAATTCGGCAAGCGAATCGGCGATTTTCAAGGAGTGCAATTTGAGCTTGCCGATATGGCGACACGCATCGAAGCGGCCCGGCTGATGGTTTACCATGCCGCGCGTCTGCGCGATGCCCGCCAACCTTTTCTGATGCAAGCCGCGATGGCGAAATATTTTTGCTCAACGATCGCCGAGGAAGTGGCTTCCCAAGCTGTCGAAATCCTCGGCGGCGTTGGGTTTACCAAAGACTACCCGGTCGAAAAGCTATACCGCGACGCGAAAATCGGACGAATCTACGAAGGCACCAGCAACATGCAGCGCGCGACCATCGCCAAAGCCCTGCTCGCGCAGGAAACCCGCGTCTCCCCATGATTCGTCACAATAGAGAATAGGTCCAAAATGAAGTTATCCCGCATCTGCGTTCTGGCCGCATGCACGCTGGGTTCGGCCCTGTTGCTCTATGCCATTGACCCTAAAGCCGATCCATCGCCGGCAGAGATTCAGGACATCATCAAGAAGTTCACGCAGAAGGAGACGGAATTCGCCGCTGCGCGCGAGAACTACACGTATCGGCAAACCAGCAAGCTGACCGAAGTCGATCCTCCCGGCGGCTCCTATGAAATCGTCGAAGAGGTCACTTTCGATGACCGCAATCGCCGCACTTCGCATGTCTTACGCGCTCCGGTCGCGTCTCTCACAAATATCGTGATGACCGGAGAAGACGAGCAGGATATGCGGCAGGTGATGCCGTTCGTAATGACCAACGATACGCTGCCCGAATATAACGTCACGTACAAACGCCGCGAGAAGGTGGACGAGATCACTTGTTATGTCTTTTCCGTTCAGCCGAAAGAGCTTACGAAGGACCGCAAACGCTATTTCGACGGCGATATATGGGTGGACGATCAGGATCTGCAGATTGTGAAGACGTTTGGCCGCTCGACCGGATATCTGCGCCGCGGAGAAGATCAGCAATTCCCGAAATTTGAGACGTACCGTGAGCAAATCGATGGAAAATACTGGTTTCCGACCTATACCTACGCCGACGACACCCTCAATTTCAAGGATGGTCCTTCTCAGCGCATTAAAGAGGTCATCAAATATGACCATTACAAGAAGTATCAGTTCAAAACGGAGAGCACCATCACATACGGCGATGTAGGTGGCGCCGAGAACAAAACAAACAATCCGCCTCCGACGCCTCCGAAGCAGTGAAGATCGTTCTTTTACTTCTTGCGCAGGCGGTTTTATATGCTGCCAGCCCAGCCGCGCCGCATGTGCGGAATTTCGGTGCGCTGAATGATCATCTCTATCGCGGTGGAGCGCCCTCGCCCATTGCACTCAAGGAATTGCGGGCCTTGGGCGTCAAAGTCGTGATCGATTTACGCAACAAGGGTGACGGTACGGCCGCCGAGAGCGTACAGGTTCATAATCTAGGACTCAAATATGTGAACGTGCCGCTGGGCGCCTGGTCGGCGCCCAAGCGGGCGCAATTGGAAGCAATCCTGCCTTACCTGTTCCGCAGCGAAACACAGCCCGTATTCATTCATTGCCGCCGTGGAAAAGATCGCACTGGAACCGTGATCGCGTGCTATCGCATCCAGCACGACAATTGGACGAACCGGCGCGCACTCGAAGAAGCGGAAAAATACGGCATTAGCTTCGCAGAACGAAGTATGCGAGCTTACATTCTCCACTTCACGCCCTTAACACTTCCCGCTTCTTATATTGACAGCCGGTAGCGGCATCTCCTATCATGGACCAAGTTGGTCCTAGATCGGCCCTTTGCCAGATTCCTGGACCAGCACCCAGTTTTTTTGACCAAGTCAGAGCGCCAAAACTCTTGGCGGAGCAGCGCTCTGGCCTGGCCGATTGGCAACCGTTTGGGCCGGCAACCTCACACAATTGTAGGCTGCCAGTCCAGGTTTATCAACTTCGGGGTTTATCAACCTTCGGGAGATGACAAGGAATGGCAAAGAAGCGGATTAAGAAGAAGCAAGCAGGCCGGCGGCGATGGCTAGCCGTCAGCACATTAGCTGCTTACACGTTTGCGGGCAGCGGAAAATTGGCTCTTGCTCAGAAACAAACCGCTTCTAATTCGTTCGCAGCACCCAATACACAATATTTGGACGGGCTTCCTGTCCGGCGCTACGATTTGGCTCCCGGAAATCTGGATACCGTAGCGCGCGAATTCGAAAAAGTCGCCGGCGTGACCGTTACTTTTTTAGATTCGAGCGCCGCGCAGGTTATGTCACCTGGCGTTTCGGGTGTATATACAGCCACGCAGGCTTTGGACAAGTTACTCGAGAATACCGGCGTTACTTATCGCGTCGGCGCGGATAAAACGATCCGGCTTAGTTTTCGCGCGGTCCAGACAGTGGTCGAAGTACAAGCCAATTCGGCGCAACTCGCCGCGTCTACGCCGAAATTCACGGAGCCTCTTCTTAACACTCCGCAAACGATCGGCGTAGTTTCCCGTCAGATCGTGGAGCAACAGGGAGCTGCTACGCTCCGCGACGCCCTGCGCAACATAGCCGGTATCAGCCTGGCGGCGGGAGAAGGTGGTTCGCAAGGAGATAACCTTACCATCCGCGGATTCACCGCACGCAACGATCTTTTTATCGACGGCATGCGCGATTTCGGAAGTTACTATCGCGATCCGTTTAATACGCAGGAAATAGAGGTTTTGCAGGGACCGTCTTCGGCTGCTTTCGGCCGTGGTTCCACAGGTGGAGTAGTCAATCAGGCGACCAAGACACCCGATCTGAATCGTTATATGTCCGCCGGGCTGAGTTTTGGAACAGATTTAACCCGGCGCGGTGTTATCGATTTGAATATTCCTATTCCGAAGCTGGGCTCCGGTGCGGCTTTTCGTTTGAACGCCATGGGAAATATTAACGATGTAGCGGGCCGTGATGTCGCAAAAAACCGGCGCGACGGTATTGCTCCATCGCTCTCGTTGGGATTGGGCACGCCTACGCGGCTCACTTTGAGCTACTTTCATCAAAACGCCGACGACATTCCGGACTATGGCATTCCATGGCTATTCAATGGTCCGGCACCAGTGAATCGCCGTAACTACTATGGCCTGGCAAACGGAAACTATCTTCGTACTTATGACGATATAGGAACCGCAAGACTCGAGCATGATGTGAACAGCCATATCACGGTGCGAAATCAATTGCGGTATGCGAACTATGCGCGGAATGTCTTGATCACAGAGCCACGCATCAATGACGCTACGCCTACTATTCCACTAACTGAATTAACAGTTACGCGCAATCAGCTCGCTTCGAACAGTACGGAAACGTTTCTCGATGAGCAGCTCGACATGAGCGCGCATTTCGAGACCGGAAGGATTCGTCATAACTTTGTAGCCGGGTTCGAAGCCGGCCGAGAGACGTCCAATCCTACGAGGCCAAAATTTACGGCGCCCGATACGAGCCTTCTGTCGCCAGATCCGACCCAGAGTCTGTTCGGCAATCCCACGATTTCTTCGAGTGTGACGGACACTGCGATATCCACGGGTGTGTATGCCGTGGACACTGCCAAATTGGGGCGGCATTGGGAATTGACCGGCGGTGTGCGCTTCGATCGCTTCTCGAACGACTACGCCCAGCGCATCGCCCCTTTCTCTTCGTTCCACCGGGTCGATACCAAACCAACCTGGCGAGGCGCCATTTCCTATCATCCTGTCGCGAATGGGACTCTGTACTTCGCGGCGGGAACATCCTTCAATCCGTCTGCGGAAAGCCTTGCGCTTAGCGCCGGATCCGCGAACCTTCCGCCTGAATCGAATAAGAGCTATGAATTTGGCACCAAGTGGAGTTTGGCGGGCGGGCACCTGGCAGTAAATAGCTCGTGGTTCCGTACGACCAAGGAGAACGCCCGCGAAACGGATCCATCCAACTCACTTTTAGTGGTTCTTGCCGGCACCCAGCGAGTCAGTGGTGCGGAAGTGGATATTACAGGCCATATTAATAGCCGCTGGGACATTCTATCGAGTTATGCGTATCTTGACAGCCGTGTAGTTGGTTCGCGATTTTTCCCCGACGCGATAGGGTATCCGTTGGCAAACGTTCCAAAGAATACCTTTGCATTTTGGAGTAATTACCGGCTACCGGCGCACTTCCACTTCGGCATAGGAAGCAACTACGTATCGAGCCGTACGGCGAGCTCAACTACGCCGCTCGATCCCGCCACGGGACTTGCCAAACAAGTTCCGGGGTACTGGGTTTTTAATGCCATGGTGAGCCATCCGGTCACCGAGCATATCGATCTTCAAGTGAACGCCTATAACCTGGCGAACCGCTACTATTACGACCAACTTCATCCAGGGCACATCGTCCTGGGGCCGGGCCGCTCGGTGTTGGCTGGAATCAAATTTAAGTTTTAGCTATGCTTCTTGCGATTCCTGACCTTCTCACCGCCGAGCAAGTATTGCAAGCCCGGCAACTACTCGATAGTACGCAATGGGTGGACGGCCGCGTAACGGCCGGGCATCAATCGAGCCGCACGAAAGATAATCTTCAGCTGCCGGAAGGCCATCCGGTAGCAAATCAACTCGGCGAGATGATTCTCGAAGCGCTCGGAGGGAATGCGCTGTTCATCTCCGCCGCGCTGCCGCAGCGTGTCTTTCCACCTTTGTTCAATCGATATCAGGGCGGCCAATCTTTCGGCACGCATGTCGATAATTCGATCCGGCAGATTACCGGGACGCCGCATCGTATCCGCACCGATCTCTCGGCGACTCTCTTTTTTGCCAACCCGGACGAATACGATGGCGGGGAACTGGTTGTTGAAGACACCTACGGTACACACAGTGTGAAGCTTCCCGCCGGACACATGATCCTCTATCCGGCGACCAGCTTACATAACGTGCGGCCGATTACGCGCGGCGCCCGCGTCGCTTCATTTTTCTGGATTCAAAGTATGGTTCGCGACGACGGCCAGCGCGCCTTACTATTCGATCTGGACATGGCGATTCAACGGCTGAACCGCGATCTGCCCGACCATCCAAGCGCCGTCCAATTTACCGGTGTGTATCACAATCTTCTTCGCCAGTGGGCCGAGGTTTGATGCGTGCAGCGCCTGCGCCCTGTTTTTTTCTGGTTTCATCTCACAATCGGCAGCCTCGCGGGGCTAGTGATTTTAGTCATGTGTCTGACCGGTATTCTGCTCGCGTTCGAACGGCAAATTAACGCCTGGGACGCGAGCCGCTACCGTGTAACAGCTACGGAGCATTTGCCTCGTATCTCGCTCGACCGACTCCTGCAGTCGCGCCGCAAGCCGTCTATGGTCACCGTTCGGTCCGATGCGCACGCTCCGCTGGAGTTCGGCTATGGCCGCGAGCGGACGGCGTTTGTCGATCCCTACACGGGCGCGATCCTTGGGCAAGCGTCGAAGTCCATCCGCCAGTTTTTTTCGACAGTTGAAAAATGGCATCGCGCGCTGGGTGGCGAGATGCGCGCCGGCTTCGGACGCAAAATCACCGGCGCCGCCAATCTTCTCTTTGTGTTTCTTATCTTGACCGGCCCTTATTTATGGTGGCCGCGCAAAAGCACCTGGCAGCACTTCAAAGCAGTCCTGCTATTCCGGCCAAGGCTTTCCGGACGACAGCGCGATTGGAACTGGCACCACGTTGCGGGTATCTGGTGCGCGCTCCCGCTTTTCTTCATTTCTTTCAGCGGCGTCGTTATGTCGTATGGCACCGCAGCGCGCCCCAATGCGATTGCGCGGCAAGTTTCCGGGGCGCCGCAAACCATCGAAAGCCTGCTGGCGAAGGCTGAAGGGCAGTTTCCGGGTTGGCACAGTGTCAGTTTTCGTCTTCCGCAACCGGATGCAACGCTTTTTATCACAGTAGATCGAGGCAATGGCGGACAACCGGGCAAGCGGACGCAGGTCCTTCTCGATCGATCCACCGGCGCCGTAATTTCTCAGGAGGCGGCGACGCCCCGCATGTGGAACCGCTTTATTCATACCGGTGAAGCGGCGGGTTTAGCGGGCCAGATCGTCGCGGCAATCGCTTCGCTCGGAGGCGCTCTGCTGGTCTGGACCGGCTTATCCCTCGCCCTACGGCGATTGGTAAAATTCTCTCGTAGATTTCGGGTAGTCGAACGTCAGTTAACGACAGCAGACCCTATGATTAAATAAGAATGTCTTTGTAACTGAATGCCGGAACGGAATCACAGCGGGGTACGCAGACGCCGCACCATCTCGCGC
>JAICIH010000054.1 GCA_025924475.1 Bryobacteraceae bacterium
GCGATCCTGACGCTGCTCCTTATTAAAGGAATAGAAGAATCTGCCACGGTGAATAACATCATCGTCGCGGTTAAGGTGACCATCGTGATCGCATTTATCGCGGTGGGATGGCAGTTCATCAACAAGGCAAATCTATCACCCTATGTGGTCCCCGCCACCATTCCCGGCCACGAGGGCTTGTTCAAGCACGGTTGGGGCGGTGTACTCGGCGGCGCCGGCATTGTTTTCTTTGCGTTTATCGGCTTCGATGCGGTATCGACCGCTGCGCAGGAAACGAAAAATCCCGGGCGCGATATGCCTCGCGGTATTCTCGGATCGCTTGCCGTCTGCACGATTCTCTACGTCCTCTTTAGTTACGTGCTTACGGGCGTGTGCAATTGGCAAGAATTCAAGATCGCGGGTAAAGAGGCCTCCGTCGCCTACGCCGTCCAGCACTATATGCCTGGTTATGGTTGGCTCGCCACTGCGATTACGGTCGCTATCCTGGCGGGCTTTTCCTCGGTTATTCTGGTCATGCTGCTTGGCCAGAGCCGCGTCTTCTATTCGATGGCGAATGACGGATTACTGCCGAAACTGTTCTCCGACGTTCACCCAAAGTTCTGCACGCCGTACAAATGCAACGCTCTTCTGTTTTTCTTTGTGAGCGCGTTTGCGGGCTTTATTCCGGGTTCGCTGGCGGGCGACTTGACATCGATTGGCACTTTGTTTGCTTTCTGCCTGGTGTGCGTGGGGGTGTGGATCATGCGCCGCTCCCAGCCCAATCTGAAACGGCCTTTCCGCACGCCGTTCGTCCCGCTGGTGCCTATTCTGGGCGTACTCGTGTGCGGCGGGATGATCGTGGCTCTCGATCATCGCACGCAGCTTACGGCTTTTGTCTGGATGATCGCCGGATTAGCGATTTATTTCCTGTACAGCAAGAAGCATAGCCGCCTCAACGAGCCGGAGGCCGAAGCCAGTCTCGTCAAGTCCGATTGAGCAACGCAGCGATTTCCGCATCGATCGCGCGATAGTCTCTGCGGCAGGCCTCGTGAGTTGGCATGCCGCCCTGGTTGCCTTCGTGAAATTCGCCACCCGGATGAACGTAGCGAATCACTCCGCTCCGATCCACTATAAAGGAAACGGAGGTAAAGGCGCGGTCGCGCTGCAACCACCAACGCTTCAGCGCGCTCCAATCGCCGTCCAGAGCCACCGGAAAGGTGAACTCTTTTTCTTTGACGGCTTCTTCGAGTGTCGCCATGCTCCAATCGCCGGGCGGTTTGGGATGGTAAATGCCGAGCACTATCAGCCCACGCGAGCCGTATTCGGCCTGCAGCTTGCGCAACGCGGGCGCGGTGGCTTCACAAAACGGACAGCCTTCCGTCCACCAGCGAAGTAGCACGACTTTGCCGCGTAGATCGCCCATGTCGATAGGCGTGGAGTGCAGCCAATGGCGTAGTTGGAGGGCGGGCGCTGTCTGCCCGATCAGTTCCTGTCCTTCGGAAGGTTTTGCCGCGCGCGCATACTTAGCCAGCGACGCGCCGAGCGCACCGGCTAAGAGTTCTCTACGCTTCATACGATGCCGCTCCTCGACGGCAGTCTACCAGAAATCACGCTGAGTCATATGCTTTAATGGGTGAGGCCCACCTTGCATGAGACAAGCTGTGCAACGCGGGGCGCAATGCTCCTCAGTAGCTCAACGGTAGAGCATTCGGCTGTTAACCGAAGGGTTGTAGGTTCGAATCCTACCTGAGGAGCCAAAAATCAAGCATTTACGGTTCATGCCAACCTAATCTTCCACACCGCCGTCTTACACGAAAGCTTGTAGCACGCAACAGTTGTGGACTCCTGCCACTGCGAATTTATTCCGCACTGGAGAGACCACGATTGTCCAGTTTCAATAGTTGGCCCGACATGCAGCGAGCACTCGCTGATTTAAAGCGAGCGACTCGCGCGGCGGCTCTGGCGCTAGTCGCAGTCCCTGCTCCGTTATCCTGGGCAGCGGACCGTTGCGTCGCCTGCCATCCAAAAGAGGACGGCGGATATGCCGCAACCGCGATGGCGCACTCGCTAGGATCGCTCCGTGAGCTTCCGGCCGGTGATTTCGTACACTCATTTTCAAAAACCCGGTTCTCCGCTCGATGGAATGGGACGCGGCTGATTCAGAAGCTCGAACGGAATGGTGTTGGCTCTGACCACGAAATTGCATACGTCATCGGTTCCGGGAATCACGCCATCGGATTTCTCACGGCGGTGGGTGACCATCTCTTCCAATCTCCGATCGCCTGGTACACGAAGCGCGGAATCTGGGACGTGGCGCCGGGATACGAGCATGCAAGTGCGCCCGATTTCAATCGACCGGTGTCGCCAGAATGCCTTTTTTGCCATGCCGGGCAGGCCAAGCCCGTTCGCGGCACTCTTAACCGTTATGCGATACCTCCGTTCCAGGCTGAAGCTATCACCTGCGAGCGATGTCATGGCCCAGCCGAAGCGCATTTGCGAAATCCTGTTCCGGGCTCAATCATCAATCCTGCAAAGCTCTCGTTTCGAGCGCGGGACAGTGTTTGCGAACAATGCCATCTGAGTGGGATGGCCCGCATTCCGAACCCAGGTAATCAGATCGGTGATTTTCGTCCAGGCATGGAACTCGAAGACGTCTTCTCGGTCTATTTATTCGAAAGCTCGCACGACCCGTCGCGCGCAAACCCGCTGAAAGTAATAAGCCAGGCTCAGCAGCTCGCATTGAGCACGTGTGCGCGGCAGAGCCATGGGAAGCTGTGGTGCGGATCGTGTCATGATCCGCATGAGAAACCGGCAAACCCGCGTACCTATTTCAAGGCTCGATGCCTGGCCTGCCACCCTTCCGAGCTAGCCAGGCATCAGAAGCCGGCAGACGACTGCATCGGCTGTCATATGCCGGCGCGCCCTGCGCGCGACGGCGGGCACACTGCTTTTACAGATCACCACATTTCGCGCCGGCCCGTCTCCGAAACTGCTTTGGACAACGCTCCGGAGAGGCTGGTGGCCTGGCACGAGCCGCCCGCAGCGTTTGTAAAACGGAACCTCGGCTTAGCCGATATCGAGGTCGGCCGGCAACTCAAATCCGCCCCGCACATGCTGGAGGCACTACGGTTGCTCACAGCCTGCCAGCGTGATTTTCCGTATGATCCGGCCGTATCGACAGGTATCGGGAGGGTGCTTCTGGGGATGAAGCGCAATTCGGAAGCTGCGGCGAGTTTCGCACGGGCGGCACAGGTAGAACCCGAGGTCGCTTCACATTACCTCGATCAGGGCTTTGCCTGGAAAGCCGCCAATGAGCAGGAGAAAGCAATCGAGAATTTTGAGAAGGCCCTTCAACTCGATCCTCTTTTAGAACCGGCCTACCGCGAACTTGCGGGCCTTTACTCCAAACGCGGCTTCCCAGTGAAAGCACGAGACACGTGGACGCGCTATCTTCGTGCATTTCCGGGCAGCATCGAAGCTCAAATGGCCGTTCGAACCACGGCCGCCATGCGCCCTTAAGCCAACGTACTTCAACGGCGTTTGCCGGGGACTCTGGCTTGCGCTTCAAGGAATTTTTTCCGGGCTTCGGTGGATGCCTGCTCTTTCCCCAGTTTGTGGTAAATGAGCGCAAGCAGGTAGAGCGGTTGAGGATAGTTTGGGTCGAGCGCGGCCGAGCGTTGCAGCCAGTTCACGGCCAAGTCTGTTTTTCCGAGCTGCTCAAGGGCCTTGCCTCCCAGATAGAAATTACGCGCCGATGCGGGGTTGCGATTCGCCGCCATCGCGGCAGCATCGAATGCCTTCTTGGTCTCTCCGGTTTTAAGCAGCAGCTCCGCAAGATCGGCGTATGCGGTGTCGTATTCCGGATGATTCTTTTCGACCAGTTTGATGGCCGTCAGGAAATACCGTCTCGCTTTGTCGTTGTCGGCCTTTGCCTCATAGCACAGGCCGAGATTATCGTAAGCCTTGTAGGAATAGGCATTGAGCCGCAAGACCCGCTCGAACTGCCCGATTGCCTGGTCGAGGGCGCCTTCCTGATAGTAGACACGGCCAAGCATATAAGCTGCGTCTTCATTTCGGGGATGGCGTTCCAGGAGATCGATAAACGTGCCGATAGCGGCGCCCGAGTCACCTTCCAGATATTCGGAGTTGCCTTTGATTTCGAGCGCTGCTGCATTTCCCGAATCAACGCGCAGGACTTGTAAAGCAACATCTTTCGCCTGACGAAAATGCTGTCCCATGAAGTAGGCATTGGCCAGTTCGAGTAGAATCGCACGTTGTGCCGGGCAGGCGGAATAGGCTGCCTGAAAGCGCCGTGCGGCGACGTCGAATTCTCGTTTTTGCATGGCATCGCGCGCGCTCTGTTCGAGCTCAACCTGATCGGGCGAAGGACATTCAGCGCGGGTTTGATCTTGCGCGGAGAGAGATCCCACTGCGAGAAGGACCGACATGAGGCGCCGCAACATGCCTATTGCAACGTAGCGAGTTCCTGCTTCACCTTGGGGATGATGCTCGCGTATTGTTTAGGGGATGCCTTCGCTAGAAACGCCTCGAAGCAGGTTCGCGCCCGGGCGCGGTCGCCGGCCATCTCATAAATCAGGCCCAGGTTCATCTGTGCTTCCACGAGGTCCGGGTCTATCTGTACCGCTTTTTCAAACTCCGTCCGCGCACTGGGCATATCGCGCTTTTGGATGGCAATCAGGCCAAGACCGTTATGCCCGGCGGCAGAATCAGGATCGCTCGCTACCACGAACTTGAATACACGTTCGGCATCGGTGGCCCTACCCTTCTCCAGATAGGCTGTGGCCAGGTTCGTTTGGCTTTCCAGGTCGGATGGATTAAACTGCGCCGCCTTTTCATATTCAGCGATAGCCGTATCTTTGTTGCCTTTTCGCAGGGAAAGGTCAGCGATGCGCGAATGCAGTCTGCCGTTCTCCACTCCGTGTTGCAGAGCGGTCTGGTAGAGACGGAGAGCCTCGGCATATCGCCCCGTCTTCTCCAGTTCTCCGCCGACCTGATGATATAAGGATGGGTTGTTGGGATCTTCCCGCAACGCTTGCTGAAGCAGCGCGATTCGCCGAGCTTCGGGCAAAGGTGCAGCCGGGTTCTCGGCTTCATAGAGAAGTTTCAGAATTCCAACCTGATCCTTAGGATCCGGGCCGCCGCCGTTCAGGTCATATTCTTGCGGCGAAAAGCCAGACAGGTAGCCGAGCGATCGCAACTGGGCCATCTGGCGCTCGTCCACCATTTTCGTCTCCACCTTTTCCGAACCGCCGTTTCCAACCACATCCGTCAATTGAGCCGAAAGCCGCTCCACTTCGGCTGGATGTTGCTGGAGGACATTGGTGGTCTCTTTGGGATCCTGTGCAAGGTCATAGAGCTCCGGTTTTGGCGCGCGAATATATTTCCAGCGATTGGTTCGGATGCCGCGGAGCTCCGCCCAGCCAAGGGCCAGCTTCGGATAGAGCGTTTCTTCATAGGAGATCGCAGTATCCACGGCCTTGCCCGAGAACGCCGGAACCAAATTTACGCCTTGAATGTTGGCTGGCGGCTTCCCGCCAAGTAGGGTGAGCAGGGTCGGCAAAAAGTCGATGCTTCTGACCTGCTGCTTGACGCGGGTACCGGCTGGAATTCCGGCTCCGGCGATCAGGAAAGGAATGCGCAGCGTTGCGTCATAAAGAAAGACCCCATGCGTGAACTCGCCATGCTCCGAGAGGCTTTCGCCATGGTCGGACAGGACCGCAATAATGGTCTTGCCGACCGGCGCTTTCTTTCCCACCGCTTCCAGCAATCTCCCCAGTTGTTGGTCCGTGTACGCAATTTCGCCATCGTACGGCCGTTCTCTGTATTTCTGTTTGAAAAAGTCCGGAGGGTCATACGGCAAGTGTGGATCGTAAAGGTGAACCCAGAGGAAGTATGGCTTGCCCGATTGCGTGCTCAACCAATGAACTGCCCGATCAACCGTATCGCCGCCGCGACGTTCCGCGTCCTCGCCGAATTCTTCCTTGTTGCCTTGGCGCGGCATCTGGTCGTCGTATACGGCAAAGCCATTGTTGAAGCCGATCACTTTCTTCAGCACGGCCGAACTGACGAAGGCCGCGGTATCCCATCCCTGCTCCTGCAGAATTCTCGCCAGCGGTCGCGATGAGGAGGGAAGAATGAAGCCGCCGGTGTTACGAACATGATGAACAGTCGGATATTGGCCGGTGAAGATGCTGGCGTGCGAAGGAGGCGTCAGCGGCGCCTGTGCAACTGCGTTTTCAAAAAGAACACCACGTTGCGCCAAGCCGTCGAGGTTGGGCGTTTCGATATTCGCGTATCCATAACAATGCAAATGATCCGGGCGCAGCGTGTCGATGGTGACTACAAGCACATTGAGCGGCTGAAGGTGAGCGGTCTCCGGGGACTGCGCACTCTTATGGCTTGTACAAGACGCGAGCAGAGCGGCCTCGACGAGACACCCGAAACGAAACAAAACGGTACCGCGGAGCATGAACGCGCTACTTACTCTATCAAGCAACAGCGATGAGGGCGACTCAGCTTCAAATGCTAGAACTGGATTCGGGCTGAGATTTGCAGCACGCGGTCTCCACCAGCCTGAAGAAGCGTGCCAAAGCCTTCGTCGCCGACCGTGTTGTCGTTGATAACAGCCACCGTTCTCTTGAGTGGATTGGTCATTACGGCTCCAATCTCAAAATATTGGCCCTCCTTGTGGATGGGAAACTGTTTTGCTATTCGAAATGATTCGCTCAGACCGGCAGGCCCGCGAAGAGTCGGGAAAAGCCTGGGGGCCGTTCCGACTCGTAACGGCGTGCCTGCGGAGGTTCGCGGACTGGGAGCGAATGCAGCGGGATTCAGCCACTGCGTAGGTTCCTGAACATCGACTTTTTGCGAGGCATCGCCGACCGTGAGAGGCACTCCCGTCAGGACGTCGGGCCGGATACCGAACGCAAAACCGGGGGGAGTGGTCAACCCCGATTCGAACACCTGAACGGGAGCACCGGAGTGGTAGTTGTGAATCGCGGAAAGCTGCCAGCCGCCCAAGACCGGATTCAGCCAGCGCCCCAGATCCCAGTGCCGGCCTTTGCCAAAAGGAGTGTCGTAGACCCACGTGAGCTTGAAACTCTGGGGCAGATTGAACGATGCTACAGAACGTTCCAGGCCGCGATTGTAGTAGTCCTGGGCGACGGTGTAGTAGGATGCCGCTCCATTCTGATCGACATAACCTATTGCTTTCGACCAGGTATAGCCAGCGAGAAAACCAAGGCCTTTTGTCAAGTGCCGGGTGACAGTGATCTGTAAGGCGTTGTAATTCGAGTTTGTATTGTACGGGAAGGCTTCCTCCACGCTGGGATACTGCGGGTACGGCAGAAGAGCCTGAGAGACCGTGTTGTCGGTCGGAAAACCGGCGTACGGGATGTACTGCGGATGATCGCTGACCGGATCGTTCAGGATATCGCCCATGGCGAGCATGCTCGCGGGCAAAGCATCCAATTGATTAAATCCTCCGGATCCTGGCGCCCCACCCCACAAGCGTGTGCCTTTGTTGCCGATGTAGGCGGCTTCCAAAACGGTGGCGCCCGGCAATTGATATTGGATCGTAAAGTTGTAGTTCTGGACATAGCCCGGCCGGTTGGCATCGCGTGCGGTGGTAGTAACCGAATTGAATTCCGCGGATGACGGATCGGTATTCGGCAGCGGGCTGCTCAGGCTGGGAAACCGGTCGCTCAGGTAAATGGCGGGATCGCGCGGATTCCCGAGAGCCCGCACATTCACTGTGGCGCTGTAGCCATAAGTGAAGCCATACCCGAAGCTGTTTGCAATGGGAGGCGTATTGGTCATCGCATACCCGGCGCGAACCACCATGTGATCGGTCACCTTGTACGCAATGCCAAATCGTGGGCCGAACTCTCTCCAGTATGTATCGTTAAACGGTCCGCCAAAGATCAGCGCACCGGGCCGGTTATCAGCGCCCGGATCCGGAACACTTAACGAAACTTCGGACATGCGGTTTGTGACTTCATAGAGAGGCGGGATAATCTCCCAGCGCAGCCCGATGTTCATCGTCAGTTTCGGCGTGATTTTCCAATCGTCCGTCACATACAACGCATGTTCCGGCTGGCGGAAACTGTCGGTGTAACCGACGACGTTTTGATTTGCGCTATTGACCGCGCCCAGAAGAAAACTGGCAAACGCGTCACCTGTTTGTGTGCCAAATCCTGGCAGCGCCGTCTGGAGCGGAGTGAAATTGAAACTTCCGGGGCTATTGGAATTCCGGTCGGTATAAAAATACCTTCGATAATCGTACCCAAAACGAAAGGTGTGTTTGCCACGCATCCAGGTCACATCATCCTGAAAAATATAACTTCCGTTAGGGTTGTAACCATGGAATCCAAAACCAATCGGATTGATCGTTCCTCCCTGGTAATTGTTCCCTGTGAAAGTCATGGTCGGGAAGAGTTCGGAAGGTGCGAGCCCCTGCATGCCTATTTGTCTAGCCCAACCGCCTTCTGCGCTGTGGGTCGGGATGCCATTCTCATTTACAAATCGGTTAATGCCGGCTGCGAAGCGGTTAACAATGGAGTGCGTCACCGTGGACGTCACAGATAGGCGACCCATATTCCCGGGCGTCTCCTGATCCTTCATGCAAGTGGTTGCGAGCCCGGGAACAGGTAAATAGGCCCCATGGACGCCACTGCCGCAACTGCTGTTGAAGCGAAAACGGTAGCTCTGGTTGTAATAGCCCGAAATCTGATTCCGGGAATTGATCTGATGATCGATCTTGATCCCGAAGGTGTGCAGGCGGAAATAGGGAGAGTTTGTGCCCAGCTTCTGATGATTATTGAACAGCTTGTCGAACGTCGGGTCCGTAATGCCAACATTCTGGACAATGTTTTTAGCCACCGGGTCCCACGCCGATTGGGGAATCATATTGTTTGGAAATGGATTGCGCACGTAAGTACCATCCGGGGCCTGCGTCGTGGAGTGCGGGTCATAAATTTGACCGAACACGATCGGCCTGCCGAGGGCATCAGTTCCGATTACCGATCCGGATTTGTCATTTCCTGTGCATGCCGGGTTGAGGAGACACGAAAAATCACCGTTCTTCTGGGCTACTGGAGGCAGGGTGACGAAACCATTGGACGGCAGCATAACTGTACTCGTCTTTTCGAAGTTCGTGAAGAAGAAAGTCTTGTTCCGTCCGTCATAGACCTTAGGAATGTAAACTGGACCGCCGATGGAGTAACCCCAGTTGTTCAGCCGATTTGGCGGATTGGTTTTGCCGAAAGTTTTGTCTTGTACGGGGATGGAATTGAAGGCTTCGTTGCCCAGGAAATAGAACCCCGATCCATGCAAGCTATTCGTGCCCGACTTGATCTGGAAATTAGCGACCGCAGTCTGCCCGCCATTGTATTGGGCCGAAATGGCGCCGGTTTGCAGCTTGAACTCGCCGACGGCTTCCGCAGAAGGACTGAACTCATTGTTGTTGCCGCCCGAAAGATCGGACCGGCCGACTGGAATCCCGTCTATAAGAATTTCGTGGGAATACTGCTGGCCGCCATTTATGGAGCCTGCGAAGCTGTCTCCGGTCGTCCCGGGCAAACTGTTAAAAATGAAAGACTGGAGCTGCCGCTGCCCGTCGTCCACGGTAATGGGCCAATCCTTATATTCCTCGGTGGTAATGTACTGCCCAATTTCCGCCGAATCGGATTCCAGCAATTGCGGAGTGGCGCTGACCACCACCTCCTGGTTCATCGTGCCGACCTGAAGCTTCAAGTCGGTGGTCATGACCTGCGCCACGCGAAGAATCACGTTTTCGGCCGTCGAGGTTTGGAATCCTGGAGCGTTGACACGAATTGTGTAAGTCCCCGCGGGAAGATACGGCAGAGTATAAGTGCCGCTCGATGTGGATGTCGTTTTCGATTCGACACCAGTGGCGTTGTGTTTCGCCACTACCGTAGCACCGGGAACGACGGCGCCGGCCGGGTCGGTAATGGTTCCATTCAGTGTTCCGACGGGTCCCTGTGCAAAAAGGGCGGGAATACTGGCGGTTGCAAACCACACAATCGCAACGATCCAGAAACGTTTCATGCGACCTCCCTGAATGGCTATGGCTCAAAACTGCGCTTTTGGCGAAATTGCGGCAAGCCAAGTTACACCAATTAAAAGGGAAAGTGGACCAACTGTCAAGAGAGAAAAGCAAAAGTAAGTATGCGAAATTACCAGAAATATTTCATAAGCAGGGCGTTTAGCATCCTGCCGATTTACTGCTCGACCGTCAAAGCCGAGGAAATTTCATTCCAATTGAAGTTGTAATCGCGCACGGGTAGGTGATGCGCTTTCGCGTATTCATTTCGCACCGCGATAACCTTCTTTGCCCAGTCTCCGAGCGGATAAAGCAGCTCGCGATAGATGAGATAGCTCATGTCGACCGTGCGAACCGGCTGATGATCCTTCACGTCGTCTACCTGGTGGAAGTACTTCCGGCCGTTCGCTTCCGCAACGCGAGGAAACCAACTCTTATACCAGGTTGCCGTGGCGTTTTCCAGCGCCTTGTCGCGCTGCCGGCGGATATTTTGCGCGATTGTGATTGTCCGGTCGAGCGATTCCACCGCCCGCTCGGTCTCGCCACGGCCTGCGGACGCTTCGGCTGATTTCAAATCATCCGAGATGCGGCCCAAATCCTGGAGCATGAGTAAGTTTTGACGATACAGTCCGGCAATAGAGAGGTAAACCTCCAGGTTGTATCGATTGAACTGCACCCGCCGGATATTCATGTGCAGCAGATCCAGTAGCCGGTCATTCTGGGCCAAGAAGGTACTGGCCAATTCCAGGCGCCTTTGGTTTTCAAGCCGCCAGTCGCTGCCCAGATGCAGAAGCTCGGCTGACGGTACCGGGAGGGCTGGCAGATATTGGTCGTGCGCGAGCCGGCGAGGATTAAAGACACCATAGGAATTCCCAAAAATCGGCGTTCGTGCGGCGGACGGACCGGTTTCCCAACTGTCCTCCCAAAACTGGGCCTGTTCGCTCATAAGTTGGTAGAGCTCGCCCATGTTGATTACACCCGGTCCGTAAAACAGCGGGTAGAAGGAATTCTCCAGCTCCTGTGAACTCGACGGCGATCGATGCCATGCCGCTGCCGGTCCGGTTGCGTATCCGAGCCAGAACGTTTCCGGATGGAGCCCGGCGTCTGCCCATCCGGCTACGAGGATTCCCATCAGATCCGCCTGGTTGGCTTCGGCAGAATCCGGACGTGTCGAAGAGAGGCTGTCGCGCGAACTGAAAGACGCGCGCTCGAACATCTCCTGGACTCTGCCCGGACCCGTTGGCTCCGGATGCAATCGCTGGGACGAGGGCAGAATGTAATATTGCGGAAACAACTGCTCCTCGCCTTCGGTCGATGTATAGACCATTTGCCGGATTCCATGCGCCCGGAAAACCGGGTCGAACTGAGGCCCGTATACCTCGCCATTGACAAGATGAGCCGGGAGCGCGTTAATGTCGTCGGGCTTCAGCGGATATTCACCCCAGAAGATCACAGTCCGGCCGCGCTCATGCAGATAATCCGCTGTTGTGGTCACGAATTCCGCCAGCACTTTCCCCACGCTTCCCAGTTGCTTTGCGCGCTGCGCTTCACGGCACTGCTGGTTGTCTGCAAGGCCAACGTAATACGGCTCGTCGGTCGAGAGCACAAAATACTTCCCTCCCTTGTTCGCCGCCAACAGATCGTCGAACATTCCTTTGAGCAGTTCGTGGGTCTTCGGATTTGTCGCACAAAACTCGTAGTTGCTTTCCGGATACTCTCGCAATGCTGCGTACTCAGGATGTTTCAGTATGAAAGCGTCGTGCGCCGGCGCATCGAGATAGGGAATCAACTGCACGTGATATTTCAACCCGTAATCGGTCAATTCCTGCAACTCGGCCGGTGTTAACGCATAGGGTTCGACAATCGGTTGGGCATGCTGATACTGGAAATGGCCCTCCAGCTTAATCGCGAATCCGTTGATCTTGTAGAACGCGGCCTGCCGCAGCGCCGCCTTCAATACGTCCAGATGCTCCAGATGATGTGCGTCGTCCCAGTAGATCACTCTCAACTGCAGGTCTGGCCAATCCTGGATCGTACCTTCAGGCAACCATAACTTTCCGCGATCGGCTTTGAGCAGTTGCAGGAATGTTTGCACTCCATAGAACAGACCGGCAGCCGTGTTCGCGGTAATGGTGACACGATTTGAAGCAAGTTCCAGGCGATAAGCTTGCTCGGCAATAGCGGCCTTGTCTCTATCTATCGTTCTGTCGACCACCACCTGGTTCGGTACAATGGCCAAACGCACAACGCCCGCCGCATCTCGCGATCCATGGAGCGTCATGCCGAAGCGCTCTTGCAATCCTTCCTTCAAACTTTGGATTGCGCCGTCGTCGGGCTTTATCCCTGGTCCGGACTCGAGCCGCCAAGCCGGCGTAAACTCGAAGTCTTTAGTACCGAGAGCCACATTTTGTGGCGTGGGAATCACGGTGTAACCGCGTGCGAACAATGGCGACAATGTCGCCGCAATGCCGGGCAGTGCATCAGCCGAGATCAATATCAGTGCGATCCACCATGTAGAGGGCAAAATACGAAAAATCTGGGGTTCAGAACGTAGCACGGTTTTAGAGTTAGTTGGGATTCCCCAAATGCGCTCCAATGATGGTCAGCTTCGAGAATCGTCGCGGAATCAAGTCGAGTGGTCGATCTGCATCCGATCGGAGCTGGCTCACCCAGACCACCTGCCAGTATAGTTCGCGCACAAAGCGGAAGGGCGTTATCTGGTACGACAGTAGCGCGCAACGGATCGATACCGCCATGCTGCTCTGTTTTTTTCGCTACTCTGTTCAACGATGCCCATACACACCGGCCGTTCACATCTATGAGTAATTCGCGAACTATGACAGGCGGCGTCGCCGATCGCGGCGCTCTTCCACGCGGCGAAAATCAGCGAGCGCTTTGCCGCTGGTGCAATCTCGAAGTGCCGCCGAGGCGCTTCACCTTCTGCTCGGATTGGTGCGTTCACGAATGGCGCCTCCGTACAGATCCCGGCTACCTCCGGGACCAGGTGTATCGGCGAGACCGCGCCTTCTGCGCGCTCTGCCACATCGACGCCGATGCCGCTTACCGGGATTTGCTCCGATCGCGCGGCCGCGGACGCCGCGTTCTGCTCGAACACTGGGGCTTGAAACGAATGTCGCGGCGCAGTCTATGGGACGCGGATCATATTCTGCCTGTCGCGGAAGGAGGCGGCGAATGCGATCTCGATAATCTTCGCACTCTATGCCTGGTCTGCCATCGGCAGCAAACACTACGGCTGCAGCAACGCCTCAAGACCAGCGGTGCGCTTATTCCCGGTGAAATTCGTAAGCCTGGCCGTCTTCGAAGGACAGCCGCAGCAGATTGAGCTTGCCCGCTTTATCCATCTGGAATTGCACGAAACCACTCGGCTCCGGCCCCAGATTGTGGGCGACTGTTGCATAGCGGCCGTTCGGCGCAAGTTGCGCCGTGAAGACATCGCCATCCCAGGGCGCCAACTTAAATTGGAGGCCGTTTGGGAACTCGAGAACCAGTGCGTCGCCGTCGTGCTGGAGCGTGGCCTTGCCAAAACTCGGATTGACAAAATTGCCGGCCAGCGGCGCAAGCGGCGGGAATGGACGCGGATTCGCCGGTTTGGCAAACGTCTTGTCCTCCTCTGCAAATCTCTTTTTTACCTGCTTCAGCATCTCGGCGACGTGGTCGACCGGCGCATTTCCCAGAAGCCGATCGAAAATCCACGCTCCCACGGCGTCGGGAAACCCGACATTACCTTGATTGGTTAGCACGATCACGCCGATATGCTTGTCGAGTTGGAGACCGACGTAGGCGCCAAAGCCGTTTGTGCCTCCGTTGTGCCAGACGATATTGCCGTTCGGCGTTTGCAAGATGATCCAGCCAAGCGCGTAGGACATCTTGTCGTTTATCGCTACTTTGGAAGTTCGGGTGACCGCGAGATTTTCCGGCGAGATAAGTGGTTTCCCCTCGAAGCTGCCGTTGCCAAGCTGCAGGCGCACCCAAGGAACCATGTCCTCGATATTCGAGTTGATATCGCCGGCGCCTCCAAAATCGTACGGGAACCACTGGTCGAAAGGCACTTCGACGCTGCCATTGGGAGCATAGCGATACCCTTCCGCATGATTGGGAGCGGCTTTGATCGCTTCGGCGGTGTAGGAGGAATGCTTCATGCCCAACGGGTCAAGCAATTCTTTGCGGAGCACCGCATTCCAGTCTGCCTCGCCTTCGGCCTTCGCGACAATGCAGCCGGCGATAATATGCGTGATGTTCGTATACGCAAACGTCGTGCGGAAACTCGATACGGGTGCGACATATCGCAGCGAATGGATCATCGTGTTTTCGTCGAAGCCCAGGATTCCCAGCATGTCGTTGACATAGGGCGGCAGGCCGGAGCGCTGCGCTATCAGGTCAAAGAAGCGGAACTCACGTGTTACCCAAGGGTCTTTGAGCTGAAAATTTGGATCGAGATCGATCACCCGATCGTCCCAACGAAGCTTGCGATGGTCCACAGCGATCCCCATGGTTGTGGCAAGGAACGCCTTGGTGGTGGAACCGATCTGGAAGATGGTCTCGCTATCGACAGGCTGGCGGCCTCCTTTGCTGCGGACACCCAATCCTTTGCTGCTGTAGACGAGCTTGTCGCCGGCAAGGATTCCAATGGCCACACCGGGAACGTCGAAGGCTTTCATGCCGTTCGCAACATAGGCCTCTAGCTTCGGGACAAGCTCATGAATGCGCTGTTCGATTTTTGCCTCAGGCCGGCCCAGCTCAGCGGCGAACAGTTGCGGCGCATTCAGCACAGTAAGCACGCTGGCGGCCACGATGGGCAGAACGCCGCCAATCGACTCGCGCTTATTTCGGAAGGATAGCCGTGTCATGGGAGGAATTGGGTAAAGAGGCGTGTATCGTAGCACAAGTTTCAGCGCCTCGGATGGTTATACCAACGGAGGACACGGAGAGCTCGCAATGTGTTCCAGCGGCTTGCGCTGCCGATGGCGGTCTCCATCTGCAATGGAATATGTTCGGGATGCAGGAGGTTCAGCGGCCAACGCCCGTTCTGGTGGCGGCGCTCGATCACGGTTTCGATGGCCTCACGGACGCGGCGATCGGGCTTGATTCCCGCATCCCGCAGATAGTCGAGCCCGCGCAAGACGTCGTAATGCCAGAACGTCGGGAACGAGAAGCGGAGCCAGCGCTTGTTGATGACTTCGCCGGTTCGAAGTGAGTGGAACATGCGACGTTCAACCAGATAGTTTTCCGCCCTCTTGCGGGCCTTAGTGACGGCTGCCGATTTGCGCCCGGCTCGTTCGTAATCGAGCAGCCCTTCGAGGACGCAGATGGTGGTATGGAACGAAGATCGCCGGCTCTTGGGCGCTTCGCAGTTCCAGCCGCCATCTTCGAGCTGCTCGTCGAGGAGTTGATTGGCCAGTGCATCGTTGGGTTCTTTGAAATACGAGCCAATGCCGAGGATTCTGCCGTTGATGCAGGGCTCCGTTTCGCCATAAAGGAAAGGCCGATTGTTGAGCCGCTTAAACACGAGGCGCTTGTCGACGCGCTCGATCATTTTGCGAGCTTCCTTGCTAGCGGGGTCGAGACCGAGGTCCTTCAAGACGGTGAGAGTGTAGAGGGTAATGAGCAAAGCTCGGTCGTCCTTCGGCAGATCAGGGCGGAAGTGAACCGGGGGCTCGCCCCAGTTGCCGGCCGGAGATTGGAGGGCGAGAAGTTGGGCTCCCCAGCCTTCGATTGCGATGCGCGACCGCTCGGCTGCGATCGCTTTCGGAGCTGCACCCGTGAGGTCCTTCATGACTTGCCAACGAATGGCCGGATCAGAATCGAGGAGCCATTTGAGGTGCGCGGGCCGGGGTGCGTAATCCTGTAGGCGCATGGGTCTGTTGTAGCAAGTGGGTCTGTCAGTTTTGGCAACACGCCGAAGCGCATTGTTCTGGCTGCAAAGCACCAAAGCGCGAGCAGGCGACCACCACGCTAGATCCTGGGTTCAGGGGCGCGTCGATCGTAACTCGCTCGAAATAGGCGAGATGCCGTTTGGCATGCGACATGCTTTTGTTCATGGCGAAAGGAGCAAGCAGATGAAAAAAGCACTCTTAGCAATGGTTCTTCTGGCGGGCTCCGCTTTGGCGGGACCTCGCATATCAATAGGTATTGGTTTCGGCGCACCCGCGCCGGTGATGGTGCGGCCCGCGTGTCCGGGACCGGGTTACGTCTGGGTGGATGGGTACTACGGCCAGAACCGCGCCTGGGTGCCGGGATTCTGGAGAAGGCCTGCCGTGGTGGTAGCGCCCAGAGTTGTAGCGCCGTATTCCTACCGTTATGACAACCCTCGGAATGACTACCGGCACGATGATCACCGGAATGATTTCCGGCATGATAATCACCGGAACGATCTCCGGCACGATGATCACCGAAATGATTTCCGGCGCGATTTTCGCCGCTAAGGGGAATGTCCTGTAAAAGAGGCAGCGCTTATGGCGCTGCCTCGCCGTAGTAGAATAACTCCCATCTTTACGAAGATTGTTCCCGCCATTCTGTTCACCTCCGCGCTGATTGCGGCCGCTCCCGGCGTGATCCTGTACAACGGCAAGATTGTGACCGTCGATCGCAAGTTCTCGATCGCGCAGGCAGTAGCGGTCAGCGGAGAACGCGTCCTCGCCGTTGGCGCCGATGCGGCCATTGTCGCGATGCGGGCAGCGAATACAAAAATGATCGACCTGCACGGGCGGACGGTGTTGCCTGGGCTCATCGATAGTCACGTGCATGCGCTCGAAGCCGGCCTCAGCGAGTTCCGCGCGCCTCTGCCTCCGCTCGATTCGTATGCCGCGGTCCAGCGCTTTCTGCGCGACAAAGCGAAGGCCATTCCGAAAGGCGAATGGATCGTCGTGCCTCGTACGTTCCCCACGAGACTCAAAGAACTGCGGATGCCAACGAAAGAGGTACTCGACGTCATTACCGATCATCCCGTCTTGTTTGATGCGAGCTATGTCGTGATCCTGAACAGCGCTGCCTTGCAGAAGTGCGGCATCAATCGGAACACGCCCAATCCGCCGGGCAGCGAAATCGTCAAGGACGCGAATGGCGAGCCAAATGGAATCCTGAAAAACGGGCAAGCGCTCCTCAAAGGCGTCAGCCTCGGCGGCCATTTCACGGACGAGGAAAAGCTCCGCGCGCTCGAAGACCAACTGAAGCGCTACGTCGCCGCCGGGCTGACCGGAATCGATGACCGCGCCGTCAATCCGGAGCAGATTGGGCTGTATGAAAAGCTTCACGACTCAGGGAAACTGCCGTTGCGTGTCTCGATGACTTGGAGACCGGATGCGTCACGACCAACCGAGGAGCTGATCCATGCAATCGAGACGGCTCGCTACACGCGAGGCTCCGGCGACGACTGGCTTCGCTTCAGCACGTTCAAGCTGACTCTCGACGGGGGCATGACGATCGGCACTGCGTATCAGCGGCAACCGTATGGACCATTTGGAAAGCAACTGTACGCCAAGACCGATCCGGACGATCGCGGCCAGCTCTTCATCGCGCCCGCAAAGTTGCTCACGATCATGCGCGCCGCCCGCAACCGCGGATGGCAGCTCACTACCCACGACCAGGGTGGAGGGGCCATTGACGCCTGGCTCGACACCCTTGAGGCATTCGATCGCGAAAAGCCCATCGCGCCGACTCGCTCGTTCGTGATGCACGCGAGTTTTCAGAGCCCGGAAGCCATCGCTCGCATGAAGAGAATGGGCATTACCGCAGACACGCAATCGCAGTGGCTCTATCTTGACGGCCCCGCGCTCGAAATGGTTTTCGGAAACGATGGCATGCGCTGGTTCTTTCCGCTGCGATCCTATCTGGATGCCGGGATCAAGGTCGCCGCGGGAAGCGACCACATGATCGGCCACGAGAAGAATCGCGCGGTAAATCCGTATAATCCTTTCGTGAGCCTGTGGACCGAAGTATCGCGCAAAATGGCCGACGGCCGTGTCCTCCATCCCGAGCAAAAGATCACCCGCGAAGAAGCCCTGAAAACCCACACGATCTGGGCCGCCTGGCTGCAGTTCGCCGAAGACAAGCGGGGTTCGATCGAACCCGGCAAGTTCGCCGATCTTGTAGTTATCGATCGTGATTTCCTGACGTGTCCGGAGGACGAGATTCGCCGAATCGAGCCGGTTTTAACGATGATCGGCGGCAAGATCGCGTGGGAGCGGAAGTAGCTTCGGCGGTAAATATAACAAATGCGGAAAGCCTCGACTGTTTTGCGGGATGCGCAGGCTTAAAGTTCGGTGAGGATGGCCGGGAGGTTCTGCGAAAAGGCCGAGCGCGCCATCACTTTGTCGCAGCCGTTGTTCCGCGCCGCTTGGATCAGATCGGCGGCTACATGCGATACAAAGCCTAGCAGCGGAATTTTGGCCGTGGTGTCGTCGTTTTTCAGCTTGCGAATCAGCTCGATCGGCTCGGTCCTCGCGTCATTCAGGTCGAGGATAACGAGTGCGGGATTTTCGCGAGCGCGCGCCAGGGCGTCCTCTTGTGAAGTAACAAACACAGCTTCCACGCCGGCGCGCTTGGCGGCGTCCTGAATCTTCACAGTGAACATCAAATCGCTCAGAACGGCGATGATTTTCTTGGTTTGCAAGTGCCGATTTTAACCTGATCGTTTTTTGCGGGCCTTATCATCAAAGAGATCATGAGCGTCGTCGTCCAACCGCTGCCCGAGGTCAATCCTCTTCAGGATCCGCTGCGTTTTTCGCGCCGCGTGCCGCCATGCGCCATTGTCATATTCGGAGCGAGCGGAGATTTGTCGAAAAGAAAGCTGCTGCCGTCCCTGTATCGGCTTTTCTACGAACGCCGCATTTCGCCCAGTTTTGCCGTCGTCGGCAGCTCGCGTACGCCCATGTCGGACGACGAATTCCGCCACCGCATGGCCGACTCGGTTTCGAAATTTTTAGAAGATGCGCCGTTTGATAAGGAAGTTTGGGACTCGTTCGCCCAATGTTTGTTCTATGTGCCGGGCGATCTGACGAATCCAGATTCCTATGACGATCTGCGCAAGAAGCTGGATGAAATCGAGAAATCTCATCAGACGGCCGGAAACGTTCTTTTCTATCTTTCTACTCAACCGAGCCACTATGCGGAAGCCATTCTGGAACTGGGTGCGCACGGCCTGAACCGCGGCAACGGATGGCGCCGCGTCATTATCGAGAAGCCTTTCGGGCATGATCTTTTAAGCGCCCGCAAGCTGAACGACGAGATCCACAAAGTTTTTCTTGAATCGGACGTTTACCGCATCGATCATTATCTGGGTAAGGAAACCGTCCAGAACATACTGGCATTTCGCTTCGGAAATGGCATCTTCGAGCCGCTTTGGAATCGCCGTTATGTAGACAATGTGCAGATCACAGCGGCCGAATCCATCGGGGTTGAAGGGCGCGGCGGCTATTACCAGGAGGCGGGTGCTCTGCGCGATATGATCCAAAACCACTTGAGCCAGGTGATGGCCACGGTGGCGATGGAGCCGCCTACGATCTTCGATGCGACCAACGTTCGCGACGAGCGCGCCAAGCTGTTGCGGGCCGTACGTGTCGTGAAATCGGAAGATGTCCCCAAATATGCGGTGGCCGGGCAATATGGGCCGGCGAAAGTGGGCGGCGAAGACCTACCTGGTTTCAGACAGGAGCCGAGCGTCAATCCGCAAGCGCAAACCGATACTTATGCGGCGGTTACATTTTTTATCGACAACTGGCGCTGGGCTGATGTTCCGTTTTATATTCGAACCGGCAAGCGCCTGCCGAAACGCGTTACCGATATCGCGATTCAATTCAAAGCCCCGCCGTTAGGACTCTTTACCCAGGAAACGAAGGGCGGCTTGCGGGCGGCCCGGCCGAATTTATTAGTGCTTCGTATTCAACCCGAAGAAGGTATTTCGCTGCGATTCCTTTCCAAGAGCCCAGGCAGCGGAATGCGCGTGCGCCCGGTCTCGATGGATTTCAATTATGGATCGAGTTTCGGCGAACGTACGCCAACCGCGTATGAGACCCTGCTGGTGGATGCCATGTCGGGCGATCCGACGTTATACACACGGCAGGACATGGTGGAGGCCAGTTGGCAAATCGTGCAGCCAATTTTGGATGTGTGGGCCAACACTAAATTCGATTTTCCCAACTACGCAGCCGGTACGTGGGGGCCGAAGGCATCGGATGAAATGCTTGCCCGGCAGGGCCACGTATGGAGGATTCCATGAGCAGCGCAGTAATCTTTCCGGCCCAGCCGGAAAACATATTGAAGGGTTTGGGAAAACTCTGGACGTCGTTAGGCCAGGAAGAGAAACAGCAGGGTAAGCCCACCGTGTTGCGCGCCTGCGCGATGACGCTGATTGTGGCGACGGATGAGCCCGACTCTGGCTTTGCCGCTTCGCAGACCATTTCGGAGTTGATGCACGCGCATCCAGCACGGGGCATTGTACTTGCCGTCTCACCCGACGCGGAGAAAAGCCTGGAAGCACGGGTTCTCGCGCAGTGCTGGAAACCTTTCGGGAAAGCGCAGCAAATCTGTTGCGAGCAGATCGAGATTACGGCACGTCCACAGAGTTGGCCGAATGTGGGTCCGACGCTGGTGGGGCTGACGGTAGCCGATTTGCCTGTTATCTTCTGGTGCCGCCACAAAGGCGCATTGCGGCAGGCGGCCACCAAAGAAGAGCACGCCGGCTTAGAAGCCATCACCAGCCTCGCTACCAAGATTGTTATCGATGCGCATGACATGCCGGCCAGCGATACGGTGACGTTGATCGAACGCTGGCAAGCGCGTGGGCGCGTGATAGCCGATCTTGAATGGACGCGGCTTACGCCGTGGCGCGAGCCGCTGGCGCATCTTTTCGACGTATGCGAATGCAAGCTCTCCGATTTCCATTCGATCGACATTGAATATACCGATGAGCGGCCGAGTATGGCGGCGCTGTATTTGGCCGGCTGGCTGTCTCTCTATCGTCCGAAGGTCTCCTTCCGGCGCGTTGGAGGCTACTTGCCGGGCGTCCACCGAGTCACCTTGCACTCCGATTCCAAAACGATCGACTTCGCGCGCACCGGGCCGGACTCCGCGGTTCTGCATAGCGCGAGCGGGCGCGAATGTACTTATAATTTCGGAGAGCCCGCAGTGACTGCCTTGATGACGGAGGAGCTGGCATTGATGGGCGTAGATCCTGCTTTTAACGCTGCTTTTGCGCGGGTCCGTGAATTACTACCCGATACGCCATGAGCCAACCTACTAATTCTCCGAATTTGCGCATTCTGGACAGCGCGCAGGAAGCTGCCGACGCGTGCGCGGCGTATATTCTCTCTCTCTTGCCGGATGCGGTCGCCGAAGGGCAAGGAGCGACTATTGCCTTTTCAGGTGGGAGCACTCCCAAACTCCTGTTCGCCGCGCTCGCTAAAGCAGATTTGGATTGGAAACGAGTCCATTTCTTCTGGGTAGATGAACGCTGTGTTCCTCCTACCGATTCACAGAGCAATTTCAAGCTAGCTAACGACGCGTTCCTCGCGGCCGCGGGCATACCGGAGAGCAACATCCATCGAGTCTATGGCGAACTCTCTCCGGAAGCCGCCGCAGCACGCTACAACAGCGACATACAGACATTTTTTTCGCTATCCAGCGGCGAACTGCCAGCCTTCGATGTGCTCCATCGGGGGATGGGTCCCGATGCACATACGGCGAGCTTATTTCCCGGCGAACTGCTCATTAACGACCGGACCGGAATCGCGGCCAGCGTATGGGTAGAGAAGATGCAGATGCATCGCGTGACGTTGCTGCCGGGCGTTTTACTGGCGGCCAAGAATACGATCCTGCAGGTTTCGGGTGAGGAAAAGGCGGACGCTCTAGAGCACGTGCTACGCGGGCCTGAGGATTGGCTTCACTATCCCTGTCAAATTGCGAGCCGCGACAAAAAAGCCACTTGGTTTCTTGATCGCGCAGCGGCAAAAAAACTGTAGTGCGCATTCCGCTTTTTTTCGCTGTTCTGATTCTGCTTCCGCTCCCTCACGGTCGCGGTTCTTTATTTGCTCAGGAGGCGTTCA
>JAICIH010000055.1 GCA_025924475.1 Bryobacteraceae bacterium
CACCGACAAATACGCCAGAACGCGAATGCCGCGCTTCTTCAAGGCCCTGCTCATCTCGCCCGTAAAGTCGCGCTTCAAGGCCGGATGCCGCACGCCGATTTTTGTTGGATAGTACGAGTACCCGGCGCCGCAAACCGCAAAGCAGCTCACCATCTGAAAGCCGGCATTCTTCAGAGTCCCAGCCGCCGATTCCGCATCGAAACCTTCATAGATGGTTTGCAATTGCCCGAAGTGCGCGTCGAGATGCAACTCGCGATACACATCCGAAAGCCAGTTCGTCTCAGGAACCGTAGGAATGAATGGCAGCGCCGCTACGCCGGATAACAGTTCTCTTCGAGTCATTTGGGTAGCGCAAAAGCGTAATATCCCTGGGCTTCAGGCTTGCCGGGTTTCCACGCGATGGAATCCGCTCCGATGTTGTCGAATACGCGTCCGGTTCTGGCGGCAAAGACCACGTATTGCCTGCCGTTCTGTTCGTAAACTGCAGGGATGCCTTCCGGATTCGATTCGAGTTCTTTCTCCCAAAGCACCTTTCCTGTGTCTTTGTCGTAAGCGCGCACGGTGCGGTCGGACCACGTGCCCACAAAGATCAATCCTCCGGCCGTCGCCACCAATCCGTTCCGCGTGGGATGGTAGCTGCCCGTATTGGTAATCCCTTTGGCGGCCAGCCCCGGCACGATTCCGAGCGGCACCTGCCAACGAATCGTTCCGGCATTGAGATCGTATGCCGTCAAAGTAGACCACGGCGGGCCGATTGCCGGTAGGCCGTTATCCGCATTTAGCGTCCCGTACGGCGTGTAATAGCGAACCTGCCCGTTGGGCGGCGGAGAGGCGGGCTGGGGCGCCTGCGAAAAGGCGCCTGCGGCCGGATTACCGACGTACGCCGCGAGCGCGCTTAAGTCTTGCGGGCTGAGATCGGGAAACGCCGGCATTTCACCCTGGCCGCCGCTGACGGTAGCCTTGAATTTCTCCAGCCCCAGGACTTTCGGAGGAACCACGCCGTTCCGGTTCGCGCCGTGGCAGCCTTCGCAGCGCTCGCTAAAGAGCGCGTGACCCTGCTGCTCCGGTGTAGCTCCCATAAGCCGCCGCCGCGGCGGATGCAACGAAAGCTTGTGCAGCGTAGGCGCGTTGGCGGATCGTACGAACAGCATTCCCGATTCCGGGTCCGCCGCCGATCCACCCCAATTATTGCCGCCGAGTTCGCCGGGCATGTCGATGGTGTCGCGCATCGCTGGCGGCGTGAACAAGCCCTCGTTTCTGGCGTTCAGCAAAATCTTGCGCAAACGCTCCTTTTCTTTGGCATCCACGTACGGGTTGATGTCATCGACGGTGAATTTCTGCCGTGCGAATGGCGGCGGCGCCGTAGGAAACGGCTGCGTCGGCCAGGATTGTTCGCCAGGCACGTCGCTTTTTGGAACCGGCCGTTCTTCGATCGGCCACAAAGGCTCGCCAGTCACGCGATTAAACACATATACGAATCCGAACTTGGTCGGCTCCGCCACGACATCTACCGGCTTACCGTTGTGCCGTACCGTGAGCAGCTTGGGAGCGGCGGTCGGATCGTAATCCCAGAGATCGTGATGCACGAGCTGGAAATGCCAGAGCCGCTTACCGGTGCGCGCGTCAAGCGCCAGTAAACAATCTCCAAAAAGATTTTGTCCTACTCGATCTGCACCATAGAAGTCATAGGTCGGAGAGCCCACCGGAAAATATGCGACACCTCTCTTTTCGTCGATCGACATTTCGCCCCAGACGTTCGTCCCGCCACCGGTTTTCCAGGCGTCTTTCGGCCATGTCTCGTAGCCGAATTCCCCGGGGTAGGGAATCGTATGAAATGTCCAAATCAGTTTCCCGGAGAGCACGTCGTAAGCGCGAATGTCTCCCGGAGCCGATCCATAGCCTTCGCCTGGCGCCGAGCCGAGAATGATCAGATTTTCAAACACGCGCCCGGGCGTGCTGGATTGAATATTGCGGATCGTTTTTGGATCGCGGCCTAACCCTTGTCTGAGATCCACGCGGCCGTCGTTGCCGAAGGTGTTGATAGTAACGCCGGTCGTGGCGTTGATCTCCTGAAGATAACTATTGGCTGCGAAAATCAGCCGCCGGTCGGAATGGTCGTTGCTCTCCCAGTAATTCAGGCCGCGATCCGTTGGACTTCCGTCGACGGAATGGTTCCAGATTGGCTTACCGCTCGCAGCGTCCAGCGCAACCAGAGAATTATTCGCGCCGTGCAAATAAATCATGCCGCCCGCGATGAGCGGGCTGGCGCCGAAGCGGCTGGTCGTGCCTGGCACCCGATACGACCACGCCAGTTCAAGGCGCTGTACGTTGGACTTATCGATTTGTTTGAGTGCGGAATACTGCATCGAATCCGCCCTGCCGCCATAATCGGACCAGGTGGCGTAAAGCGCGGCAACCGATAATAAGATGCGCGAAAGCATCAGATAGTGATGGAATTATATCTTAATGGACTTTCTTGTGCATATGGAAATAAACGGGCAGCCAAGCGATGAATTGCTTAAGAAAGAGGCGCAGCGCGCCCGCGAACTCGCGGAGGCGGGAATTCTTCGGCGCTTATGGCGCGTTCCGGGACGACGCGCGAACTGGGGACTGTGGGCCGCAGCTACAGCAGACGAGCTCCATGCGGCGTTAGCGTCGCTGCCGCTCTATCCGCATCTGGACATAACGGTTCACCCATTGGCAACGCATCCAAACGATCCGGGATCAGTCGGCGGGCCTGGCCGGGTGCCACAGACGTAGAGGTGTAGTTTTCTCGTAGCCTTTGCCGTTCGGAAAACTCACTAATTCAAATTGCATTCCCCAGGGAGCGAGAAAGTAAATCCAGTGCTGGCCGGCATTGGGACCCGCCGTGCGCAAAGTCGGTTCGCCGAGCAGGCGAACGCCTTTCGATTTCAGATAGGCGACTGCTGCATCCATGTCGTCGACGTAAAAGGCGAGATGATGGCCGCCGACATCGCTGTTCTTCGGCGGCTCGAGTTTTTGTCCCGGTGCGTCGTATTGAAATATTTCGAAGTTCGGGCCGTACTTGCAGCGAAGGAAGCGCAGCTTGCGCATGATGGTGCGCGGATCGACGTTCAAATGGGTCGCCATCCAGTCGCCATCGGACATGAATTGGCCGACCTCGAATACGCACTCGCAGCCGATCACATCGACAAAGAACCGGGTGGCCTCTTCCAGGTCGGGAACGGTGAAGCCGACATGCTCGGTGCCGCGCAGGCCGGGCAATCCTGTCGAGGGAGAATTTGTCATTCTGTGATATCTATATCATGACCCGATGATTTCAAAAGAGAATCAATTGCCCATTGCGCGCGTGCGTATCGCCGAATGTCCTATGCCGCTTCCGCACGTCCTGCGGCTTGGGCCGGTCGAGATCCGCACTCGCGATTATATTGCCGTGCGGATCGAAACAGAATCCGGACTTGCCGGAGAAGCGCTCGGCTATCCGCGCGGCACGCCGCTATTTGAAACAGCGAGCCAGATGGCGCGGCGTTTCTTAGGCGGCGACGCCGCCATGCGCCGGGAATTGATGGTGAATCTCGAGCAGTTCAATGTGCCGGGGCGCGCGGCGCTCACGCGAGGTCTCAGCATTTTAGATATTGCTCTGTGGGACATCGCGTGCAAGCAGGCCGGACAACCGTTGTACCGGCTCCTCGGCGGATTCCGCAGACAAGCCGAGACTACTGTTGTCGCCGGCTACTACATGGATCGCCGTTCGATTGACGATGTGGTGGAAGAAGTCGGCGGGCTCCGCGATGCGGGCTACCAGCGCGTAAAGATCATGTTGAAGGGAGATGATGCGGCGTTCGATCGGAAGTACGCTTCCGCCGTGACTGCAAAAATGCCGGGCGGGATCTGTGCGGACGCGCATTGGACGTGGACGACGCTCACCGAAGCGAAGCGCCTCTGCCGCGATCTCGATTCGCTCGGATTGAATTTTCTCGAAGATCCGTTTGCCGCATCCGATTGGCGGTTGACGCATGAACTGCAGCGCCAGATCACGACACCGCTGGCGGCCGGCGAAGATGTTTTCGGGCCGCGCGCGTTTTCCGATTTGGTTGGCGGAATCGATATTTTGCGAGTGGATGCGACCACCTGCGGTGGACTGACGGGTGCAATTGAAGCGATTCACATCGCCGCAGCCGCGGGAAAAACGGTATTGCCGCATGTGTTTCCTCCACTTCACGTACATCTGGCGTGCGCCTTTCCCAATGTGGAAGCGGTGGAAATCATTCCGCAAGAATCCGGAGCCGACCCGCTGCACGCGCTGCTGCGCGATTGCCCGCTGCCTGCCGGTGGCAAAATGAAGCCGAGCGAAGAGCCTGGGGTAGGGATCTCGCTCGATTGGGATGCTATCGAACGTGTGGCGCGGCGGGTCACCGATGTTACAGCCGGGAACTAGCGATACTGATAGGAGAATCATGCAAAGTGACGCGAAACCGCGAGTGCAATCCGCCCTCCGGACGGTAGAGATTCTACTCGCAATCGCTCAGAGCAGCGAAGGATTGAAGATCAAGGAAATCACCAGCGCGCTCAATCTTTCCCGCCAGGTGACCTACCATCTCATTCACACGCTGCAGGGAACCGGTATCATCCGGAAAAACGAGAATAACCGCTATGTGCTCGGCCTTGCGGCGGCTTCGATCGCGCAAGGTTTTCAAACGCAATTAGCTCCGCCGGAACATCTTGCGCCGCGCGTGCGATCGATTGTGGCCGCTACCGGTGAGACCGCCTATGCGGGCGGTTGGGTGGATGGAGAAATCGTGGTGCTTGCCACCGCGCGCGGTGAATCGCCGGTGGGTGCAGCCCAAGTTCCGCATGGTTACAGCGGTTTCGCGCATGCCCGCGCATCCGGCAAATTGCTGCTGGCCCTGGCCGAGCCCACGGTCTGCGACGCTTATCTCGCCAAACATCCGCTCGAGCCGCGGACACGGCGCACGATTGTCGATCGCGAGGAACTCATGAAAGAATTCAAACGCATCCGCAGCCGCGGATATGCCATTGACGAAGAAGAATTTCATGAAGGGCTCCGCTGTCTGGCGGTTCCCGTCGGGGGGTTGGGAGGACGATTCGTGCTGGGAATCTCGGTTCCGAGCGACCGGTTTCAGGTTAACTTCGAGCGTTATCTCAGCGCGCTGCTGGCGGCCGCGCGGGTGAATCAGTGATCTTCACATAGATATCTTGTTATCATTTACTGATAAATGAACACAATCGCTGTGGTCGGCGCGGGCATGATGGGACCGGGTATCGCGCAAGTCTTCGCGGCCCGCGGCCATCAAGTTGTAGTGCAGGGCCGGACAGCCGAAAAGCTCGCGACGGTGAAAGACCGCGTCCGGGCCAATCTGACGCGCATGGCCGAGTACGCATTGGTGGAGAGCGCGGACATTCCGGCGATTCTCGATCGCATTGAAGTAACAAACGATCTCGCGGCGGCTTCGCGAAACGCAGATGTCGTCATCGAAGCGATCACTGAAAACCTCGCGATGAAGCGGGAACTGTTTGCCGAACTCGACCGGCTCTGCCGTGAGGATGCGATCCTTTGCAGCAACACGTCGGTGATGAGCATCACCGAAATCGGGGCGAAAGCCAAGCGGCGCGACCGGATTGTGGGAACACATTTTTATCAGCCTCCCTTTCTGGTCCCGCTGGTGGAGGTGGTGCGCACGGAGTTTACGGCGCCCGTATACATGGATGCGATATTCGACCTGCTGAAGAGCGTAGGCAAGGTGCCGGTACGCGTCCAGCGGGATGTGCCCGGATTTATTGCCAATCGCATGCAGCATGCGTTATGGCGCGAGGCGTTCGCGCTAATCGACGAAGGCATTTGCGATGCCGCGACAGTGGACACGGCTATTGCCAACAGCTTTGGTCTGCGTCTTCCGGTGCTCGGTCCGGTAGCGAATGCGGATCTGGTGGGTTTGGATTTGACGCTGGCGATACACGATTACGTGCTGCCGCATCTAAACGTTTCGCCGGTGCCTTGCGATACGCTCCGCAATCGGGTGAAAGAAGGCAAGCTCGGATTCAAAACAAAAAGCGGGTTTCTCGAATGGACGGATGAGTCCATGGCGGCGACCCGGGAAAAGTTGACGACGTATCTCCTGGAAGTAGCAGCCAAGGCAAAAGAGGTGCAATGAAACTCAAAGGAAAGACGGCGCTGGTAACGGGCGCGAGCCGGGGTATTGGCCGCGGTATAGCCGAAGTTCTGGCGGAAGAGGGCGCCGATGTCGCGGTGAACTATGTTGCGAACGCCCAAGAGGCGGAAGAGACCGCCCGGCGGGTGCGGGCCCAGGGACGGCGCGCGATTGTGGTAAAAGGCGATGTGGCGCGTCGCGCCGATGTGGAAGCCATGATCGACCAGTCTTGGAAGGAACTGGGTCCGCTCGACATTCTGGTGAACAACGCCGGCATCGAAACGATTGTTCCTTTTCTCGAACTGACGGACGAGCAATGGACGCGCTTGGTGGACGTGAATTTGCGGGGCGAGTGGCTCTGCTCGCAGGTCTTTTGCGGGCGTGTTCTGGACGCGGGCCGGAAAGGCTCGATCGTGAATATCGGCTCGATCCAGGCGGGAAAAATTCTTCCCGGGCGCACGCATTATGCGCCTACGAAGCTGGGATTGGAAGCGCTAACACGCAATATATCCGCCGAGATGTCGCCGCTCGGAATCCGCGTGAATTGCGTGCATCCGGGACTGATCGATACGGATATGACGGCTTGGGTCATGAAGCGGCCGGATTTGCTGCCGGGCATTTTGGCGCAAATTTCACTGGGCCGGCCGGGGGAAGCGCGCGAGATCGGTACAGTGGTCGCATTTTTCGCATCGGAGGAAGCCAGCTATCTCACAGGTCAATCCATTCACGTGGACGGAGGGTGGGTTGCAAAATGAGGCTGATCGATCTCAGCATGGAAGTGTACAAGGGGATGATGACGTATCCCAACGTGGCGAAGCCGGCGATCGTCGAGATGGAAACGCATCGCGAGATGGCCAAGAGCATCGGCACGGATCAGTATGGGATCGATGAAATCACGAATCATTGCATGATCGTAACCGGCGATCATATTGGGACGCACATCGATTCCTGGGGACATGTCAAACCGGACGCCCCGCGGGCGGAAGGGATTCCGATCGAGTACTGCTATGGAAACGGCGTGGTGCTGGATCTGACGCACAAGCAGCCGGGGGACGAAATCACTGTTGCCGATATAGAGGAAGCCGAGCGCAAGCTGGGCGGGTACCGTATCAAGGCGCTCGACATCGTGCTATTGCGTACCGACGCGGCCAAGAGGCGCTTCGAGAAAAGCTATTTGACCGATCATCCCGGAATGACGAAAGAGTCGGTACATTACATTCTGGATCGTGGTGTAAAGGTGATGGGCATCGATGCCATCGGCTTCGATCCTCCGGTTCCGAAGATGTTCGAGCGGAAGAAATTCTGGGAGGCGCATCGGGTCATGCGCGAGCGCGAATATTATCATCTCGAGAACCTGTGCAACCTGCACGAAATTCCGGCTCCTTACCATTCGTTCACGGTTAGTGTTTTGCCGGTGAAATGGCGCGGGGCATCGGCGGCGCCGGTGCGGGCGGTGGCCATCGTGTAGTATCTGGCATGACGTTCTTTCGTGCTGTATTACTGCTGACGACGTTATTGTGCTCCCTAACCGCCGGATTGCTGCTCACCTTTGCAATTGTGGTGATGCCGGGAATAGGAAGATTGGATGATCGCAACTTCCTCCGAGCGTTTCAAGTAATCGACCGTGTAATCCAAAACAACCAGCCGGTATTTATGTTGGTGTGGGTTGGTTCCGTGCTGGCGCTGCTAACAGTAGCGGTGCTGGGTGTCTGGCAACTGCGCAGCGGCAATCGCGTGCTGATAATTATTGCTGCGCTCGTATATTTTTTAGGCGTGCAATTGCCGACTGCCCAGGTCAACGTACCGCTGAACAACAAGCTTCAGACGCTGGATCCCAGCGCAATGAGTGCGCGCGCCCAAAAGAACGCGCGGGACAATTTCGAACGGCGCTGGAATCGTTGGAACGTAGTCAGGACCGTATGCTCGATACTCACGTCCACGTTGCTGCTGTTTCTTCTTAACCGGGTGTGAATGCATGGTTCTGAGGCAGCAGAGGTCTATCGGCTACATTAAATCTTCACGCGCCGGCGTGAAGACATCGATCAGGACGGAATCTTCGAGCGCTTCGGCACCGTGCGGCAGATTCGACGGAATCGGCAGCAGGTCGCCGGGGCGGAGTACGATTTTTTCTCCGGCCAAGTCAAAACGCATGGCGCCCGAAGCCAGCATAGTCACTTGCTCGTGTACGTGCCGATGCTCGGGAGAAGCGACACCCTTCTTGAATCGGACGCGCAGAATCGTCATACGTGGCGTATGAATCATCTGGCGGGTTAAACCAGGGCTCAATTCGACTTCGGGGATTCCGTCCCAGTTATAGGGCTGCATTTAAACCATGATGGCGCGGACGGCGGATGCGATTGTTTCGGCGTTGGGCAGAAGGCGTTGGGAGAGCACCGGCGCCGCGGGCATGCGAATGTCGGGCGAAGCGACGCGTTTAATTTTTAGCGGCAAGCGCTCGCCGAGCATTTCGTGCAGGCGTGCCACAATCTCAGCTCCGAATCCACCGGTGCGGTTGGCTTCATGCGCTACTACGACACGGCCTTGGGCGTCGAGGACAATCTGGCGAAGAGTGTCCTCATCGAGCGGCGAAAGCCAGCGCAAATCGAGTACGCTCACATCGCCGATCTTATTCGCGGCTTCGAGCGACGGACCAAGCGCGGTACCCCACGTGACAATAGCGGCGCGGGTTCCGGTCGTTCGCACAACGGCCTTTCCGATCGGCTGAATCGGACCCGAGGTGCGGACAGGACCGGTCGATTGATAGAGCCCGCGCGCTTCAAACAGAATGCACGGATCGGGCGAGGCCACGGCAGACCGCAAAAGATCGTAAGCGTCCTGGGGAGTGGCGGGCAAAGCGACTCGCAAGCCCGGAATATGCGCGAGCAGCGCTTCCAGACTTTGCGAATGCTGCGCGCAGGAGCCTGGCGTGGCGCCCTGCTGCGTGCGGACGACAATCGGAACCGAAGAGCGGCCAGCCGTGACGTAGCGAATATTCGCTGCCTGATTGATGAGCTGATCGAGCGCGACCAGAAGAAAGTCGCCCCACATGATTTCGACGATGGGTTTCATGCCCATCAGCGCCGACCCTATGGCGGAGCCCAAAATGGCGCTTTCGGAAATCGGGGTATCGAACACGCGGCCGGCGCCGAAGGTTTTGAGCAAATTGCGCGAAGCGCCGAAGATGCCGCCGGCATGGCCCACGTCTTCTCCGTAGACCAGCACTTCGGGCCGCGTTTCGAGCTCGCGCGTAAGCGCTTCGTTGACCGCTTGAATATAGCTCATGGTGCGCGGCTCGCCGTTTTGGGCTGCATCGGCCGCAGCGGCGTGCGCGACCGGCGCCCATACATGATCGAGCGCGGTGGCGGGATCCGGCAGAGGCGAACTGAGCACTTGTTCGAGCAAGGCATCCATTTCGGACTTTGCGCCCGCCGTCATTTCATCGACTGCGTCACGCGTGATGGCGCCGATTTCGATGAGCCGCGTCGAGATAGCCAGAACGGGATCGCGCTCGGTGGCGTTCTGGCGATCTTCCTTCGAACGATAGTGTTCGATGTCGCGATTGTAATGCCCCCACAAGCGTGGAACACGGCACTCGATCAAAGCGGGGCCACCGCCTCCGCGCGCGCGATCGGCCGCGTGACGGATGGTATCGCGGATGGCGACAGGATCGGTTCCATCGATGGTGACTCCGGGAATTCCGTAGCCGGAAGCGCGCTGGGCGATGCGGGCGATTTTGAACGTCTGCGCCGTCGGTGTCAGCTCCGACCAGCCGTTGTTTTCGCAAACAATCAAAACCGGCAGGTTGCGTGCCGCGGCGAACGCCAGCCCTTCGTGCGTGGCGCCTTGATTGAATGCGCCGTCGCCGATGGAAACAATGACGACGTTTCCGTTAGCGGCGGCAACATTCGCCTGTGCCACGCCACAGGCGATCGGCACACCCGCGCCGACGATCGAATTTTCGCCGATAAAGCGTGTCCAGGGCGCCATCAGGTAGGCTGATCCGCCGCGGCCGCCGTTTATGCCGATGCTGCGCTGGCATACTTCGCCAAGCACTTCGCGTACGGGCAATCCCGCGGCCAAAGCCCAGCCGTGCCCGCGATAGGTCGAGATAATCTGGTCGGCCGGATCAAGACCGGCGACGGTTGCTACCGGAACGGCTTCCTGGCCGGCGCACAAGTGGATCGAGCCCACCACCTTCGGCGGAATGGCTTGGCTGGCTTCGAGCGCGCATTGCTCAAAAGTACGGATTTGAATGATTTTCTTGAGGCAATCTAATAAGTAGGTTCGGTCGGAATCGGCAACGCCTTGTTTTCCTTGCGCGGTGATCTCGGCACTAGACATATATTGTCATTTACCTATACTACTATCAGAATCTTATAATCTTAAGGGATCGCGAACACGTAATAGCCCTGCGCCTTAGGCTTTCCAGGTTTAAAGACGAGCGATTCGCGCGCGCCCGTGGAAGCGGCAAAAAACGCGACGTATTCGCGACCTCCCACTTCGTATACGGAAGGGATGCCGTCGGGATTCGCGTCGAGCTCGGTTTCCCATAGAAGCTTGCCGGTGTCTTTATCGTAAGCATGGACCATGCGATCCGGACCGGAGCCGATGAAGATCAATCCACCCGCGGTCACGACCGGCCCATTGCGCGTGAATTTAGAGCTGCCGGTATTGGTAATTCCTTTTGCGGCGAGCCCGGGCGTGGTGCCGAGAGGGATCTTCCATTTGATGGTGCCCTGGTTCAGATCATAGGCGGTCAACTGAGACCAAGGCGGGCTCATGGCGATCATTCCATTCGTGGCAAACAGCGTGTTTCCAAACGGACCGTAGTAACGGGTTTGCCCGGCCGGCGGGGGAGGAATGGGCGAGCGTTCGCGAACCGGCCGTGTGCGGCGTTCCGTCTCCTGGCCGGGCGCGGGAGCGCGCGCGGCGCCGGCGGCGGGATTCACCAGATAAGCCATCAATGCTTCCAGGTTCGCAGTGGTCAGGGTGGCCTCGGAAAACGCCGGCATTTCTCCTTTGCCGTTGCGAACGGTTGTCTTGAACTCGTCGGGTCCAATTTCTTTCGGAAAGGTGATGCGGGCGCGATCGGGGCCATGACAGGGCATGCAGTTTTGGGTGTAGAGAGCGAAGCCCTGCTGCTCCGGCGTTTCGCCGGGAAATCTTCTCGCCGGACGGTTCTGGGTCAGTTTATGAATCGTGGGTGCATCGAAGGAACGCACGTATAGCATTCCGGTTTGCGGGTCGGCGGTTGCGCTGCCCCAATTGGCGCCGCCATTTTCGCCGGGTACCGCGATCTGGTTTCGCGTGCTGGTGGGTGGAGTGAAGATCCCTTCATTGCGCGCGTCGAGCAAAATTTTCCGCAAGCGTTCTTTCTCAGCGTCGTCCAGATAGGGATTGATATCGTTGACGGTAAACTTCTGGCGGGCGAACGGCGCAGGCTTCGTGGGAAATGGCTGCGTTGGCCAGGACTGTTCTCCCGGCATATCCGTCTTGGGCACCGGGCGTTCTTCGATGGGCCACAGCGGTTCTCCGGTAACACGGTTGAAGACATAGAGAAATCCGAACTTCGTCGGTTGCGCGACGATATCGACCGGCTTGCCGTTATGTTGCACGGTGAGAAGCTTGGGCGCGGTCACGGGATCGTAATCCCAAAGATCGTGATGAACGAATTGGAAATGCCACAGACGTTTACCGGTGCGTAAATCGAGCGCGAGCAAACAATCGCCAAACAGGTTTTGTCCGATGCGATCGGCGCCGTACAGATCGTAGGTAGGAGAGCCGAGCGGAAAATATCCGATGCCTCGTTTCTCATCGATCGAGATTTCGCCCCAGGCATTCACGCCGCCCGAATAGGTCCAGGCATCTTTAGGCCAAGTATCGTATCCGTACTCGCCGGGATGTGGAATCGTGTGAAACGTCCAGACGAGCTTTCCAGTATGCACATCATAAGCGCGGATATCGCCCGGAGCGGAGCCGTAGAGCTCGCCGGGCGCCGAGCCGAGGATGATCAGGTTTTCGAAAACGCGGCCGGGAGTGCCGGATTGAATGGAATTGATTGTCTTGGGATCGCGGCCGAGGCCTTGTTTGAGATCCACGCGGCCGTCGTTGCCAAACGTGTTGATGGTGATGCCGGTACGCGCATTGACTTCCTGCAGATAATCGTGGACGGAGAAGATCAGACGCCGATCGGACCGGTCTTTGCTCTCCCAATAGTTGAAGCCGCGATTGGTGGGAGTGCCGTCGGTGGGATGCGACCAGATGGTACGGCCGGTAGCGGCGTCGAGCGCCATGACCGCGCCGTTTTCGCCGACAACGTACATGACATTGTCGACGATGAGAGGACTGAAGGAGAATCTCCCGGTAGGACCAGGGGCGAGATGGGACCAGACGAGCGCGAGTTTGTGAACGTTGGTCTTGTCGATCTGTTTGAGAGCGGAGTATTGCATGGAGTCCGCTGCGCCCGAGTAGTCGCTCCAAGTTGTGTAGGGTGGAGCCGCCAGCGCGATCGTACTCGCGAGTAGAAAGCAGGTGAGCACAGCACTAAGTTTCGGGGCCGCTCGCTTACGGTCGCGGTTCTTTATGATGCGCATGAGTGATAGGCACTACGACCTGAACTTATAGCCGAGCTTTTCGAGATATGCTTTGCTGGTCTGAGCGGTTTCCAGAGGCGTTTGCGGCTGACCTTTGGAAGGATCGAGCTCGACCATGATGTCGGGATTGTGGCCCGCGCCTTCGACCAGATCGAGAATCCGGACAATATCGACTTTCCCTTCGCCAAGCGGGCAATAGCCGGCGTAGTGATCCCAGCCCTTGTAATCCTTCAAATGCATATGCGCGACGATCGGCAGAAAATCTTCGATAACCTTGGCGGCGTCGGCGCCGCCTTTCTGGAGTTGGCCGACATCGGGAGCGAACTTTACATGTTTCGTATTGACGGCGTGCATCACATCGTAGACTTCGTCGCGTGATTCAATGGCCGTGCCGGTATGTTGATGAAGGCCTGCCGCGAGACCCAGGTCATTGAGCGCCATGCATGCGTCGTTCAGCGAGGCTACAATATTCGCGCGATGCGCTTGAAAGTCGTAGGAGTCGCGCTTGACGCCGTTGGAAGCGAGGACGGCAAACGTTCCGCCGTACTTCTTGATAGTTTGTCCGAGCTTCTTGATGCGTGCCAGTTCCTGATCCTTCAGGGAAGGGTCGATCAGGTTGGTTGAAATGTAGCCGGATTTGAGCGGCAGGGAATAGCGCTGAATCATGCCGCGCAGAGCGTCTTTTTCATCCCAATAATCGAGAATTTCCGGAAACGTCTCAAAGGAGTAGAAGCCCAGGCTCGAGATATCTTTCATGGCCGCGTCCAGAGTTTCCGGAGCGCGCGGGAATGAGCCCCAGGTAATGCAGGTGTAGCCGATCTTGAGTTTTCGCCGCTTAGCGGCAATGAGCGGCAAAGCTCCCGCGCCCGCCGCGAGTGTTCTGGTAAAAGTTCTGCGAGTCATGTTGCCCTCACCTGCTCGCCGTCAGCTTAGCGCTGGGCGTCGTGTCCGCCGGAAGATCTCCGAGCACGAACTGAATGGCGGACAGAATGAATTTGCCAAATGCTGGCGTTTCGAACAGCATCGGTGTGTGGCCCAAGGCGCAGTTGAATACGCGACCTTTCCCATAGCTCTTGATCCAACTGATGGCGTAATAGTTGTCCGGCCGGATGCCTTGCCAGCGGCTCATATCCGATTTGTCGGTGTCGATGCGGAGAAGCACATGTACTTTGTCGCGCGAGAAAGGACCAGTGGGAAGGAAATGATAGAACTCGTCGGTCCATTGAAATTCGTTTCCGTTGAATGCCTTGGTAAGCGGGCTGCCAGGATCCTCGATTTTGACGGTGGCGGTTTCGACGCGATGCGGGCCGTCCTGGGCTCCCATCATTTCGCCGAACTCCGGGATATCCATCGACGCGTAAGTTGCTCCATGGATGCCGGCCACGCCGCCGCCTTCCCGAACGAAGCGCATTAACCCATTGAGCACATCCGGATCAGGAAAGACTTCGCCGACCGTGCTGTTCAGGAAAACGGCGTCGAATTCGCGGATCTTGGGATATTTCAGGTTATTCAGATCGTTACTAAATACCGCTTCGTATGCGCCGGTATTCTTGGCCATCAGGCCGAGCGCGAGGTTCGCATTCGCGACGGTAGCGTGGTAATAGCCTCCGGCCGGGCAAAGATCGATGACGAGAAGCTTTCTCGATTTTTTGGGTTTGACGATCGCTTCGCGCGGAAGCGCGGCTTCGATTTTTTCGCGATCCGCGGCGGGTACGCGATCCGGGCTGGTAATCGGAAGAACTTTAGTGATCTGCTCCACGCGATACCCCATAGCGGGGCGGAGAGTCTTTTCGAAGACGGTGGGATCGGAGACAGCGTTGGCTCCCAGCGCAATCACCAGCGGCTTCACGCCCGAATAGGGACGGGAACAGTTGCTGCACTGCTCGGGTGATTCCTGCGGAGGAGGCTCGGCGCGGCTGATGTCGAGAAGCACGGCAGTTAGATGAGCGGGTTTGCCGAGTCCGGCCACATTCAAAACCATCAAACGATCTTTGAGGCCCGGCAGCGATTCAAGCGCGTTCTTTTGCGAGAGCGAAGCGGCATTCGCGGCAATACCGATGCGCGGACCGGCATCCTTCACGGCAGCCAGCACGGTTTTCAGATTTTTGCCGCCCGCGATCGCTACGTTGATGCCGGATTCCTCAGCCAGTTTGTTGATTGCGGAGAGGGATTCAGGTGTTGACGAGACGATGATTGTATCTGTTCCGATGGTTTTGGCGAAATCGAAGAGCTTGCGCGCGGCGTCTTCTGCGGCCGGGATAGAATCGACGCGGTACGCAGCTATATGAAGATTGAGCGCCTTAAGCCGGCCTGTTACAGCGGCCATCTCTTCGGCAGAGAGGTCCGCGTCGAGGGCTTTCGGGATTTGCGGGCTGACCTTTTGCGAGCTTGACGCTTCGACGAAGGCCAGACCGGCAGCATCCGTTTTTGTGGCGGCTTCCGAGAAGGAGAGTTGACCAAATGCATCGCCCTGAGCAGCCACTTTCCAGCCCATGAGATGAGTGGCTGCGGTACGGAGTTGCCGGGAGTCGGGTTGCCGGACGGACTCGGTGGCTGCGCGATTGCGCTGGGCGTTTAAGCCCGTAACGAGCAGGGAGAAAGCTGCGCCATACAGTAGGAACTTGAGCGGAAGCGAGTTGGACCGGGACATAGGGACCTCTTTCTCTGTAATTGTCAAATTCTGATATATGTATGTGTATTTGACAACAACGACCGAGGGCATTGTATACCCGTGCAAGTGCGGTGTCAACGACTTCCTTTTGAGCAGATATGTGATTACCGAGATAGATTGAGATTGTGACATCAGTGGAGGCATACGAGCTGACGGCTCGCGGAGGCGCCACTGACTTTGCGCGGCTAATCGAAGCATGTCAACTGTTTGGTTCCTACTGTTTAATCGATGGCTTAGCAGTCAATTGCTATGTCGAACCTGTATATACGTTGGATGCCGATATCGTCGTAATCACGGCTGGACTTCCCAAACTGGTGGATCATCTGCGAAAGCAAGGGTTTACAACGGAGGAATATCCGCACTCGTTGAACGCTCGAGGCCTTGGAAGCGATCTCCGAATTCAATTCACGAGGGATGAAAGATATCAGGCATTTCTAGGCCGCGCCGTCGATGGCGACGTCTTGGGACTTCGCGTAAAAGTTGCCAGGATCGAGGATGTCGTTCAAGGAAAGCTCTGGGCTTACGCCGATTCACAGCGGCGGTTGAGTAAGCGCAAGAAGGACGAACTGGATCTGATCCGACTCGCCGAGGCTTACCCGCAATTGAAACGACTGTATCCCCAAGAGTTGGTCGACCAAATTGATGGGCGATAAGATAAGTCTTTCACCCGCCACGCCGCGTTCACGATAAGGTAACCTAGGCCGCCGTTCGCTCGCCATCCAAACTGATCATCCATTCTTCGGACCCGATCGTTCACAATGACAGATGTCGAGCCGGATAGGACAACGGCACAATTATGAAAACCTTTCTGCGACCGGGTGTCGCTCTCCTCTTTCTATGTGCCGCTTCGGGTTTGGGCGATGTTCGTCCGGACAAGGTGCTCACGGGACAAGCTGCATTTGTCTCCTCCAACACCGTAAAACCGGGATTATTCCGGAAGGTCACTGTCGATAGCCTGCCGAAACCGTTTGCGACGGAATCGGCCACTACGAAATCGCGCATCGTGCCGCGGCCGGAAGGAACGCTGCCGCAGGCGCCCGCCGGCTTCAAAGTGAATCTTTTCGCGACGGGACTGACAGAGCCGCGGGTGATCCGGGTTGCGCCGAACGGCGACATTTTTGTTGTCGAGACCAGGGCGGGGCAGGTGCGTGTGTTCCGGGGTATCGACGCCGCCGGCAAGCCGAAGACGAATTCTGTATTTGCGAGCGGGTTTCACGAACCCTATGGACTCGTCTTTTATCCGGCAGGCCAAAATCCGCGCTGGCTGTATGTCGCCAACACCGATTCAGTAGTGCGTTTCGCCTATTCTAACGGCGATCTGAAAGCAAGCGGCAGCCCGAAGACGGTGATTGCGAATCTGCCCTCGAGCCGGCCGCGCGACCTGGATGCGGTGAAGGCGTACGATCGCGCTGTGGCGGCAGGGAAAGCGCCGCCCGATCACGGGCATTGGACGCGCGATCTGGCATTTTCTCTCGATGGCAAGAAGCTGTTTGTAGGAGTGGGTTCCGCATCGAATCTCGACGATCCGGACGATCACCCAAGTGAGACTCACCGCGCGAACATTCTGGAGTATACGCCCGATGGGAAATTCGTAAAGGTCTACGCTTCTGGAATTCGCAATCCGTCGGGCATCGCGGTGAATCCTACAACCGGCGAACTATGGTGCTCGGTGAATGAGCGCGATGGACTCGGCGATAATCTCGTGCCCGACTATATTACGCACGTGACCGAAGGCGGCTTTTACGGATGGCCCTGGTTTTATATGGGCGGCCATTGGGACCCGCGGCATCAGGGAAAGCATCCTGAACTGAAAAACAAAGTGATCGTGCCCGATGTGCTTTTGCAAGCTCACACCGCGTCGCTCCAAATGACGTTTTACGAGGGTTCACAATTTCCCGCCGAATATAAGGGCGATGTCTTTGCCAGCCAACACGGGTCATGGAACCGCTCGGTGCGCTCGGGCTATGAAGTCGTGCGAGTGCCGCTCAAGAACGGAAAGGCGAGCGGAATCTATCAAGATTTTCTAACCGGATTTGTTGCGCCGAATGGGGATGTGTGGGGGCGGCCGGTTGGCGTGGCGACCGCTCCGGACGGCTCGCTGCTAGTTTCCGACGATGGTTCCGGCTCCCTCTGGCGGGTCAGCTATACAGGCCGCCGATGAGAGCGCCGAAGTTGGCGGCGCTGGCGCTCTGGGCCGCGCCGGTGTTTGCGCAGGTAACGGCGGCGATCTCTGGGACGGTGGCTGATCCGACGGGCGGCCGGGTGAGCGGCGCAGTCATCACGGTGAAGAGCCTGGAGACGGGATCGTCGCGCGTCAGCACGAGCGATGCAACGGGGGCATTCCGGATCACTTCACTGCCACTCGGACCGCAGGAAGTCAGCGTCGAAAAGCCAGGGTTCAAGCGCGCGGTTCGCACCGGAATCGAGCTGATCGTCGGGCAGGAATTGGTTTTGCATTTGAAGCTCGAACTCGGTGAACTAGCGCAGCAAACGACGATTTCGGCGCAAGGCCCGGTGGTGAATACGACCACAGCGGACGTCGCCGGCTTTGTGGGGCAACGCGCGGTCAAGGATCTACCGTTGAACGGGCGCAGTTGGGACAATCTGGTCGCGCTGAATCCCGGCGCTATGAACTACAACCTGAAAAGCGCGGGAACAACCACCAGCAATGGAAATACGTTCACCGTAGCCGGGCGGCGCCCCATGGATAATTTGGTCTTGCTCAATGGCATTGAATATACGGGCGCAAGTTTGGTTGGTGTTACTCCGGGCGGAGTCAGTGGCGGTTTATTAGGCATCGATGCCGTACGGGAGTTCAATGTTTTGACGGACACCTACTCGGCCGAATACGGCAAGCGCTCGGGAGGTCAGGTCAGTGTTGTCACGCAGTCGGGCACGAATGCGTTCCATGGGTCTGTTTTCGAGTTCATACGCAACAGCGCGGTAGATGCGCGAAATTATTTCGATCAGGGATCCGTTCCTCCGCTGCGGCGAAATCAATTCGGAGGTTCTCTGGGCGGGCCGTTGAAACGAGATCGCCTGTTTTTGTTCGGCAATTACGAGGGGTTCCGGCAATCGTTATCGCTAAGTAATGTTGCGGTCGTCCCCGACAGCCAGGCGCGGCAGGGGCTCCTGCCGGATGCTTCCGGCGTTTACACGCGTGTGCCGCGCCTGGATCCAGGCATGCTGCGCTACATGCCGTTCTGGCCGGACCCGAACGGCCCGGAATTGACGGTGAACGGAAAGCCGAGCGGTACGGCCTTATCTTTTAATTCACCGAAGCAGCGTATTCGAGAAGATTTCGGAACCATGCGCGGGGATTATGTGCAGAGCACGCACGACACTTGGTCTTTCGCTTACACGATTGACGATGGCGACAGCCTAACGCCGTTAGGCGATCCGCTATTCGGATCGGATTTGAAATTGCGGAGCCAGGTAGCGAGCGTACAGCAGACGCATATTTTTTCGCCGCGCGCACTGAATACTTTTCGCGCCGGATATTCGCGAGCGGCCTTCAACTTCGATTCCTTTCCATTGGCCAACTTTCCGCCGGATGTTTCCTTCGTAGCCGGAAGCGGTCCGGGAGGAATCGTCATTTCGGGAGGCTTGACGACGACGGGTCTTTCGGCGATCACGGCGGCCGGTCCGAATAATGCGGCAAACGTGTGGAACCGCAGAAATCTGTTCACCTGGTCCGACGATTTTCAAGTTACTAGCGGTCGCCATCAGATCAGCACCGGCGTTTGGTTCCAACGGCTACAGGACAACGAAACTACGGCATCTACAACACTCGGACAAGTCAACTTTTCTAACCTGCAAACGTTTATGCAGGGAACGATCAGCAACTTTAATGTCACTCCGAACCGTACGGGCCTGGGGTGGCGAACTCTGCTGGGGGCCTGGTATGTTCAGGACACAATTCGTTTGCGGCCGAATCTCACGCTCGAACTAGGTCTGCGCCACGAGTTCACCAGCGGCTGGAATGAAGTGGCAGGAAGGGCGGCCAACTACACTACAGATGCGCGTGGAGCGCTTCTGAGCGATACGCGGGTGGGAAAAGCGGCGCTCACCGAGAACAATGCCATACGCCTGTTCGGGCCGCGTATCGCTATCGCCTGGGATCCGTTTCGCGACGGCAAAACGGCAGTGCGGGCAGGCTTCGGCACTTACTATTCGTTGCTTGACAGTCTGAGTAAGTTGAATGCGCTGCCGCCATTCAATGGCACGCTGGCATTTTCGAATGTGCCGCTATCGTCTATTGTTCCGCTCGATCCACTAACGCCGCCGCTTCCCCAATGCCAATCCGGGCCGGCGCCGAACTGCACGATTTATTCGCCGCAAGGCGTTCAGCCGGATGCAAAGACGCCGACCGTCCAGCGCTGGAGTTTTGAAATCGAGCGCCAGTTGAGTACCGATAGCGTCTTGCGGGTTGGGTACGTAGGCTCGTTCGGCTATCACGATTTGATCAGCATCGATCCGAACAGCATTCCCGCGCAGACTTGTGCGAATCCGAGCCGCTGCGTTTCCGGCGGCACGGGTTCGGCGCGCGGATCGGTTGCTCAGGGCGCACGTTATATACCCGTGGGAACGCGGCCGAATCCAAATTTATCGGGCGGGTTTTTCTGGTATACGGAGGGGAATAGCAGCTATCATGCGCTGCGGGTGGATGTGAGCCGCCGCATGGGCCATGGTTTGCAGCTACGCGGAAATTTTACTTGGTCGAAAAATCTGGATATCAATTCGGCGCTGCAGGGCGCACAGGCGAATAATCAGGCGCAAATGGTCATGGACAGGAACGATTTGCGCAGAGATTGGGGACCTTCGGCGCTCAACGTTACGGCGCAATCCAGTATGTCGGCGACTTACGAGCTGCCGATAGGACGGCATAGGCGTTTTTTCAGCAACGCGCGCGGGTTTACCAATGCGTTGATCGGCGGCTGGCAGTTCAACGGCATTGTTACATTGCTCAGCGGTTTTCCTTTCACGCCGCAGACGGGTTCGAATCGATCTGGAGATGGTGACACGCGAAATCCTGACCGGCCGTCTGTAAACCCGGGCTTCTCCGGGCCCGTCATACTGGGGAACCAGACGCAATGGTTCGATCCGAACGCATTCCTGCTGCCTACAGCCGGGACGTGGGGAAATCTGGGCAGAGGCACATATCGCGGGCCGGGATTGGCTAGCGTGGATGTGTCGTTGATGAAGAATGCAGCGCTTTCCGAGCGGACCACACTGGAATTTCGGGCGGAATGTTTCAACTTACAAAATCGTGCGAATTTCGGTACGCCGAACCCGGTTGTGTTTTCCGGCGGGTCCGTTAGCCCTTCGGCGGGATTGATCACGAATACGACTACGACGTCGCGACAGCTCCAGCTCGGAGTAAAACTGATTTTCTAACGCTCCCTTACGGTCGGGTTCTTTGAGATATACTTTTCGACCATGGCATCTCTTGCGATACGGATTTGTTCGGCTTTAGCAGGCGCGTTGTTGGGCGGAGCGGCGATGGGGCAGCCGCCGAAGCTGTATAACACCGCGAAGCAAAAGCTTCTCGAAGGCAAGCAGGTCTTCAGCTTCACGCAATCGAAGGCCGACCCGGCGGCTTATTGTGAAGCGGCAAAGCACTACGACTATGCGTGGTTCGAGATGCAGCACAGCACGCTCGAGTTTAAGGATGTGGAAGCGATGATCGCCGCGTGCCCGCACAGCGCCGCGATTCCGATGATCCGGCTGCCTGATGCGCAGGAATGGCATATCCAGCACGCCACCGATATTGGAGCGCTGGGAGTGGTCATTCCTACGGTTGACGATGTGGAGCGAGCTCAGGAGGCGGTGAAGTGGTCCCGCTATCCACCCGTAGCGCGGCGGAGCGCCGGTTCCGGACAAGCGACGAAGATTTGGGGCGTTCACGGCATCGACTACCGGCAGACTTTTAACGACAATATGCTGGTTGTCCTCATGATCGAAACTCCTACCGGCGTGGCGAACGCTTACGATATCGCCAGGGTACCGGGGGTGGATGTGGTGATTATCGGGAATCACGATCTCAGCTCGTTCTCCGGTTTCGCGCAATCCGACGACCGCTATCAAATGCTCATGACGAAAGTACGAGATGATGTGCTGCGTGCCGGCAAGATCTTCGGGCTCGCGAACGCGACTTACGCGAAGGGAAATCCGCTGAGTAAGGATGCGCGATTCTTTCAGAACGGACCATCGAACGATGGCTGGACGCCGCCGGCGCGCGGCGGCGCTCGTGTGGACACGAATGCGCCGCCTTCGGGCGAAGGACCGCGTTAAAAAATTGGGGACAGACAGCCGCGCCTGCTTTGCGGCGATTCTGTTTTCGCAAGTGTAGTAAACGGCGCTTCAGTCAGTCCCCAATTTTTCGCTCTACTCAACTCGCAAGGCCTGCTGGGGTGCAATGCACAACGCGCGCCGGATAGGCGCAATCGAGGCGAGGATGATGGTGATGATTATGCACGCCGTGCAAGCGGCCAGCATTCCGGGATCATGCGGTGCGATGCCGAACAGTTGTGACTGCAACAATGTGACGGCGGCGAGCGCGCATGGCACACCGAGGAGCGTACCGAG
>JAICIH010000056.1 GCA_025924475.1 Bryobacteraceae bacterium
CCCGGCGAGCATCCTCCGTCGCGGCGTGCCTTGCTCTCGCGCTAGCCAACGGCCCAGCGCTCTTCTCCTCACACGCCGCCCACCTCAGCGCCTCCCTCAGCCCACGCCGATTGAATTTTGCAAGTCGGTCACAAATTTCGAAAAAGAATTACATCCCATACTTTTCAACATCTTCGGCCATTTACCGCCCCTCCCGTCGCACACCCTAAAGCGACACTCATGGGCGTTATGTCTACCCAAGCGCAGATCGCCGCCAATCAGGCGAACGCACAACTCTCAACGGGTCCAAAATCGGAGGCAGGACGCGCCGCCGCCGCGCGCAACAACTTCCGTCATGGCCTCACTACGTCTAGCGAATTCTGGGTGTTGCCCTGCGAATCGCAGACCGACTACCTCAAACTCCTGGCCCAGTTCCAGCAGGAGCATCAACCGGAGACTCCCACCGAAGAAGCGCTCGTCCAGGCTATGGCCGAACACCACTGGCTCCGCCACCGCGCCATGCGGCTGGAAGAAGCCTGCTTCGACTACACCACCGGCCAAATCATCGACGATCGCAAGCTGGCACTCTACCTGCGCTACCAGACCACGCATGAGCGCGCCTTCCACAAAGCCCTGAACGACCTGCTAAAGCTAAGAACCGAAAAGCGCAAAGCCGAAATTGGCTTCGAACGGCAACAGCATGCTCAGGCCAATGAAACCCGCAGACAAGAGCGCCACGAAATGAAGAAGGAACGCCACAAATGGGAAATTCTCCTCGCCGAAGTGAAGGTCGATGCCCAGCAGCTCCGCGATCTGAACCGCGATATGGCAGAATCCGAGCGTTTACTCGCCGAAGCCAACCGAGCGCGTTAATGTGGCGCACGCACTTTGCGTGCCGCGTCGAGACTCATCTCGACGCTTGGTGTCACTTCGCCGTACGCTTCCGCTATTCTATCTGTGATTTGCAGCAACCCGACCTTGAATGTGAATACGTAGTTATCGGTTCCGGCGCGGGCGGCGGGACAGTGGCGGCGCGGCTGGCCGAAGCCGGGAAAAAAGTGGTGGTTCTCGAAGCGGGAGGCGATCCGTTCGAGCTCTCCGGCGGAGATTCCATCCAGCCGAATGTGAATCGATTGCCATACGACTATCGCGTACCGGCATTTCACGCGTTCGCCTCGGAAAACAATGCCATGAAGTGGGATTTCTTCGTTCGCCACTATGCGGACGAAGAGGCGCAGCGCGGCGATCCGAAATTCCTCGCATCGCGCGGTGGAGTGCTGTATCCGCGAGCCGGAACACTGGGCGGATGCACCGCGCACAACGCCATGATCTTCGTCTATCCGCAGGCTTCCGATTGGGACTACATTGCGGAAAGCACCGGCGATGCGAGTTGGCGGCCGGATGCCATGCGGCGCGTGTTCGAGCGTCTCGAGAACTGCCATCATCGGCCGTTGTTCCGATTGCTAGGGAAGCTCGGCATCAATCCTACGCGCCATGGTTGGAACGGGTGGCTTCACACCGAGAAGGCGCTGCCGATGGCGGCGCTGTGCAACAAATCGCTGCTCGAAACGATACTCGATTCCGCAGTGGAAGCGTTTGCCGAAGATGGCCACCGGCTCCGGCGCATCCGCTGGGCGCTCGAAAGCGGCTTCGATCCGAACGATTGCCGGACCGGCCGCGAAAATTCCGTCGGGATTCGCTACACACCTCTCACCACACGCCATCATGAGAGGATCGGCGCGCGCGAGCGGCTCCTTGACGTGGCACGGCGCTATCCCGAACGGCTGCGCATCGTGCTGAACGCATTGGCGACGAAAGTTTTGTTCGATGAAAAAAATCGGGCGATTGGAGTTGCGTACCTGGAAGGCGCAAAACTCTATCGCGCCTGTGACCGGCCGAGCGATTCGCCCGGCATAGCGCGTGCAGTGCGCGCGTCGCGCGAGGTCATTCTATCGGGCGGCGCATTCAACAGCCCTCAATTACTTATGCTGTCCGGCATCGGCCCCGCCGAAACGCTGCGCAAACACCGCATTCCGCTGCGCGCCGATTTACCCGGAGTGGGCAAGAATCTGCAGGACCGCTATGAAATCGGCGTGGTGAACCGGATGAACTTCAAAGCCTGGGAGGCGTTCGACGGCGCAACATTTTCGCCCGGCGATCCGCAGTTCCGGCAATGGCAGGAACGGCGCGAAGGAGTTTATACGACCAACGGCTCGGTGTTGACCTTATTCCGGCATTCGCCTGAGTCAGGCGGGATTCCGGATCAATTCTGCATGTGCCTGCTCGCGAGGTTCAGCGGATATTATCCGGCTTATTCGCGAGAATTCGCTGAAAAATTGAATTACCTTACATGGGTTGTGCTCAAGGCGCATACGCGCAACCACGCCGGAGAAGTCACGCTTCGTTCGGCCGATCCGCGCGATACGCCGGAGATCGATTTCCGCTATTTTGCCGAAGGCGGCGATAAGGACATCGACGCCGTGGTCGACGGCATCCGGTTTGTGCGCAAGTTGACTCGGCCGCTGAAGGAGCAAGGCCTCATCGCTGAAGAGGAACTGCCGGGCGATCATCTGACGGGCGATGCGGAGCTGCGGGAGTTCGTTCGCTCCAATACCTGGGGACATCATGCATCGTGCACGTGTCCCATTGGCAAAGTACTTGCAAGCGATTTCCGCGTGCGCGGCGTGGAGGGACTGCGGGTGGTAGACGCCTCGGTTTTTCCGCGCATTCCGGGCTTTTTTATCGCAAGTTCGGTATATATGATCGGCGAAAAAGCCGCTCAAATTATCCTCGAACAAAGCAAGAAGTGATATTATTCCGGAAATCAGCCGCACATAAAAGCACGGGAAAGGGATTTTATTGTGGACGCGAAGCAACTCCTGACGATGAGCCAGGGACAGTTGGATGATTTGTTCAAGAAAAGCGAGAGCGGCCCCATTCCGGACGGGGAAGCCAAGGGAACCGCCATTATCGCGCCCGGAACGACATTCAGCGATGAAATCGCGGAGATTGTCAATATATTCGCCTGGCGTGGAAAGACGTTTGACGGCAAGCGCGGGGTGCTCACGAACCGCATCACACCGCTAGGCCTGAATGCGATTGTGGCCGAAGTCTACAAGGACAAGAGTTGGCTCGACGGAAAGGAATGCATCGTGCTCGACTACTCGAAGACCTCGCTCCTGGCGCACTGGATACGCGACGAAATCCGGCAGCTCGAACCGAAATTGTATCTGGGCAAAGTGTATTGGGATAAGAAGCGCTTAATCGATTTCTGCCTCCAGTTTTGACTTAGGCTCCAAAGCCTCCATGACCCCTCAGTCGAGCTTCATGATTCTGGCGCCCGTAGACAGCGGGCGGGTGGAAGAACTGCGCAGAATTCTTGCGTCAATGAATGCCGCGCCCGGGCGGGCGGACGCCAACAATCCGCTATTGCCATTCGGACGCTTTGACATTCATTTTTCGCGCCTCGTCATTCTCGACGATCCGACGAAGGACGACATCGAGGTGTACGGCGTGCCGCGCCGGTCGTATCCGTTGTACCTGGCGATGCTCGCGGATGTGGACGGGGACGCCGACGATTTTCTTGCGCAGCTCATGCAGCATTCATCGAAAGGTTTACGCACTATCTTTTCCTGCTGCCAGCCTGCGCCGAGAGACGACCTGAAAGCATGGATAGAGCAATACCGAGTGGAGCCGGCGGCGAACTATATCAACTGGCGCGGGCGTACGGTGCGGCAGCTTCGCGAAGAAGCGGCATTGGCCGCCTACTTGCAGCAAAAACGCGCCGATGTGGCAGGCAAGCCGCCGCGCGAGATGCATCGAATGTTGCGCGGCTACGTCGATGCCGAAACTGCGGCCGGCCGGCTGCGCCTTACCCCCGAAGCTCGGACTCCGATCGGCTGGACGATCCGCAATCTCGCGAACCTGATCGGCGTTCCGCTGGCGGTGCTGCTGCTGTCGCCATTTCTGCTCTTATATTTGCCTTTCTTCGCGGTTATACTGCGCAGCAAAGAACGGCATGACCCCGAGATCTGTCCGGTGCCGGAAAGCGCGCACGCCGCGAAGCTGTCCTCGCTCGAGGATCACTACGTCGCCAACCAATTCAGCGCCATGGGGACGCTGAAGCCGGGACTATTCCGGCGCTCGACGATCACATTCATTCTTTGGCTGCTCGACTATACCGCGCGGCACATTTACAATCGGGGGCACTTAACGCGCGTCAGCACCATTCATTTCGCACGCTGGGTATTTCTCGATCGAAAACAGCGGCTATTTTTCGCAAGTAATTACGATGGAAGCCTCGACAGCTACATGGACGATTTCATCAACAAAGTGGCGTTCGGGCTGAATGTCGTTTTCAGCAACGGGGTCGGATATCCAAAAAGCGATTGGCTCGTCTTAGGCGGAGCGAAAAACGAGCAAAAATTCAAATATTTCATCCGGCGGCATGAGCTGGCGACGGAAGTCTGGTACACCGCGCATCCGGGGCTTACGGCAGCGGACCTGGAAAGAAACACGCGCATCCGTCAGGGGTTGGAAGCATCGCTATCGGACGAGGAGGCAAGCGAATGGCTAGCGCTTCTGTGAGCGGCGTCGATTTTGCCGATATTCAGGGCATCGTCCGCTTCGGCTATAAGCACATGACCGAAGCGTGTTTCCTGCTTCTGGAAATCAAAGACGCCGCGGCGGCGCGGGTTTGGCTTAGCAGCGCGCCAGTGTCCTCGGCCAGAGATCAGAAGCCGCCTCCGCCAACGGCTCTGCAAATCGCCTTTACGGCGCCGGGGCTGCGGGCGATGGGGCTATCCGAAGCGCTGATGGCGGGATTTTCGAGCGAATTTCTTTCCGGAATGACGGGCGAGGAAAGCCGCTCGCGGCGGCTCGGCGATGTGGGCGCGAGCGCGCCGGCAGGCTGGCGCTGGGGTGGCAACCCGCAACAGGCGCCGCACCTGGCGGCGATGTTTTATGCGGAGCCCGGCAGACTCGCCGGATGGATGAGCACGTTGCAAGACCGAATTTGGGAGAGCGCGTTTCGCGTCATCGAGACGCTCGAAACCAGCGATCTTCACGGCAGAGAACCATTCGGATTTGCGGATGGGATCAGCGAGCCGGAACTGGATTGGGGATTGCGCCGGCCGTTCGTGGCGGATCAGTTGACCTACACAAACCAACTAGCGCTGGGAGAGTGCCTGCTCGGTTTCCGCAATGAGTATGGGAAATACACGGACCGGCCATTAGTGGCCGCAGGCGATTTGCCGTCAGCCGAAGACGATTCCAGTAAGTGCGATGTCGGCCGCAATGGCACTTACCTGGTATTTCGGCATCTGCAGCAGGATGTGCGCGGCTTTTGGCAGTTTGTCGATCGCGCGGCCGGCGGCGCCGCAAGCGAACGCGACAAGCTGGCCGAAAGCATGATCGGTCGCACTCTGGACGGCGACCCGCTGGTTGCTGCCACTGGCAAGAACGGATTTACATACGAGGCGGACGCCCAGGGGCTGCGTTGTCCGTTTGGCGCTCATCTTCGTCGCGCGAACCCGCGAACGGCGGATTTTTCGACCGCCGTAAACGGCACCTTGGATAAATTGATTCATCAACTGGCGCTAAAGCCAAGAAAATTTCGCGACGATTTGATTGCCTCCACTCGCTTTCACCGAATCGTGAGAAGAGGCCGCGAGTACGGGCCCGCTCTCGCGCGGGAAGACGCACTACAACCCGCGCCCCCGGGAGACCCGGAGCGAGGCTTGCATTTTATTTGCCTGAACGGCAATATCTCGCGGCAATTTGAATTCGTACAGAACGCCTGGCTAATGAATTCGAAGTTCAACGGCATGACCGGTGAGAGCGATCCGCTACTCGGGAATCGCGAACCGTTGATAGATGGCTCCGGGACGGACGCATTTTGCCTTCCGCAGGCCGCCGGCCTTAGCTCCAGGGTTTCCGGATTGCCGCAGTTCATCACAGTGCGCGGGGGCGCTTATTTTTTCTTGCCAGGCTTGCGCGCTTTACGTTACTTTGTCAGGGCCGGAGCGTGAAACGCTTCGCCAGGAGGGATCAGTTAGAAGAATGGGGGGGTTCATGAAATGGCTTGTCAGAATTGTGGTCGCTGTCGCACTCGTCGCAGTTGCGATCTTTATCTGGGTCAAGCTGAGAGAGCCTAAGGCGGGCCATGTAAAGGACGAAGCGCTGCTGGCAGGCCGCGACGCCTCTACGTTTCCCGCTGCGGACGAAGACTATTTTCATGACATGGACGGCGGCGTTGCTCTAACCCCCGATGAGATCAAGGGCCGGAACACATGGATTGTCTGGGCTGGCGGTAACGATCGCCTGTGGAATACGCTTAGCTATCGTAGTTTCGGCGCACTTGATTTTTTGAAGACGATCTCGTCGAACCCGACCTTGAAATACAGCCGTGACAACCGCTGGGAATATCTGGGCCTGGTAAATGAACCGTGCTTTGAGAAGGCCACCGGGCCCGATCCGAAACGATACGGGTTGTGGCTTGACAAGCGCTCGGCCGATTGTCCGGCCGATCCTTTCGAGAACGAAACGAAATATCCTGGCGTGAAGATCGGCGCGCGCGGAAAGAACATTCCGGCCGGCTCGTTCTACGGTTATGCGACGGGTATCGTAGGACTACGAATGTTCCCCAATCCGGACTTCGACGAGAAAGCGGCAAGTAGATGGGACCCGGTGCGTTACTATAACGATCCTTCTTACTACAACAGCAAGGATCTGGTGCGACCGTACCGAGTCGGCATGAGCTGCGGCTTTTGCCATGTGGGTCCGAATCCTGTAAAACCGCCGGCAGATCCGGATCATCCGAAATGGGAAAACCTGAGCTCGAATGTCGGCGCGCAATATTTCTGGACGGACCGGATTTTCTATTGGCAAATCGGATCGGCGCTGCCGGACTCGAGCCCGTCGGCCCATGACCACAATTTCGTGTATCAGCTCTTCCATACTTCGCGCCCCGGCACGCTCGATACATCGTTCGTCTCGACCGACAACATCAATAATCCGCGAACGATGAATGCGATCTATCTGCTGGGGCCGCGATTGAACGAGGCCAAGCGCTGGGGCAAAGAAACGCTCGCCGGTGGCGGCCTGAATAACAAGCAATTCAACGACTACATGGCGTCCGGACCGCTCACGGAATATTTCAAGAAGCCGGACACCGTTTGGACGCCGCGCGTGCTGAAGGACGGGTCGGATTCGGTAGGCGCTTTAGGCGCGTTGAATCGTGTGTATCTCAACATCGGGACGTTCAGCGAAGAATGGCTGCTGCATTTCAACGCGCTGGTAGGCGGCAAGCCAATCACACCGATTGAAATTTCCGTTTCGCGGGCCAATTCGGCCTATTTCAAAGCAACCGAGGCGCAGACGCCCGCCACAGCGGCATTTTTCCTGAAAACGACAGGCGCCCACCACTTGAAGGACGCGCCGGGCGGCGAACAATATCTCACGAAGGACAAGGCGCTGCTGACACGCGGCAAAATCGTCTTCGCCGAAACCTGCGCGCGTTGTCATTCGAGCAAGCTGCCGCCCGCCGCGCCCGGGCTTGACCCCGGTGGCTGCGCGGGCAAGGATTACATGACCTGCTGGAACAAATATTGGGATTGGACGAAAACGCCCGAGTTCAAAGAGCAGATGCGGAAGATCGTGCTGGCCGACGATTTTCTGAATGACAATTATCTTTCGGCAGAGTTCCGCGTTCCGGTAACGCTGCTGCACACCAATGGATGCAGTCCGCTGGCGACCAACGCGATCGGCGGCAATATCTGGAATGATTTTTCGTCCCAATCGTACAAGGATTTGCCGTCGGCTGGCGAAATCACCTGGTACCATCCGGTCACCGGAGAACCTCACAAATATACATTGCCGGCGGGAGGCCGAGGCTACACGCGCCCGCCGTCGCTTATCAGCTTGTGGTCAACCGCACCGTTCCTGCTGAACAATACGGTCGGAAAATTCGAAGAAAGTCCTTCCGTCGAAGCGCGTATGCGCTCGTTCAACGATTCCATCGAGAAGATGTTGTGGCCGGAGAAGCGCGACCATGACGAAGTGCTCGGGACGAAGATACCAGGCCGCATCGATCGCACTACCACGCGCAGTTTTCTGCATCTGGCAAGCGGATTTCTGCCGAACGCACTGCAGAAGCTGCGCGCGCCATCGCAGCGCCTGCTGCCCTGGCTATTCGGTGACGACGGCGTACAGATTGGACCGATTCCCACGGGCACGCCGATAGGGCTTCTCACCAATCTCAATCCGCTCGCGGAAAGTAACAATCCCGCTAAGCACGTGGAGCAGGCGGGAAAACTGGTGGATCTGTTGATTCGCATGAAACTCGACCTGCTCCGATTGCCTTCCAACGCCACGGATGAACAGGCTCGCCAAGTATTGAAAAATCTGGTAGACCCGATGTTGGGTCTGAGCAAGTGTCCGGACCTGATTGTCAATCGTGGTCATTATTTCGGCACCGGATACGTAGAGCCCGGCCAATCCGGAGCGGCGCCGGAACCGGGGCTCAGTGATCAGGACAAGCGAGCGCTCATCGAGTTTCTGAAGACTTTCTAAGCGGATTCGAGCGCGGCTTGCATCATCGCGCGCGCGTATCCGACATTGAATGCGTAACCGGCGTAAGAGCCGCCGCCGGGATAGGTGGATTTGAAAGCCGAAGAGGTGATTTGCGAATCGTTTTTATCCACGTCCAGCGCGCGTGGATGCTCGGGATACATGAGGCGGGGATATTTCAGCTTGACTAGTTCGCGCATGACGCCGAACATATCCACCTGGCCTTCATCGATGAATACTTCCGAATACTGCTCGTAAGGTTTGCGGACACGCACGTTGCGATAGTGAACGTGGTTGATGCAATCCTTCTTCATGAAGTAACGGCAGACCTCGACCGGATTTTCGCCCATTTCGCGCGTGACTCCGCAATCGAAAGTAATACCGTTGAACGGACTCGGAACGATATCTACGAGTTTTTTCCATCCCGCGACCGTTCCCATGATCTGGCCCGAGCCACGGCTGATGGGGGCCGGCGGATCGTTCGGATGTAGCGCCAAGCGCACGTTCGCTTCTTTCGCCGCAGGCACCACAGCTTTCAGAAAGTAGGAAACGTTGTTCCACATTTCATCGAGTGTATGCGCACCTTCCTTGGGCAGCGGCTCGAGTCCCTTCATCCGCTCGTAATCAAAAGCGGTATAGCCGGAGCCGGCGCGTCCGGCTTCGTAGTAATAACCTTCCATGGCGCGGTGCGCATAGAAGTTATATTCGATCACCGGAAGACCCACCTTGCCGGCGGCGCGGATGGATTGCCGCACTTTATCGATTTCTTCATCGCGGCCGGGACGGCCGTAGATCGTGTTAGGAAAACCGGAGATCATCAGATTGCCCAACTGCAAGCCGGCCGCTTTGACTGTGTCCATCATCTTTTGGAGGTCGTCCTCGCGCCAGGGAAGCTCGCGCGGGCCGCCACGGAGCACGTAGTTGACACCCAACTGCTTCACTTCGCGCAAAGACGCTTCCGTCAAAGGGCCGATGCCGAGGCAGAGTTTGGGGGTGTCCGGGCCCTCGACGCGCGGCCAATCGTTAAAGGCAGCGGAGGCTCCGCGTGGCAGCGATGCAGCGAGCGCAGACGCGCCCAGGGTTTTCAAGGCATTTCTTCGCGAGACAGAATTCATAGCAGGTATAACCTGCAAGATTATGTCAAATGCGGGCTGAGACCAGCGGCTCGGAAGGTTCGAGCGTCTCGAGCAAGCGCATCAGCTCGAGCCGTAGAGCATCGACAAGCGCGCGCCAACTGGCGTCGATCACGTTGTCGGAAATGCCGGCTGTGGCCCAGCTCCGCTGATGGTCGCTCCATTCGACTAGAACGCGCACCTTGGATTCGGTGCCGCCCTTGGCGCCAAGCACGCGCACTTTATAGTCGGTGAGGCGCACATCAGTGATGGCTGGATAGGCCGGCGCCAGGCACTTGCGGAGACAGACATCCAAGGCGTGCACAGGACCGTTGCCAGTGGTCATGGAAGAATGCACCGTCTCGCCCACCCGCAAAGTAACGTTTGCCGAGGTTACCGTTTCCTCGCCTTCCAGCTTGGTGGATACTTCGTAGCCGACTACATCGAACGGATGAAAATTCGGTTCCATCGCCTCGCGGACCAGCAGCTCGAAAGTGCCTTCGGCGGCTTCGAAATCGTAGCCTTCGTGCTCCATCCGTTTGATGCGATCGAGGATTTCGCGGCGCGCGGTCTCTGGCAGGTCCTCTTTCAGGCCGAGTTGTTTCAGCTTATACGTGACGTTGCCGCGTCCGGACAAATCGCTGAGCAACACACGCTGACGGTTTCCTACGGTTTCGGGCCGGATGTGCTCATAAGTCGCCGCGTCTTTCATTACCGCGCTCACGTGAATGCCGCCCTTGTGCGCAAACGCGCTGGGACCGACGAACGCCTGATCGCTGCGCAGCGGAAGATTGGCCATCTCGGCGATAAAACGCGCCACGCTGGTGAGATTTTTGAGCTTGTCGTGACCAATGGTGGTATGGCCCAGCTTCAATTCGAGATTCGCGAGAATCGAGCACAAGTTGGCGTTGCCGCAGCGCTCGCCGTAGCCGTTCATGCAGCCCTGCACGTGGGTAGCGCCGGCCTCGACGGCAACCAGCGTATTCGCGACGGCCAGCTCGGAATCGTTATGCGCATGAATGCCTAACACGCCATCGAAGCGGCTGCGCACCACTGCCACGATTTCGCCGATTTGCATGGGCAGAGAGCCGCCATTGGTATCGCACATGCAAAGCACTCCGGCTCCGGCTTTTTGCGCGGCTTCGAGTGTCTTCAGCGCATAACTCGGATTGGCGCGATAGCCGTCGAAGAAATGCTCCGCATCGTAGACCACCTCGTGGCCGTGGGCTCTCAAGTAGCGCACTGTATCGGAGATGAGCTTCACATTTTCTTCTTCGCTGATTCCGAGAGCGCGGCGCACATGAAAATCCCAAGTCTTGCCAAAAATGGAGACCACGGGCGTTTCGGCGGCAATCAACTCGCGTACGTTCGGATCGTCTTCGACCGAATTCTTCGCCAAACGCGTAGAGCCGAAAGCGGTGAGCTTGGAATGCGTCAGGCGCAGATGTTTAGCGCGCTCAAAAAACGCTTTGTCCTTGGGATTCGAGCCCGGCCAGCCGCCTTCGATGTAGTCGATTCCGAGCTCATCGAGTTTTTGGGCAATCAGCAGCTTATCCTCCGCCGAGAAAGAGACGGACTCGCCCTGCGTGCCATCCCGAAGCGTTGTGTCGAACGTTTGAATCTTCATCGATCTTTCCTGTACGCAAAATAAAAGGCCATCGGCTGGTTTACCCCGCCGATGGCCTTTTCCACTTAGAACTTTCGCACGGGGTATTAGGCAGGGCCAGTAATGGCCACGCTAATAATAATGCCGCCCTGAACGAGGATAAGCATCGAACCCGTAAAAACAATTATATGACAAATAGTTTGGAGATTGGAAAGCGATGGTTTATTCCGTCTTCCAGCAAACGAATTTCAGCTCGGTCATTTCTTCGATGGCGTAGCGCGGGCCTTCGCGGCCCAAGCCGCTGTGTTTTGCGCCGCCGTAGGGCATGTGGTCCATGCGGAAGGTGGGAATATCGTTGATAAGCACGCCGCCGAAGCGCAGCTTCTTTGCCGCCGAAAAGGCGCGCGCGATATTCGTGGTGAAAATGCCGGCTTGCAAGCCGTAGGGCGTGTCGTTCGAGCGGGCGATGGCGTCTTCGAGAGACGAGTAGCGGTAGACGGCTACCACGGGTCCGAATACTTCTTCGCAGGAAATGCGAGCGGAAGCGGGGACATCGACCAGCACCGCCGGCTCGATCGTCGCTTTGGTGCGCTTGCCGCCGCACAGGAGGCGAGCACCGCTATCTACGGCCTGTTGAATCCAGCTCTCGACGCGCACCGCGGCTTTCTCATCGATCAACGACGAAATATCCGTGGAATCTTCGTAGGGATGGCCGAGCCGCAGCTTTCGGGCGCCCGTGACGAGGCCGTCTACGTATTTATCGGCGATGGCATCGTGCGCGAAAACGCGCTGCAGAGAGATGCAGATCTGCCCGCTATGGCCGAACGCACCTTGCACGGAGCGCTTCACCGCTGTCTCGAGATCGGCATCCGGTTCGATAATCGCGGCGGAGTTGTTGCCGAGTTCGAGCGTCATGCGCTTCAGCCCGGCGCGAGCGCGCAGCTCCGTACCGACCTGGATGCTTCCGGTGAACGTCATCATCGCGATCTCGGGGTGGCGCAGCATGGCTTGCGCGAGAACCGGCCCATCGCCGGTGAGGACATTGTAGGCGCCTTTGGGCGCGCCGGCGCGATTCACCAATTCAGCAAGCCGCAACGCACTGAGAGGGGTCCGTTCGGCCGGCTTGTGAACTACGGCGTTGCCGCCCGCCAGCGCAGGAGCCAGTTTGTGCAGCGTGAGATTCAGCGGAAAATTGAATGGCGTGATAGCACCGATCACACCGAGCGGCTCGCGCATGGTCATGGCCAGCCGGCCTTCGGCGCCGGCGGCAAAATCCATCGGCACTACTTCGCCGTGCAACTCGCGGGCCTCATGCGCGGCCGCAATGAGCGTGTTCACGCTGCGGCTGGCTTCGATGCGCGCTTCCTTCATAGGCTTGCCGGTCTCGGCGCAAATTCGTTGCGCTAATTCGGCGCCGTCTTTTTTCAGTTCTTCGGCAATTCGCAGCAACAGCTCTGCGCGTTGGTAATTCGTAAGACCGGCTATTGCCGAGGCGCCCTGCGAGGCGGCCCGTACGGCCATCTCTACATGCTGCGCTTCGGCATGGGCCACGAGCCCCACGACCGAGCTATCGTACGGAAGCTTGACTTCATCCTGGCGGGGTGTTTCGACCCACTCGCCTCCTATATAGAGCCCGTGTGTTCGGGCGGCTACGGAATCGGCAACCGGAGATACGCTAGACATATCTTTACTCTGACACTTTTCTAAGAACCTTTCGACAGAGTGATCCGTAATAGTTTCCAAGGAGCACGTTCATGCAGGTTCTGCGCCGTCTCTTCCGCACTCCCTTATTCACGATTGCGGCCGTAGTGACGCTGGCGCTCGGCATAGGCGCTAACACAGCGGTATTCAGCGTGATCGAGGGCGTACTGTTGAAGCCTCTTCCCTACCCCCACTCGGAACAATTGATCAGCCTCAGGTTGACAGCGCCGGGAATCAATATCAAGGAGCTCACCAATTCGCCGTCGGCGTACTTCACGTTTCGCGAACAGAACCGCAGCTTTGTGGACGTAGGTGTCTTTACGGGCGATAGTGTCAGCGTCACCGGGATTTCCGAACCGGAGCAGACGCCCTCTCTTCTGGTAACGGATGGGGTTATTCCGATTCTGGGCGTCGCTCCTGCATTGGGCCGCTCCTTTACCGGCAAAGACGCTTTGCCGAATAGTCCCGGCACGGTCATCCTGATGGACGGCTATTGGCGCCGTAAATTCAGCGGAGACCATTCGATCATCGGGCGCCGCATCCTGATCGACGGTAAAGCGCGGGAGGTAATTGGCGTAATGCCGCGCAGTTTCCGTTTCCTCGATATGGACGTCTCGCTGATACAACCGCTGCAATTCGACCGCAGCAAGACATTCCTTGGGAATTTCAGCTTCCAGGGGATAGCCAGAGTCAAACCGGGCGTCACTCTAGCGGCGGCGAACGCGGACGGAGCGCGCATGCTGCCGATCATGAACCGGAACTTTCAGCCTCCGCCCGGATTCAGCGTCAAGCTGTTCGAGCAGGCGCGCATCGCGCCCGCGTTCCGGCCGTTTAAACAGATGATTATTGGCGATGTAGGCACCGTTCTGTGGGTGCTGATGGGGACGATCGGGATTGTGCTGCTGATCGCCTGCGCCAACGTCGCGAATCTTCTGCTGGTCAGGGCCGAATCGCGGCATCTGGAACTGGCCATTCGCGCGGCTCTCGGCGCCAGCCGGGCTCGTATCGCGGGGGAACTATTGACCGAGAGTCTGACGCTCGCCGTGTTCGGCGGCGCTTGCGGGCTTCTGGCCGCCTACGGCGCGCTGCGCTTATTGGTAAAGATAGCGCCGGCCGGACTTCCGCGGCTCGCCGACATCGGCATCGACGGACCGGTATTGTTGTTCAGTCTGCTCGTTTCCGTGTTCGCCGGTCTGCTTTTCGGCGCGCTTCCGGTGTTTAAACACGCCGGGGCGCGTTTGGGGACGGGCATGCGGGAAGGCGGGCGCGGGCTCAGCCAAACAAGGGAGCGTCATCGTGCGCGCAACGGGCTCGTCGTAGCGCAAGTGGCGCTGGCGTTGGTACTGCTGATCAGCTCCGGGCTGATGCTCCGTACGTTCCGCACCATGATGCGCATACAACCGGGATTCTCCAATCCGGCTCAGGTTCAGACTTTCAGCCTTTCCATACCGGAGGCGCAGGTGAAGGAGCCCGAAAAAGTTCTGCGCATGCAGAACGATATTCTCGATCAAATCCGGCGGGTTCCAGGCGTTGTATCGGCGGCCATGACCTCGGCGGTACCGATGGACGGGCATAACACTTCCGACGTTCTTTTTGCGCGCGACCGCGTCAAGCAAGACGGACAGCTTCCACCGATCCGCCGCTTCGAGTTCATTTCACCCGGGCTGCACGCGACGCTGGGAGTTCCGCTGGTGGCCGGCCGCGATCTCACCTGGACGGATCTTTACAATCGCGCGCCCGTCGCCCTCATCTCAGAAAATTTGGCGCGTGAATATTGGGGCACGCCGGCGAACGCGCTCCATCACGAAATCCGCGAAGGCATGAACGATGCCTGGCGCGAGATCGTCGGAGTAGTCGGCAACGTATATGCACGAGGCGTGAACGAAAGGCCGCCCACGATCGTTTATTGGCCGCCGCTGCTCGATAATTTCTGGGGCGACAAACCATTCATCCGGCGTGGCGCATCGTTCGTGGTGCGTAGCTCGCGCACGGGCTCGGAGAGTTTTCTCAAGGAACTTCGGCAGGCGGTCTGGTCGGTAAATCCTAATTTGCCGGTTGCGTCGGCGCAGACCCTCGACCAGATCTATAAAAAATCAATGGCACGCACTTCATTCACTCTGGTCATGATGGCGATCGCCGGGAGCATGGCGCTGCTGCTGGGAGTAATTGGGATCTATGGCGTGATTGCGTACGCAGTATCGCAGCGGACCCGCGAAATCGGCATCCGCATGGCGCTGGGAGCGCAGCCGGGTGAACTGACGGCGATGTTTGTCCGCCATGGAATTCTGTTGACGAGCGCCGGGGCGGCGATTGGGCTGGTAGTGGCCTTCGGCGTCACGCGACTCATGGCGTCGCTGCTATTCCACATCAGCCCGGCGGACCCGCTCACCTATTTGCTGGTTTCGCTAGGTCTTGTTGCGATCGCCGCGCTGGCAAGTTACCTGCCTTCACGGCGGGCCGCTGCAATAGACCCGTCGGAGGCTCTGCGGGCCGAGTAAGCCGTCATTTAATGACGTTCGATGAGCCAAGCGTTTGTGGCAATGATGTTATTCAGGAACGCCACATGGCGTCCGTCGGGCGAGGGCACGGCCCAGCCCTGAATGTCTCCCAAAGGATGGATACGGCCGTCGAGGTACACATAGAAGAGCCGCTTGCTGACGGGCACATTCACCGACACAAACCAACCGCTGCCGTCAGCAGCCCAGACCAAGCCATTTAAATCAGTAAGGCCGTTCAACACCAGATCGCGCTCGCGCGCTTCACCGGGTCCCGGCTCTAAAGAGACCACTCGAATGCGCGCTTCGCGTGATTCGTGATTCGGGATGGCAACGTATTTGCCGTCGGGCGAGACGTCCCAATCTCCCAAAATTTCGCTAGACCAGGTGACACGCGCCAGCTCGCGGCCTTTGCCGCGAATGGGATCCAAGTCGAAGTACGCGCGATAATCGCCCGGAACAGAAGTGCGCAGTACACAGCGCGCGCCGGGCGCCAGCGCGCAGCGAAATTCATCCAACAGGCCGCCGATAGGCACTTCCACGGGCGTTCCACCCTCAACAGGCACACGCATGAGACGATACGTGCCCGGGAGATAAAACCAGGGCTTCTGCTCTTCCGGCGGCTTTGCCGCATACAAAATGAAATGCCCGTCCGGCGACAATTGCGGCAACATCTCGGTATAGGGCGTAGCGATGAGAGACTCAGGGGTGCGCCGATCGACGTACTGCTTGAAAAGATCGAAATTGCCGTTCCGATTCGATTCGAAAATCACCGCGCGGTTGTCCGCGGTCCAGGCATGCGGATAATCGGTCCGGTCGTCGAACGTCAATCGCCGGATGTTGGAAATGCGAGGAGGCGGCTGAGCGAAATCTGCGACGAATACCGGTTTTTGATCGTACCGCTTGAGCACCACCGCGCGTTTCCCATTCGCCGCGGCGCTGAGGCTCATCAGGTTTGTGTCCTCGCCATCGACTCGTGCGATTCTACGCGGTTTCCCAACAAACGCTCCGGTGGCCAGATTTGTCTGCACTTCCCAGAGTTCGCGAGACGAGGTGAAATCGGCGGTATCCCACTGAAGAAATAACACGCGGCCATCGGGTAGCGCGGCGGCGGAATTCATCCAGGAGCCTCGAACCAGCACGACGGTCTTATTCGATGCAAGATCGACGGACTCGTAGCTGTAGTAATCGTGACCAGGCAAAAAATGGTGATTTTGAAACGCGATGCGACGGCCGTCCGGCGACCAAAGCGCCAGAAGGATCACATTTCGGTCGGTAGGCCGCGTAACAGCACGAGCCGCTTGGCCATCCGCAGCCATCACCCAGACTTCCGACCGGTCCTGGCTGATGAAGGCGATGCGCGTTCCGTCGGGTGAAGGAGTCGCCTCGCGCGCTCGAGTGCGCAGCAGACGTGGAGGCGCGCCAGCGATGGAGATTCGCCAAATATCCGGTATGGTGGTTGCGGCGGAGAAGCCGCTCGCAATTAAATTGGCACCGTCGGGGGACCAGGCTAAGCGGTCCACGACATGGTTGTCCGGTCCAGGCAACGTGCGTGTTGCGCCGTTGCGAATGGTCGAGACGAAAATTCCATCCGCGTTGGCGTAGGCAAGCAGATTTCCATCAGACGAAATTGCAGCGGCGGTCGCGCGATTTTCCGGAACGAGGGTGGTGACCTGCCGGAACGTCGCAGCGCCGGCTTGATTGCGCGCTCGCTTCCAATACCAGGCTACGAATAAGGCAAACGTGACAACGAGCGCGGCCGCCGTCCATTTTCGAAAGCGGCGCGCGCCCTTTCCGCCTTTTTGAAACTCCTCCAGCGCCTGCGCGATTTTTTCGGCTGTGGGACGAGCAGCGGGATCTTTGGCGAGCATCGCGAGGATGAGCGAATTCCATCTCGCAGGGATCGCGCGATTCAGTGAAGAGGGCGCGGCAGGCTCCGAAGTGAGCATTGCGGAGACGGCCGCGAAGGGAGAGTCGCCTGGAAATGCAGGCCGGCCTGCCGCTAGCTCATATAGCACCAGGCCAAACGAAAAGATATCGCTTGCGGAGGAAATTGTTTCACAGCGCGCCTGTTCTGGCGACATATAGCGCAGCGTTCCGCCTGCAAACCCGCCACCAGGAGAAAGCGTCTCCGCGCCGGCTTGGCGGGCCAGCCCGAAATCGAGTAATTTCACATAGCCGTCGTTGCGAACGAGAATGTTTTCCGGCTTGATGTCGCGATGGACGATACCGTGGGCATGCGCGACGGCCAACGCTCTGGCGATCTGGGAGCCAAAATGAGCCACACGATCGAGCGGCTGGGCGGTTCCGCAAAGGGCGCGCAGCGAAGTTCCTTCGACCAGTTCCATCACGATGATCGAAGTCTCACCGTGCCGGATCACTTCGTGAACCGTTACGATGTTCGGGTGATTCAGAGCAGAGGCCGCCCTCGCTTCGCGCGTGAGCCGTTCCATTGCTCCTGGAGGCGCTCCCTCGCGCTCCGCATGGAGACCGGTTTCAGGAGCCAGAAACTTCAAAGCGACGTCGCGGCTTAATTCGGGGTCGCGCGCTTTCCAGACCTCGCCCATTCCGCCGCGCCCGATGGGAGCGACGATTTCATAGCGGCCGAACTTTACTCCGGCGACTACTCCCGCCATGAACTCGCGGTTTCTTTGGCCGCCGAGCGGGGATTCATTCAAAAAACTGCTGGTGACTTCGTCGTCGCGCAGCATTTGTTCGACGAGCCGCCGCAACGCAGGATCGTCGCTGCAAGCGGAATCGAGCAAAGCAATCCGCTCACCACCGGTTTTTTCGCGTGCCGCCTGGAACAGTTCAACGACCCTATTCCATTGTTCCGGCTGCATTGCGTTAGCGCGGCTGCATCTCGAGAGTCTCGGGCCTGACCTGCCCTTTCAGCCAGGCGCGCGCGGTAGCCCAGTCTCGCTTCACTGTGATGGGCGATATTTTGAGGAGGTCGGCGGTTTCTTCCACCGAGAGCCCGCCAAAGTATCGCAGCTCCACGATTTGCCGTTGGCGGGAATTCATTTGTTCCAGCCGGTCGAGCGCGATGTTTAAGGCGATCAGCTCATCGGCCTGCTGGTGCGACAATCCGCTGCAGTCATCCAGCTCCGCAGTTTCGCGTACGCCGGCGCCGCGTTTGAGCGCCTGCTTGCGGCGAGCATAATCGATGAGAATTCGCCGCATGATGGAAACACTGACGCCGATGAAGTGCGCGCGGTTCTGCCAGTTGCGCGCCTGATCCGTTACCAGGCGCAAATAGGCTTCGTTCACCAGCGCGGTGGGTTGAAGCGTGTGCCCGGGCCGTTCTTTTCGTAACTGCAGGCGCGCCAATGTCCGCAGCTCCTCCATGATCAGCGGAACGAGCTTGTCGGCGGCATCACCATCGCCAGTTCCTATCTGTTTAAGAAGAGTGGTGACTTCGCCTGATGTGGGCGCCTCCATAACCCTAGCGGATTGCCAATCAAGAGAATAACACTCGAAATATTACGCACGTATGATCTGTTTCCGGCGCGGTCTGCGCTTATTCTTAATTGGGTTCTCTATGACCGAATGGAATGCCGCTGAATATGTCCGGCGATCGGGACTGCAAGAAGCCATGGCCGAAGAAGTGCTTGCCTTACTCGATTTGAAAGGCTCGGAGCGAATTCTCGACGTGGGATGCGGCGATGGGAGAGTCACGGCGCGCATCGCGGCGCGGGTTCCGAACGGAACGGTAGTAGGGGTCGACTCTTCGCGAGATATGATCGCGTTCGCAGCGAGCCATTTCGATACGGCCAGTTATCCGAATCTTCGGTTCGAAGCGGCCGACGCCCGCAAGCTGCCTTTTCAGGAGGAGTTCGACCTGGTCATCTCTTTTAACGCGCTTCATTGGATCCCCGATCAATATCTGGCGCTCCGCTCGATACGATCAGCGATGAAACCCGAAGGCATGGCGCAGTTGCGACTGGTGCCGAAGGGCGAGCGTAAAAGCCTGGAGGACGTCCTCGAAGAAACGCGCAGTTCGCCGCGCTGGATGGGCTATTTTCGCGATTTTCACGATCCCTACCTGCATCTCACGCCCGAACAGTACGCCGCGCTGGCGGAGGAAAACGGTTTACGGGTTCGCCAGGTGAATACGAAATCGAATGCCTGGGATTTCCAATCCAGAGAAGCGTTCTTTGCGTTCGGGTCGGTGACATTCGTCGAATGGACAAGGCGATTATCGGAGAGCGAAAGGCCGGAGTTCATCATCGACGTTCTGGATCGCTACCGGCTCGTGGCAGCCACGGAGCCCGGCGAAGAAAATATGTTCAAGTTCTACCAAATGGACATCAGGCTGGCTCGGACAGATGCGGGGAGCAAAGGTCCTTAATTTCACCAGCGAAGTCAAAACTATCCGCATTCCTAGCCAGAAATATTTTACTTGCGCTCGGACGATGTCGTGCTCTGCCATCGTCGCAAAGATGAAATAAGATAATCGTCCCAACACATGATCTCAAGGGAAATGATCGGTTTCCTAGTTCATCAGGTGATCAGCACATTGGGGATTATGATGCTCTCCGCAATGTCCTGGTATGGCGCTGTCGAACTGCTCAAGTTAGTCCGGGTTAACGTAACGGCTCAAGCGACATCATGTGCTCCGCCTGGCCTATACCGTGTTCATCCCAAGCCGGGTGGTTGAACACGATAAGGGTACCCGCCTCCGCGGCGAGCGTTTCTAGCATCGACGCCGCAGTAAAACTCTGCATATCCGCAAAAATCGACCGCGCCGCCCTTGCGTGAATATTGTGGACGCCGAGATGGAAGAACGTTGGCCCATACGGGACTGTCCATTCAAGGGACACCGGTACATGGCGGCATTCGCCAAGCACCCGCAGCTTTAACGGCGCTTCAATGTCATCGTGATCGGTGAGCGAAACCAACGCCAGCAAGCCAAAACGCTGCTCGATGTGGTTTCGTTCGATCAGCCAAGCCTCGTATGGCCCCAGAGGCGGCGTCCACCAGGCCCGCGAAAGGTCGAGCCGCATGCCCTCTTTGCCGCGAATTTGGTTGTATTTCCCGAGAAAGCTCAGCGTCTCTCTCGAATGCAGCGTATGGCTATGCAGCGATACGCCGGTCGAGAACCTCCGCGCCGGAGTTCCCAACCATTCCACGTGTAGTCTGCTCTGCCGCACGCCTCAAGCATGCATCCCGGCGATCTAACTTTTGATGTCCGCCCCATGACGATCTCATGAATTACCGTTTCTTCCGAAACTTCCCGAACCCAGCCAAGAACACCAATCCGCCGCCAACTAATGCGAGGCCGGCAGGCTCAGGCGCTCCGGTTTTATCTAACTGCAGATCGTCTATACCACCTTTCCCGGAAATTTCGAGAGATTTAATGGTGAACCCGCTGTCCTGTATCGCGAAATATCCATTAAGTGCTCCTATGCCATCGCTCGGAACACTGACCACGTAGCTTCCCCAAATGGTGTCCGCCACATTCCGCGCGGTCAACGTAAAACTGTTCGAAGAGCCGGCAAGTAAACCGATTCCTGCCTCAAATGTAGGTGACAAGCTGGCAGGCGTGCCGCTAGAGCCGCTCAGGTTTGGTGTGCCGTTGATGAGAACGGTCGCCCCAAGAACCGAAGCAAACACGCAGAGAGCAGATGCGGATAGTAAAGCCTTGAGCAAAGGGAATCGTTTCCTCCTTGCCCAAAGATAAAGGTGAAATGTTTAAAGGAAATGAAATCGCTTATTTAGGTAATACACCGGCAATTGGCTTTCCCGCGCGCGGCACATCGGCGGAATAATCTTCGCCAAGCAACGCCGCCAGTGTAGCCGCAATCTGGCTTTGCGTTACGGCCGGAATATGCGCCCGCTCGCCGAGCGCCGCGGTATCCGGACCCAAAAATGCCATCCAGATGTATTTCGAGTCCGGCACTTTTTGCCCATGGTTCTTCCACTCCGGCCCTTCTCCCCGCCCATGATCCGGAGAAAAGATCAACGTCGTGGTGCCGCGATACTCCGGCATGCTTTGAACCGTCTCCCAAAGCTCTCTCAGATAATCATCGACTCTTCGAATCGACTTGAGATATTCGCTGTAATTTCCAGCGTGCGCCCATTCATCCGTTTCTCCGAGCGAGAGATACAGAATCTTCGGATCGCGCGCATGCAAGTATTCGAGCGCGGTATGGAACGGCACAAAATCGAAAGGCTCGTCCGGCCAGATGAGCGGGGTCTCCGCTTTTATCCGATTGAGCAGATCGAGGCGCGGCGTTCCGGGAATGGCACTAAAGGGATCGTATCCGGCATTCACCGGGAAGCCGGCGCGCTCCTCATTAAAGATGAACGGAAAGACGTCCCACGCGCCGAATGCGGCAATTTGCCCCCGATACGCCGGTTTTTTATTGAGCCACTCCAGCACAGTAACGTTCGGGTTCGGAATTTTGTCGTTGCTCGATACTCGCGGATCGGCAAAGCCGCACAAAGTTTCGCTATACCCCGGATACGAAAAGAA